>DATETG010000001.1:0-6793 GCA_035283785.1 Candidatus Nanoarchaeia archaeon
GTAATTGCCGACGAGATTCTATACGCAGTTCAATTGGGGTTGTTGAAAGAAGAAGATGTTTTGGAATTAATCAATAAAAAGCCAAAAAACAAAGAGTTAATTCTCACAGGAAGCCACAAACCATTTGAAAAAATCTTTGAGAAAGCTGACTTGGTTACGGAAATAAAAAAAATAAAGCATCCATATGACAAGGGAATTTTGGCGAGAAAAGGAATTGAATTTTGATTTTTATTTAATTAAAATTGCGCCGTAGATTATATCCTAAAAGTCCGTTTTATCGTTAATCTCAAGTAAAAACCCCAATAATTAGCAAGGAGAAAAGATGGACAGAGAGATGGGAACAAACTTGAATTAAAATGAATTTCAATAAAATTATAAACTGCTTTTTATTTTTCCCGTGATGCTAATTTTGGTCTTCATGTTTCTTGACATTGTCTCGTTGATTGCAATAACTGTCGCGCATTTTTCCGTCGTTTCAGGTATGGGAATTGTAATCCTTCTTTTTTGCGCGACTTACCTTTCATTAAAGGCAATAATATTCCGCGAAGCAATGAGCTTCATTGACTTTGGAGTTGCAATTTACACGGTTCTCCTGATACTCGGATTGAAAAGTTTTGTTTATTACCTTGTTCTCGCATGGTTTTTGTATAAAATCTTCTTTGTTGTCCAAGGGATGAAAAGTTAGTTATCACGACAAGATTTATAAAAAAGAAATTTTATTTCAACTGATGATAGGGACAAATGAACTTCTGAAACTTGTCAATGATCTTAACCTTGTTGAGAATTTATCTGAGAGGGAACTGACAAATCCCGAAGGCGCCGGTTTTGACTTGCGTGCAAGAGAAATTTTCAGGATAAAGGAAGGCGAATCATTTTTGGGAGAAACAGAAAGATTTACTCCAGATGTTGAAACAATTGCAAAGCATGGAAAAGAAAAGGATTTTGTCCTGAAACCCGGAGAATTTGTTTTGGTCAAGACAATTGAGAAGGTCAATCTTCCCGATGACATCGCAGCGATATTCAGGCCAAGATCAACACTGCAAAGATCCGGGGTTACGTTGTCAACAGCGACGGCAAATCCCGGGTACAAGGGTGAACTTACTTTCGGAATGTGCAATTTGGGAAAATCCGATTTTAGGATTGAACTCGGAGCAAGATTTGTGCACATTTTGTTTTTCAGAACGTCCGAAAACCAATCTGGATACAGGGGACAATGGCAGCACGGAAGAGTCTCGACAAAAGGCGAGAGAGAAACCCAAGTGTAAAAACTATTTTGCATTACAATCATCTTTAAAAATTCCATTAAAAGAGAATTATCATGGCTTATAGAAGAAGAGGCGGAGTTTACTCTGACTGGGGAATAGAGGAACTTATTGACAAGGGAGTTATCACAAATGCGGACAAATCCCTCATTAACACAAGCAGTCTGGATTTAAGGTTGGGAATTAAAAAGTGGAGATTGCTCGGAAGTATTCTTCCTTTAGAAAATCAAATGATAGAGGACATGCTAGAGACAACAGGTGTTGTGGATGATGCAAACGACCAAAATTTTTTTATGGAGACTTCACAACCATATTTGGTAAAACTTGTTGAAGGATTAAATCTCCCTGAAAGCATAACTGCAAGGATTCACAACAAATCGGGAAGGGGAAGAATTGGCATCTCAACAAAAGGACTTATTGACAAAGTTCCAAGATTTGATTTTATACCCGGAGGATTTGTAGGAGACATTTATACGGAGATATGCGCAACGGCATTCCCGATAAAATATGAAGGAGGAAATACTTCTGTCCCGCAAATAAGATTTTACGACGGAGAACCAAGACCATTAAACGGCGGGGAAATTGACCTTCTGCTAAGGGATTATCCAATACTCACAATCAAAGGAGGGCGTGTTTATGGAGATCACAGCAAAAGAGAGATAATTGACTCGGGGAAGTTTACCTTTCATGCAGACTTGGCGGGAGATTTCCTGATATACAAGGCAAAAAAAGACAGCCGAACAATAGATTTGTCAAAAAAAGATTATTATGACCCTAATGAATTTTTTGAGGAAGTAAGAAGCCATAACGGAAGAAAATCGGTGATAATCCATCCCGGAGAATTTGCCTTGATAAACTCAAAAGAAGACATAAAACTTCCACCACATATCGCGGCAGAGATAGCCGAGTATTCTCCTGACTTGGGAGATTTGAGAACACACTATGCCGGATTAATTAATGCAGGACACGGTTATGATTCTGTGATAGAACAAAACACACCTTCAAAAATAATATTTGAAGTACGGGCCAGGGATTTGCCCATAATGATACAGGATTGGCAGAAATTGGTAAAATTCGAAGTTTATGAAATGTATCAACCTCCTCAAAAAACATACATGGAAATGAGAAGCACTGACTTCAGCGATTTGAAATCATTTTTGCCCAGCCCATTCAGAAAAAATTAATCTTTTGGAAAAACAATTCCTCTGTCTTGATGATATTCCACATTTATCCCTTTATCTCTTAATTCCCGATATGTAAATATATTTGCCAATTCACGGCCGACATAAATTGTGTGCAAGGGGTCTGAAGTTCTTTTTTCAGCCATCCATTTTTCCGCTTTGGCTCTTGAACTGAATTTTTCTGTCTCTATAATCTCTCCGGTGTTGTGATTATAATGGTCTATTATGACTTTGTTTCCTTCCAATCTAAAAGTGTAATTCCCTCGGGGATCCTGATTTAATCTGCCGCTCAAATCATAATTTCTGTTTTCAGAGAGAGGAAATTCCTGCAGAGTTTTCTGGGCATTTTCCACCTGCCCTCCGTAAATATGTGCTGAGCCTGAAACTGTTGTAAGAGGTCCTAAATCGAGGCTTAAATTTTTTTCATTAAACGGAGTACGTAATTCTCTCAAGACAAGTTTTTGCAATTCCCTCAATCCAAAAACATTTGACGGCCAGGCAGAGAACATGTCGTGAGTTTTAAAATGAGACATCAGCACCAATTTGTACTTGCTGGCCTCGTCCTGAACTGTTGAAAACTGAACATCAACCAGGCACGGTCCTTCAGGAGCTTCCATGTGTCTCCCAACGTTCCAGCTGCTTGCAAAAGCCCTTCCACTATGGATATTTGACGATAATTTTTTTATTATGTATTGTATCTGGTTTATTTTTCCCTTTCTTGTATCGTGGGCAAACAATTCCTCGCCGTAATGGTAAGCTATCTCTTCTATGTGCTCCGGAGATGTAAATTGGTCGACGTATTTTTTAACCCCGTTTTCAAAATCAGGGATATATTTGAATATATTTGGATTTGACATTTTTGTGTAATCTTCATCTCCTGTGACTATTGCCGTCAAGCCAGGAATATCTAATTTTGAATCCTCTCCCGGAATTTCTTTCACCTTGCCAAACCGCAATATTGTGTCAAGAATATCAAGCCAGGTTTCCTCAACAGTTGTTCCTCTTGTTTGATATCCAATGATCTCGCCCGGATTTTTCCTTGATTTTGTAATCGTTAGAGGATATCTCATTCCGTAATTTCTCCAAGGCTGTGAGTTATGGGGGATATTTTTTATAATCTCTGCGGCAGTTTTGTAATCATGCGCTTCAACACTACCTCTTAAATCCAAATGCCTGACATTTTTTCGCAAGAGAGATATTTCCCCCATTGGAATTTCCTCATGAATCATTATCGGTTCAAATCCGGGCAGCGTATAATCAGCGTTAATACCTGTTTCAAAAAATGTTTTTATCTGTTCTCCTGTTCCGGTTGAATCTCTTCCCCAAGTAACCAAGGTTCTTATGTTTGGGTTTGCAAGCAACTCTCTTAAAATTAAACTGACACCTCTTGCCGAGAAGCATTGCCCTATTGCCGAATATTCCTCTTTGCCCAATATTTTTTCCAATCCCTGTCTTTGAGTCCACAAAGTTGCAATTGCTAAAGGTGAATCAATTTTTCCCAAGGCAAGTTCGTTTCTATGATAAAAAGGCCATGCATTTTCCAGCTGGTTTAATTCAATTCTCTCGGGAATGGAAATATCTGCCTCTTTTGACATTTCTTTAAGAAAAACAGTTCGTTTTTAAAAATAGTTGTTGTTGTTTATCTATATGAGAATAAACATTAATCACCATCGGTGTAATAATATCTTCCTGTATAAAAAAGAGATATCGTATTAACTAGACTCGTTAACAGCAGAGCTCCCTTTGTATAATCCTCGTGTAAGTTTGTTATTAAACTTGCATTTCCTTTTATTCCGTACATCATCCTGTCATCATCCCCAACATCCAGACTTGCGAAATTCCATAAACTTAATTCAAGAGAGTGTGGTTTTCTTAATGAATCAGAAGTTCCAATAAATTCTGTCCTGGAAGGGCGAACATCTTTTTCTGAATTTATTTTTGTCCATAACTTTATAGGTATCTTTAAAGTATCGGCAGGAATATATCTAGAGTTGTAGACAATCAAAGATTTGTCCTCGTTAAAAGAGCATCCATTCACCGCGAGAACGTCAATTAAATCTTTTATTGATCTGCTGTCTAAATCTAAATGATTATTAACATCTTGCGTGAGAATTTTTATATCTTCTTTAAATTCCATTCTTCCTCATGAGAATTTTAATTTTTAAATAAATGTGGGATTAAGTATATGGGAAAATTTTATAAACACTTTTCATTTTCATGCCTTGTTAAAATGGCTTCAGAATCCGTCAGAGAATTGTCTAAAAATGAATTTGAATCTGCAATAAGGGGGGAAGTTGTTTTGGTTGATTTTTTTGCCGATTGGTGCATGCCCTGCTTAATGATGGCTCCTGTAATGGACGACCTCGCTGAAAAATTCAGAGGAAAAATAAAATTTGCAAAAGTTAACATAGAAGATCATCCAGAGCTTGCGGAAAAATTCAACATTGTCTCAATTCCAAATTTCGTGCTTTTCAAAAAAGGCAAGCAGGAAAGGCAATTTATAGGTTCGATGACGCAGGAAGATTTTGAGAAAAAACTAAGGGATTTTATATAACTCACCACATAAATGTTTTTAAATTGAAAAATTCAAAATTTTTCATGTTCATGGGGATCATTGATTTTGGAACGGAAAAAAGCATTGAAGTAACGGGAAAACTGGAGAGTTTGACACATTTTTATGATTGTGAAGAATTTCAATATTCTGAGTTGCGCATATCAACTGACACAGAAAAAGGACAAGAATTGAGAGAAGTAAGATTCCCCGTATATGTTCAGGATAATTTATTAGGCAAAGATGTATTCTTTAAGAGAGAGCAAATTGGAAGAAGATATTATCAAAAACTGTCTGCCAAAATTAATTCCGATAAATGGAATTATCATATTGGGGTATTATAATGGCTGTTCTGACGGTAATGTATGATTCTAAAAAGTATAGTTATGATCAAATTATTGAGAGGGTTGTGGATCCTTTTGTATCCTTTCAAGGAAGGTATGAAGATTTTGAAGAATATTACAGGTCAAAAAGAATGGGTTGTGATGTAAACGCATTTGAAATTGAGTGTAAAAAATCCACAGGGCCCAAAAAAATCAGTGAATTTTCCAAGAAATTCAATTTAGATTTGGAAAGATTGGCGAGAGATACCTACTTCTTAAGAGGATTAAGAAAGAATTAACTTTAACAAAACTTTATAAAAATAATTTTTCTATAAACTAGTAAGGCTCCGTAGCTCAGTTTGGTAGAGCACTGGACTTTTATCGTATGGGAACGCCGTTCCCCTGACAAGTCACCCCTCCTTCAAAACGGAAGGGCGATTTCGAAGCACCTCGATGAAATCGCGAGGGAACGAAAGATATCCAGGTGTCGCGGGTTCAAATCCCGTCGGGGCCATTAAAAAATGAAATTGCGTTTGTTGAGAAAGGGAGATATTCTTTCCTGTTCAAAAATTGTGGGGGAGAACTATTCCAAAAAATATGAAAAAAATTCCACTAAGGAAATGAAAGAAATGTTCTCGAAATCCTTGATTAAACCCAGATACATAGTTGCTGAAAAAAATTATGAAATTTTAGGTTTTGGAGGGTATACTCAGTCTTTTATGGATTACCATGTTTACCAAATATTCTGGATTAACGTAAAACCCAATTTTCAGAATAAAGGTATTGGCACAAAAATCGTTAAGAGAATTATTGAAGATATAAAAAAAACGAATGTAGAAGGCAAAAAACCATTATTGATACAACTTACCACTACTAATCCCAATTTCTATAAAAAAATATTCAATTTTAAAACGATTGCGATATTAAAGGAAGGTCACCACTTGATGTCACTTTTTATTTAGGCATCTCGGATTTGGACATGATCACGACGAAATTGATTCATCAACAGGTATAAGAGAATAAACTTCTATTCGTATAATTTCTCATTTCTTTGCAATTGCGATTATTGTCCTGCTGAAATATTTGTCAAATGGGGTGCCCAATTGATTGCGCAGACCGCTAGTACTGTAGTTTCTTTTTACTCCAAGAATTTTTCTTATTCTTCCAGGAAGATTGAAAGAACTCTCAAAAAGATAAACTCCCTCATAAGAAAATTTTCTCCCAAAAAACCTTCCAATCTTTCTGAACTCAAAAACCGAGAATGGATATTCCTCTCCAAATCTCCATCTCCCAAAACTTTCAGAAAGAAATTTCCACAGGTCATAAAATAAATTCCACTTGTTTGGGACAGCTATGAATGTAATTCCTCCTTCCCTGAGTACATCAATGTGCGATTTTATGAACCTTAATCTTTTTTCACCAAGAAAATGCTCCGCTGTACCAAAAGACATTGAGACATCGAATTTCCCTTCAAAT
>DATETG010000002.1:0-13637 GCA_035283785.1 Candidatus Nanoarchaeia archaeon
AAAAAATCAATGCGCATACTCTTGTGCTTGTTGACATTGGTATGGAATTAAAGGATTCTATAAAAAAACTAAAAGGCATATCCGGAAAGATTATTCTATGTTCATCTCTGGGAACAAAAAATCAAAAAATCTTTTATAGTGAAGTAAAAAAATTGTCAAAGGAAAAAATAACCAAACCCTACTGCTTTGTAATTCCCGGAAAACTGCATTTTATGGAAGAAGAATATCTGAAGAATTTTTCCTAATAAGAAGCATTTCTTGCCTTGGTTTCATAACTCGCGGAATATCTTCCCGATTCACCGCTCGCTCCAGAGTAATCAGTTTTCTGATTTGCAGCAGGCATTCTGCTGGCGTAATCCCTGCTTGATTTGTCTGTTAAACATCCTAAACACATAAACTTCAAAGAAAAATGAGGTTTTTAAAATTTGTCATATCGTTGAAAATCACAACTTTTATTAATTTAAACTTTTATTTAGAGAGATGTATGATTTTAAAAATGTTGAAGAAGAAATAAGGAATTTTTGGGACGAAAAAAGAATATTTGACAAGCTCAGGAAAAAGAACAAAGGGAAAAAAAGGTGGAGTTTTATCGACGGACCGATAACTGCAAACAATCCGATGGGGGTTCATCATGCTTGGGGCAGGACTTACAAGGATTTATTTCACAGATTTAAGGCAATGCAAGGACATGAGATAAGGTATCAAAACGGGTTTGATGCCCAAGGATTGTGGATAGAAAGAGAAGAGGAAAAAGATCTTGGATTAAAGAACAAGAAAGAAATTGAGAAGTTTGGAATAAAGAAATTCGTCGAATCTTGCAAGAGGAGAGTGGAAAAATTCTCGAAAATTCAAACAGAACAGTCAATTAAACTTGGTATGTGGATGGACTGGGAAAATTCATATTACACAAACACAGACAATAACAATCTTCACAATTGGTTTTTGCTGAAGAAATATTTCGAGAAGGGCTGGTTATACAAAGGAAATGACGTCGTGCCTTGGTGCCCTCGTTGCGGTACGGCAAGCTCAAAGCACGATATTGTAACAGAAGGATACAGGGAAGTCACTCATAACGCGCTTTTCATGAAATTTCCCATTGAAGGAAGGAAAAAAGAGTTCTTTTTGATTTTTACAACAACACCCTGGACAGTTCCTGCTAATGTTGCAATCGCTGCAAACGAAAAATCCGACTATGTGAAAATAAAACAAGAAGATAATTTTTATTGGATTGCCAAAAAAAGACTGAATGAGATAAAAGGAGATTACAAAGTAGTTGAAGAGAAAAAAGGAAATTTGCTGAAAGGCATTAGATACATAATGCCATACGGAACTCTGCCAGAACAAAAAAAAGTTGTCCATAGTGTTGTCATGTGGGATTTGGCTTCCGATGAAGAAGGAACAGGATTTGTTCATGTTGCTCCGGGATGCGGCTCTGAAGATTACGCGCTTGGAAAAAAACTCAAACTGCCGGTTGTTGCTCCATTGAATGACGTGGGATTTTATGAAAAAAATTATGGAAATTTCAGTGGCAAGAAATATTCCGAGGTGAACAGGGAAGTTTTGGATGATTTAGAAAAAATAGGATTTGTTTACAAAATTGAAAAAATAAAACACAGATATCCTCATTGTTGGAGATGCGGTGAAGAACTTGTTTTCAGATTGGTGGATGAATGGTACATAAAATCAAAGGATATGAGAAAAAAACTCATTAATGAAAACAAAAAAGTAAAGTGGTATCCGGAATACGGAAATACGCGGCAGGAAGATTGGTTCGAGAACATGGATGATTGGCTTATTTCCAGAAAGAGATATTACGGGCTGCCTTTGCCGATATGGGAATGCAAGGGGTGCGGCAAAATAGAAGTCATTGAAAACATTAAGGAACTGAGAAATAAAGCCGTCGACAAAAAAAAGGTGGACGAATTAAAAGAAATTCACAGACCATGGGTTGACGAGATAAAGATAAAATGCGAAAAATGCGGCGAGGAAGTTTCCAGAATAGAGGATGTTGGTGATGCATGGCTTGATGCAGGAATTGTTCCCTTTTCGACTCTTAATTATTTGCAAAATAAAAAATATTGGAATGAGTGGTTTCCAGCAGATTTGATTTCCGAAAATCTTCCAGGACAGTACCGGGGATGGTTCAATGCTCTTTCATGGGCTAGTGTGGCATTGACAGGAAAACTTCCTTTCAAGGCAGTTTTTGGATATGAAACAGTCAAGGATGAAAAAGGAGAGGAAATGCACAAAAGCAAAGGAAATGCCATATGGTTTGACGAAGCTGTAGAAAAAGTTGGCGCAGATACAATGAGACTGCTTTACTGTCAGCAAAATCCTTCGCAGGAACTAAGATTTGGATTTAATGTTTTGAAAGAGCAAAAAAATCAAATAAATATTCTTTACAACATGGAAAAGCTGATTGAAAAATCGAAATCAAAAAAACAGCTTAAAATTGAGGACAGATGGATCATAAGCAGACTTAATTCTGTGATAAAAGATGTTACCGAAGAGATTGAAAAATTGCATCCTCATACAGCAACAAAATTTTTGTACGAATTCTGGTTGAACGATTTGAGCAGGAAATATATTCAGATAGTCAGAGATAGATTAAGTTCAGACGATGAATCCGCGAAAAATGTTTTGGGAGAAGTTTACGTGGAATTGTTAAAATTATGCGCGCCTTTTATGCCTTTTGTAGCCGAAAAAATCTGGCAAAATTTGAAAAAAAGAAAAATTGTTTCGGAAGAATCCGTGCATTTGTGTGACTGGCCAAAATCTGACAAAAGAAAAATTGACAAGAACATGGAGAAGAGAATGGAAAATGCAACAAGGATTATTGAAACGGGGTTAATGAAGAGAGACAAGGCAGGAATGGGATTGAGATGGCCTCTGGCAAAAATTAATGTTCTTGTAAAAGGGAAAGAAAATTACAAAGATTTCGAAGGCGTAATAAAAACCCAGCTTAACATCAAAAAAATTCAATGGAAATCTCCAGCATCAAAAGGAACAGAATTTGATTTGGAACTTGACACAACTTTAACACCTGAACTTGAAGCTGAAGGTTATGCACGCGAGCTTGCACGGCAAATTCAGGCGTTCAGAAAAAATCTCAATCTGAAAAAAGAGGATTTTGTCGACACGAGAATTATCGTAGGTGAAAGTGAATTTTCAAAAATTCTTGAATCGCAGAAAAAATTTCTCAAGGAAAGAACAAATTCAAAAAAATTTGAAATTCTGGTGAAAAATGTTACAACTGACAAGGAAAGATTTAAAAACATAATCGACTTCACAATTAAAAATAAAAGAGGGATAATAGAGATAATCATCCCTGGACAGTAATGTTAGAATTTCACTCTTCAACCATAACAATATTTAAAAGCAAAAAAAGCGAGAGAACATACAAATGATAATAAAAGAAGAATTCCTGAGCAGATTAAGGAAGATCTTTGACTTGAATCTTTATGAAGTAAAAGTTTGGACGGCCCTCCTCTCCAGAGGAACATCAACTGCAGGAGAGCTGAGTAGCATTTCAGATGTTCCTCGAAGCAGAACCTACGACATTCTTGAATCACTTGACAAAAAAGGATTCATAGTTATGAAACTCGGAAAACCTATAAAATTCGTGGCTTTGAAGCCAGAAGAGGTTATTGAAAGGGTAAAAAGAAATTTGGCGAAGGATGCGCAGGAAAGAACAAAGCGCCTCGAAACGCTGAAAAGTGATGACGTGCTTACTGAATTGAATTCGTTGTTCTCCGACGGAATAAAATTTGTCGAACCATCTGATTTGTCAGGAAGCTTGCGAGGAAGGCAGAATCTTTACAATCATTTGGACATGATGATTCGCAATGCAGAAAACACTATAACGGTCGTGACCACAAAAGAAGGATTGTCAAGAAAAATTGAGGCATTATTTCCAAGCCTTGAAAAATGCAAAAAGCGCGGAGTAAAAATAAGGATTGCTTCCCCTATTGATAATAGCAATATAAAGGTGGCTCGTGAGCTTAAGAAAGTTGCAGAAGTGAAAAACATGGAAAAAATAAAGGCGCGTTTTGTAATCGTAGATTCAAATCAGATAATGTTCATGCTTCTTGACGACGAGAAATTCCACCCAAACTATGACACCGGCGTGTGGATAAACACAGAATTTTTTGCCCAGGCATTGGAACAGCTTTTTGAACTTGCTTGGAAAGACATGAAGAGCGTTAAGTAAAACTAAAATGAGTTTAGATTCAGACAGAGATTATCTTAATAAGTTGCTGGAAGATTCTTCCAAGGTAAGTGGGTATGCAGGAAAATATGTTGCCGTTTACGACGGAGAAATAATCAGTGTGCAAAAAGATCGTCGCGACATGCTTAATGAAGTTCTTAAAAAGTTAGACCATACAAATGTGCATTATCGCTTAATTCCGGAATTGGAAAATCCAACTAGGTTTCACAGATTTGCAGGACCAAGATATAGAAAAATTCTTGGCAAATAGGGGTAATCAGTATGCTATTTTTGTAATGTTAAGAATGTACTTTGTCAAATTAATCTTAAAACTTAACGTTCTATTATCTAAAGATTTTTATACGAGATATTTTTGTGTTAATTATGTTAATGCACTCTGGAAAAGGGAATCTCTCTAAATTATTATTAATGTCAAGGATTGACTGGGGAATTGGTAAAATGGGTTTGAATTCTGAAATTCAGAGAGAAAGAGATATTCCCCAGGACTATTTTGGTATCAAATATAATTTATCGACTACGAGAGATTACACAAATTTTCCGATAGATTTTATTTCGATTATAAGAAGAAGTCTTAAGGAATATAATTATCTTGGGAGAGTGGGAAGTCCCCCGTGCAAATCATTTAACAGCGAAGTCTATTTTTTTGCCCTTAACAATGATAAAGCCTTTTTTGTTTATAGTCCAACAGATGATCTTAATTCAGGATTTGGCATTTGGTTTTATCTTAATAGTCTACATCCTAAATTTGAAGATGTAAAATTGGACATAACAAATTTTATGGAGAACAACATGAATAAATCTGAGAATTTTGAATATGTGGTAAATTAACACAGAAATTCTTATAAATCATTTTTTTAATTTATACCAATGAGCAAGTTATCAATCATAAGAGAATCATTGAAAGAAAATGCCGAAGTGATAGTGGTTGGTGTCAAAGAGCAAGATTATTTTCCGAACAAGGAACCTTTTGGGAAATGGAGCCATACAGTTGATTTTTATGTCGCAACAAGAGATGCTTTATATTCTCCGGAAAAATTGCAAGATTTTATGATGAATTTAGTTCCAAAGGGATTGACCCCCTTTCCAATAGATGAATTTATGGAGCTTGACGGAGGTCTATTTCTTGGCAAATTGTATTTTGATGAGAATATTCCTAATCTGGAACTAAAAGATATTCTTAAGAAAAGAATCAAAATCGGAGGTAATCCTTTTTACAAAAGAAGAATATGGGTAAGACCTTTTCCAAATGAACGTCTTGCAAGAGATGTTTCAGAAAGCAAAACACTTTATCAATCAAGGATCACTCGGGAAGAACTTAAGAGATACAACTTAGATATTTTTGATGATTCACTTGAGAAAATGGTTTCCTAATAGTTTAGGGAAGATTTCATTCTTAGTGACTGAAAGGCATTATTTTTCTAAAATTTCTTCCATGAAGAAAGCCCATTGAAGCCACAAGGACAACAAAAAATTTCTTTGAGAGATGTTATCGCAGTTTGTTGCTTGATAAAATACAAATCCTTCTTTTAGTCTGCAGAAATTTCCGTTTACAATCCACTGATAGTCTCCTCTTTCATGACTAACTGACAAGGAACAGGCATTCCCTCCGGCATGAACATTATGAAGAAGCCATGTTTCATCTCCCGAACTGTTTTTAACAAAATCATACAATCTTTTGGATTTTGCCAATTCCCCTAATCCTGATTTTTCTGCGATTTCAATTCCTGCATTTTCCAAAGTTCTTAACCTTTCTTTTGGGATATTTGTAGCAAATACCTTTTTGATTATACTTGTATCTGCATATATGGAGAACCTGCAGTCATCCATTCTTCTTTCCTCCGGATTTGGAGGAATAAAATCTTCAATTCTGTACCAAAATTCCATAACTTTCTCATCAAAAACTTCTTTATAAGAATTTGTATCACATCCACATTGAAAATATTATCACTTCATATGATTACTTGCCACCTTCTTTTACTGATGAAAGAGGGAAAGTTTTTTCTAGAAACAAAAAAAGTTTGGAAGTACCTTCGTGGTACACCCACACTCCTTTAGATGGAGGTTTTAATGTTTTTATGTATCTGAAGAAATTTTGCGATACTATTTAACAATTTGGGAATTATTCAAAATAAAATAAAAAAGAAAAAATTAAACTGAATCTATTTGTTCACTATTGCTAACACAGCGCTAACAATTGTTGTGATTACAACAACCCAACCAACTACCCAAGCCACTGTTGTTCCGCCAAGCCAGGATGGAAGGGATAAAACGCCGTTTATCATTCCATAACCAACTGACAAGGAAACCAAAACACCAGTTAGCCAAGCAATAAGTTGCAACACCATGCCACCTTGTTGTTTTGCCATCGTACCTCCTTTGTTTTAAGTTTATAAAAGTAAATATGAAATCGTGTTTAAATAAGTTTTGTTTACATTTTTTCAATGGATTCTATTCCAAGCAAGCTAAGAGAACTTTTCAAGACATAGCAGAATGATTCAACGAGTGCCAAAAGAAAATTTTCATCTTCCGAGTTCAAAACTTTTGTGGAATGATAAAACTCGTTGAATGTTTGCGCGAGCTGAAAAGAATAATTTGCAATAAGTGCAGGATTTAGGTTTTCATAAGCGCGTGTTACAGTTTCCGGAAACAGGGAAATTTTTTTTACCAGATCAAATTCACCTTGAGAGATTTTTCCCTTGCTGAAGATTCCCGATTTTTTTCCTCTTGATTTCTTGATGATGCTTTTCGCACGCGCGTAGCTATAAAGAAGATATGGTCCTGTGTCTCCCTCGAAGTTTATTATCCTTTTTTCATCAAAAACTATGTTATTCCCCCTGTAATTTTTTAAATCAGCATAGATTATTGCAGCTTTTGATATCTTTGATACTTTTTCTCTAAGTTCTTTTTCTGTGAGCTTAGTCCTTTTTTTCAATTCTTCTTTAACTAAATTTTTTGTTTTCTCTATTATCTCTTCCATGAAAACAGTTTTGCCTTTTCTTGTGGAGAACTTTTTTCCATCTTTATCAAGATACAAACCGTGCTCTACGTGAACGCATGACGAGTACCATTTATATCCCATTAAGTCTAAAATCTTGAAAAGCTGTTCAAAATGAAGTTTTTGTTCAGAGCCAACCTCGTAAATCATTTTTGCAAATTTATATTTTTTATACCTGTAAATTGCGGCAGCTAAATCTCTTGTGATGTACAATGTCGCTTCATCTGATTTTTTTATCAACGCTACTCCCAATCCATACTCTTTCAGATTAACAACCAATGCACCATCATTCATTTCTGCAATTTTTTTCTGTTTCAACTCTTTGACAATGTCTTCCATTTTGTTATTATAAAATGCTTCACCTTTAAAAGAATCAAATTTTACACCTAAAAAATCATATATCTTACTGAATTCACCCAAACTTAACTCTTTGAATTTTTTCCATAATCTTGTTGCTTCTCTGTCTCCATCTTCAAGCTTTTTGAACCAAATTCTTGACTCTTCATCAAAATCCGGATTTTCGTTTACTTTTACATAAATTTCCAGTAGATGACTTATGGCATCCTCTTTGAGTTTTTTTCCACTTCCAAATTTTTTGTAACCAAATATCAATTTTCCAAATTGAGTTCCCCAGTCACCAATGTGATTTATTTTTATTACTTTATATCCTAATCCTTTTGATATATTTGCAATCGAATTTCCGATTATTGTGGAACGCAAATGGCCTATTCCAAATGGTTTTGCTATATTCGGAGAAGACATATCAATAACAACTTTCTTTCCCTTCCCCACGTTTTGCTTTCCAAAATTCTCTTTTTTCTTCATGACTTTTTTTACCAAGTCTTCGACAAATTTCTTTCTGTCAATAAAAAAATTAATATAAGCTCCGTCAACCCTTACAAGGGAAAAGATCTTTGATTTTCCCGTCAAATCATTTTTTAAATCCAGCGCAATTTTTTGAGGGGGCTGTTTTAACTGCTTTGAGAGAACAAAGCACGGAAATGCAAAATCACCAAGTTCAGATGATGGAGGAGTTTCTATAAGATTGATTATTTGTTCATTGCTTAGAGAAATATTTTTTTCTTTCAAAACTTCCATTAAAATATCGGCGATTTGCTGTTTCATGAACAATTCAGGAAAAAGATAATTATAAATTTGTTGATTATACGAGAGATGTATTCTCCAAATACCATTCCCTAAAATTAGAAAATTTAGAATAATCTGCCCAATTAAAATCTGACATTTCATAAATCTCTTTTAATTTGTCAATAGTTATGCCTCTTGGGAATTCAAGATTTTCCACATTCCTAATCGTCCTCGCCAAATAATCTCTGAATAAATAATGTGCTGATTCCAATATTTCATTCACATCGCTGTCCGGAATTTCTCTCAACAAAATATGTTGTTGAAGAGCTATTGCCAATTTTTCAGTTAGATTATGCCCTAATTCTTCAATCTTCAATTCTCTTGTCATAAAGAAATTACCTCGCGCTGTCAGCCTGCTTTTCAAGTTCTATTCTTTTTCTCACGGAAAAACTCTCGCCGTTGTTTTCCGAAGCGAGGATTATTTCTTCTGCAAGGGATTGGACTATGTTTCTCTTTTTATTAAATGCCTTGTCCGATGCGCCGTGGACTATGTGCCTAAGAGCAATATTCACTCTTCTTATTGGTGAGACATCCACTGCTTGAGGATAACGTGCCCCCCCATACTCAATGACTGTTATTTCGTCTCTGGGTGCGGAATTTTCTATCGCCTTTATCAAAACTTGCAATGGATTTTGTTTTGTTCTATCGGCAACAATCTTCAATGCCTCAAGAACCGTTTTCATATTCTTTGAGTATTTCCCCGTGTTTTTTCCGAGGATGACTTTGTGTTTTCTTCCCCGATGTCCTGCAACTGCAAGCTTGTTCATGAGCCGCTCAACAATGTTCACTCTTGTTTGCCCGTGCTTTACAACATTTCTTCCGTGGCTTTTGAGAATCAACTTTGGTTTTAGGTTGATTACCGGTTTAAGCCCTATGTCAAAAACCTTGACGTCATCAAAGCTATACAAGTCAAAAATCTTGAAGTTCATTTCTTCCTGTTTTGTTTCGCTTTTTTGTTCAGGCATCTTTATCTAAAAACCCAAAGTTTATATTAAAATGTTTATAACCCTCTTTACCTAAAGTTTGTAAAAATTGAGGCAAATACTTTTGTCTGAGAGTTGGTAAATTAAAAGTATCATCATCTGTAAAACCTTTTCTTAATGCTTCGCAGCTAACAACTAGATCCTTTCCCCGATTTGAAACGGACCACGTTAATCTTCCCTCTATCTTGTCCTGAACAGAGTATCTTGTCATTGCAGCAGCAATATCTGAAGTTGGAAAACCCACCCTCATAAAATAAATTAATCTGGATTCTTCCCCTTCTTTTTTGCACTCATATATGAAATTTGTTGTTTCTGAAAT
Organism: Candidatus Nanoarchaeia archaeon; assembly: GCA_035283785.1. Lineage (GTDB taxonomy): Archaea > Nanobdellota > Nanobdellia > Pacearchaeales > GW2011-AR1 > DATETG01. Next base: position 9,672 of record DATETG010000002.1, read on the forward strand.
TCCTGATGCTTCTTTTTTCATGTATCCTGTTTCATAAAACAATTCAACTTTACGTGTTGTTTCCCCTTCAGAAAGATTTGTAGGTATTAAATCAGAAAAGTGGGCTTTTTCTTCGTCATTAAGTTTCATGGGACTACAACCCAAAGGTAATTTAGATTTTTCAACTATATACTCAATATCTCCTGCTCTCGCACCATTGCTTAAAAAAGTTAAACCTCCAAAAATTCCTCCGGCGACAATTAAAATTTTTCCAATTGATTTGGGCATTTTAATTTTTTCCGTTTCTTTGCAACAAAAGAGGATTTTCCCGGACAAAAATAACCCTTGTGTTGCTATTTATTTTATTCTTAGATATGAATCTAATATGCCCTGTACGGATCTCTTTATAACCTTCTTCGGACAAAACCCTGAAAACATTCGGGTCCTCTTTGCCATATGACAGATTTCCCTTTATTGTAAATCCTCCATTTATGTACATTACTGTAACCATTTCTTCCTGAATTTCTTCCAATCTTTTTTTTATGTCTTCCATTTTTATCTTCTTCCTTTTTCTATTTTGCCTTTTACTAGCAAATGTAGCGGTTGATCATTTACTTTTATGATTTTGAATCTGACTCCTGGAATGTCTCCCTTTGAGCGTCCTTGCTTGCCCCCAATACGTTCTATCATAACTTCGTCATGTTCATCAATAAATCTTTGAGCTAGATTTCCCGGAATGAAGGCAGTTACCTGCTTTCCATTTTTCTTAAGCTGAACTTTGCAACATTTTCTCATCGCAGAGTTTGGTTGTTTAGCTTCTTTCTGAACTTTTTGCAAAACAATGCCGCTTGCTTGATTAGCACCTTCAAGAGGGTCTGATTTTGCATAAAGATTGAGAGTTTTTGTTTTATAACTGTGATCACTCCATCTTAATTTCCTTCTGTTCTTGTCCTTTTTCAAGGCGTTTTTTAATCCCATCTAATTAACTGATAAATTTTGTTTATAAAGTTTGCCTTGAAAAAACAATAAATTTAAATGTAAAAAAACCTCCTTATGAAGATGAAGAGGACAGATGCCTTTTGGATGGTTTTACTTTTTTTTATTGCCACGATTTCTGTGGCAAGTGCCGACGTTATTTCAAAAAACTCGGGGGGCAGTGGTCAAATGGCGATAACTTATGGCGAAAATTTTGAAGGATTTTTTTCATGCGTTCCCCAAACGTGCTCAAGTTTGGGATATACGTGCGATTCATGGTCAAATTCGTGCGGAGCGACTATAAGTTGCGGAACTTGCAGTTCAGGATTTACATGCACCTCTGGAACTTGCGTCGCCAACCCCTCTAGCGGAGACAGCGAAGAGGAAAGCAGTTCAGGTGGAGGGGGGGGAGGAGGGGGCGGCGGCGGTAGTGTGGCCACAACCGCAATAAGGCAAGGCGATTTGTTTGTAAATCCAGAAGAAGTTGTCATTTCCGTCGTGGAGGGCGTCGAAGAATATAGAGAAATAACCTTAAAGAATAACGGGCAATTGTCTCTGCCTTTAACTACTTCAGTTGAAGGAGAGCTAAAAGACATTCTTTTATTGAACAAGGAGAGAATAATGCTTCCTCCGGGTGTGGAAACAACACTTGGGATGATAGTTACACTGAAAGAAAAAGAATTGCTTACAGGAAAAATTATTATAGCTTACTCAATATTCACCAGGGAAGTGCCTGTTGTTGTAGGTTCAAAATCCGAAAATTTTCTCTTTGACATTTCTGTTTATCTCTCAGAAGAATTCAAGCAGGTAAATCCTGGAGATAAGGTAATTGCTCAATTTAATCTTCTGGAAGTTGGTGCAAATGAAAAAGTAGACGTAGCGGCAACTTACATAATAAAGGATTTTCAGGGGCAAAATCATTACGAAGAAAGTGAAACATTTTTTGTTGACGGCGAAAAGTCATATTCAAAAGAATTCTTAACAGACGGTCTTCCGGTAGGAAAATACGCGCTTGGATATGAGATTGCATATCCCGGGGCATTTGCAACATCTTCTGTAACATTTGATGTTATTGAACCTAAAGCAAAATCTTTCTTAATAATTGCCATAATACTTTTTTCAATGACTGCGGTAATCATTCTGGTGATATGGGTCGTGAAAAGCATGAGAAATCAAACAAAATACAGGTCAAGAAAGAAAAGGGTATATGGTAAAATTTAAATGTCAAAAATAGTTCATAATAAAATGAAAAAGGGGAGGTTTTGCATTGTTTTTTTATTTCTTGCAATAATTTTTATTCCGATTTTTCTTGGGGCATTAAACTCCATTGAAACAAAAAATCTTCTTTTAAAATTCTCCGTGAAAAAAAGTGATTCCGAGATATCTAAAAATATAACTCTGAGAAGCGAAACAGGTGGTTTGGTTGGCGTTGCAGTTAAAGGATTCGAAAAGGAAGGAGTTTCAGTAAAACAGCCGGAAATAATTTTTGACAAAGAGGGGGAAAAAAATGCAGAGTTGGTTTTTAATGTCAGTGCGATAGAAGAAGGAGTTCATGTAGGGCATCTTGAAGCAACAGGGGAGAACAATGTTCTGATAATTCCTATTGTTTTTGAAGTTGAATCAAGAGATGTTTTGTTTGACGGAAATCTTGAGATACCTTCAAAATATTCAAATCTTGTGCAGGGAGAAAGCATGATTCTTCAGCTAAATATTTTTGACCTTCTCTCGGGCGGAGGTACGAAAACAGGGCTCGGTTCATCTTCAGTTGAGATAACGTACAAAGTTCATGATCTCGGAGGAAATGTTCTGATATCGGAAAACGAAAATTTTGTCGTTGATGAAAAAGTTCTTGTGACCAAAACAATTGATTTCCCAAAAGATATAGAAGTTGGACAATATGTTCTGAGCGCTACAATAAAGTACAAGTCCTCAACGGGAACTGCAACAGAGATGTTCCGCATTGTCAAAAAGGAAAAGCAAGGAATCATAAACTTCGGCGATGGGGTGAACAACACGTTGATGATACTGATTTTCATAGCGTTTATTTTCGTTGTTTTGATACTATTTTTTGTTTACATAATCCGGGACAGAGATAAACTTCTCATTGAATTAAGGGAATTCAATGACGAGGAATTAAAGAGGAACAAATCTCTCCTGAATGAGCAGATGAAATTTGCAAGACTCAGGAAGAGAAAAACTCAAAGCGAGCTTGCAAAAGAGTACAGGACAAAAATAAAAAGAATAAAAAAGATACAGAAAGAGAGAATCAGGGAAGCAAAGAAACTCAGGGATAAAGGAAAGATTAATGAGATGAAGAAAAAAATCACTGACTGGAAAAAAAGAGGGTATAATACGTCAATGATGGAATTGAAACTTGGAAGCTTAAGTCATACCGAGATGAAATCTTTAGTGGATAAATGGAGAAAAAAGTACAGATATTAAACACGAAAGTTATAAAAATTAGAATGGCGTATACTTTTAAAAGAGAGGTTTGAAATGAAACTGGGGAAAATTTTTCAAATTAAAAACAAAAAAAGAAGAGTGAAAAAAGAAAATGTTGAGCAAGAGTTTACTGATTTTGCAAGAAAAATTGCCAGACTTGAATCTCTGAAACACGAATTGAATTCTCTCGATACAAAGGGTTTTGAACCGGAAGCAAAAATTATACGGTCAAAATTAAAAGACACAAAAGCAATCCCTGAAATTGAGAGAGATATTGAGAATCTGAGAAGGAAGATAAAAAGAGAGATGCTAAGAAAAGTGGCCAAAAGCGACTTGACAAAAAAAATTCTTGAAAAGTCTAAAGACATAGAGAAAGATAGGACTCTGATGAGGGAGAAAATCTCAGAACTCGAAAATGAAATAAGGAGGAAAGGCAGATTATCAAGAAATGTCTCGGAAAAAATAAAGGAAATCCCTGAACTGGAAAATAAACTTATTGACTTGAAAGACAATTTGTCGAGAAAAATTTCCCAAAAATCAAAAACTATTGACCGGGAAAAAGATTTGATG
>DATETG010000003.1:0-50268 GCA_035283785.1 Candidatus Nanoarchaeia archaeon
CTTCCATACGTTCCTCTAAATGGGGGATGCTGAAATGTTACAAATGAAGATTCGTGAGGAACCTTCAGATACGTTTTTCCTTCAATTACTTCCATGGTTTTTCAAGAAAAAAGTAATTTATAAATCTTTCTATTTTGTTACCTTTATAAAAAAGTAACAATTCTTTTATTTCCGTGCAAACGTCTTGGCAACAATCAGCGGAAAAAGAATTGTCGCGTCTCCGTGGACTTTCATCGCCTGTGATTTATCGTCTTTGATTTTTCCCCAAGAAACTGCCTCATCCGGCCTGGCATTTGAATCTGCACCATCCCATTCCTCTCCTGAGTTTATGTAAACTGCATAGTCTGCCCCGTTTCTCATCAAATTAGCATTAAGTATATGGTGCTTAATAATTCCGCCACCCAAAATTATGACTCCCGTTTTCTTTCTTGTAATCGTAAATTCGTGGAGGTCATGTATGTCTTTTACAACGTCCATCTTAAATTCCGGACTTTTGTACATAAAAAAATGAATCATGTCTCCCGTGCTTCCGTCAGTGATTCCCGGGCAATAAACTTTTATGTCGTTTTTCCAGCACCAATAAAGAATACTCCCTTTATTGTTGATCTCCTTTCCGAGAATTTTTATGAACTCCGAAACAGAAAGAATATCCCCTGTGGATTTTTGTTCATTGTAAATCTTCTCGAGCACAGGATTGATAAATTCTTCGTATTTTACATACCTCTGGTTTGGAACTAAAATATTTCCTGTCCGATTAATGCCTTCTTTCCTGAGAAGTTCTCCCGAAGTCGAGAATTTTCCAAGTCTCAAATCTCCGAAACATTTTACAAGATCATCGTCAACTCCTCCTGCCGTCGTTACTAAGACATCTATTTTTTTATTTTCTGCAAGGTATCTTACAATATCCCTCACTCCGGAGGTTATGAGGTTCGAAGTCACTCCCAGAAAAATTGTGACTTTCTCATCAATCATCTTGTTTATTATATCAACTGCTTTTGCAAAGTGGCTTGCCTGAAATCCTGTTGACAAGTAACTGTCAAGTATTTTATCATAATCAACTCCGTTGTCAAAATTGTAACCGCGTATTGAAACTCCTTCAATTTCATCTGATTCTTTGAATATGGCTTCTCTCGAAGTTTTTTCTGTTTTTTTCATGATTTATCAAAAAGATTATGATTTTTAAGAGTTTCTAGGTTTGAATTTGCCAGTCTCAAATCTCCGAAGAAACTCACTCTTTGATAAATGTATCCTGTCCCGGTTAAATTTGAATTTTTGAGACAGAAATAAGGATTGGTTAAAGGATTTTACATCAAGTTTCAATCAATCAGTGAGTGATAGCGAACGTCAATCAGAAAAACTAAGTAAAGTAATAAGATTCGAATCACATTGAGAAAAGCGTTTAGTATGAAAAAAAATCTATTTTGCAGAACAAGAATGCTTTTAAACAAAAGTTCCGTGAGAATTTTACAATGAACAAATGGGTAGAATTATTGCTCGGATTGATTGTCCTAACAGCAGGGATTTATGTTGCTTGGGCTTCATCAGCATACAACTGGGTTTTCTGGGGAAAGGATTTTAATTTTCTTCACGCAGGATGGATTCTCCTAAAAGGGGGAATTTTCTGGCTTGTGATGATTCTTGGATTGTTGCTGATAATTCTTGGGCTGAACGATTTAAGAGATTAAATTTTTAAAGGACTAAACTGAAAAGTTCTTATGGATTTGCAAGCAAGAGTTATTGAATCTGCAAATGGAAAAATTTCATTTTCAAGAGAGAATGATTCCTATGATAAAGGAAAAATCATAGAAAGATTAACCTTGGAAATAGAAGAGAAAGATAAAGAATTTGAGAGATTTCCAAATACCTACAAGACAATGCCGTGCTTCCGGGAATTTACAGGAATCGGTAAGTCATTAGGGCATGGATTTTGGTATAACACTTCCGGAACATCATTTCAAATGATGAAAACATTAGAGTTGTTGGAACATCCCGTGCTTGATAAATTCCTTGAAGATATAAGTAACAATGATTCGATTACTCCGAACGATATTGATGTAAATCCATTAGTCCGAGGTAAAATTCTACGCGGATTAAAAATAATGGATTTGGGTTGTGGAATTCGCCCTTCTTACGCAAATTGTGTCCATTCCCTAGGAGCAGAAGTTTATACCTCAGACCATAATCACCCGGGAGATATCCATTTTATCGATGACTCAATGAAACAAAGATATATTGCGGTTGACTTTAATGACAAAAATGTATTAGGTATTTTAAGGAACAGAACAAGGGGTGAGTTTGATTTTGTAACTTGCACCACTTGCTTCCCAACTCACCTTTGGAGCGACAGTAAAAAAAAGATTAAAGAACCTTCAAAGGAAAGATTAAAAGAAATCGGATTAAGCTTGCTCAGGAAAAACGGAATTTTCTATAATCCTGAAGACCCTAGAAACTAAGTCTCAAAATTGCAAATAATCTTAGGTAAAAATCTTCTTATCAAAAAAACGATGCGTATGACGCTCGTTTTTAGGATGCTCAAGATTGCATTCTTGAGATGTACAATTTTCTGCTCAGCAATCTTGACATAAAAATAAAAAAATATTAAAAAATTAATTTGTCATTGAGCCGATTGCTGATATCAAAGCTAGTGCCCCGCCAATTAATGGAAGGTAGTAGTTTGCTCCCCAGAATTGTCCTACAATTGCGACAACTCCTCCAACACCTGCAGCCCAAACTTTCCAGTCGTTCATTTTTACCTCCTTTCTGATTTAATTTACCCTACATAGATAAAAGAAAATGGACTATTTAAATGTAATTCTCAGCCCGTCAAAAAAAACAACAATTTAAATTCAACCCAAAAAATAGATCAAAGTTCCCTCAATAATTGCGGCAATTGCCAATAAAGGAATAACAATAAGAAAGAAAACAGTAAGTGAATTTTTAAAATATACTCTTAATGATTCTAGTTTCCTTTTCTGAAAAACAAAAGTGGCAATTTTCATCCCCAATCCCAACGAAATAAAAAGTGCAGGTAGTTCAAAAATTCCGTGAGGTAGCAGTTTCCACAGCGAAAAAAACCCTGCTTCTGAAACTGAAAGTGAAGAAACAAACCCCACGAGATATCCGTTGATCATTAATGAAAAAATCGGGAAAATTCCAATGAAAATCCCAAGCACCATTCCAAAAAAACTGCTTTGCAAATTGTTGAAAAATATGTAAGGGGTGAGCTCCCATTGATTTAATCCTTCTGTTTCTTTCAAAATCTGTTCAATAATCTCAAAGATTTTTTCGGCAATTGCTTCAGGAGGAGGAATAAAATATCCGACAAATGAAAAAAACAAAAAAATTCCTATTGCGTAATAAACAAATTTTCTCGAATCTCGCAAAAAATTAAAACCGGATTTATACTTTTCCAAAACAATGTTGTTGGATTTTGTTGATTTTGATTTCATTTTTAACATTATCTGAAATGCTTTCTTATCATCCCTGTCTTTCTTGGGAATTTATTCTTAAGATAGATTCCATAAACAACCCCTGCAAGCAAACCTCCAAAATGAGCCATATTTCCGATTGGGATATCACCAATTATGGAAATAACCCACAGCAAGGCAAGAATGCCCGGTCCTGCATATTTCATCTTCACCGGAAGGGGTATCAGCATAACATATACCGGCAAATCAGGAGTCAGAAGCATTAAGATTCCCACAAGTCCAAATAATGCCCCTGATGCACCTACTGCATAAGTATTAATATCCTGCGGAAAAATTAAAACAGATGCCACGAAAAACAACGACGCAAAGATTCCGGAAATAAGATAAAAAAGAATGTATCTCCTTGCACCCACAAGTCGCTCAACTAAGGTTCCGACGAAAAACAGAGAGAACATATTTGCAAGAATGTGAAAAAATCCGGCGTGCATAAACATTGCTGTAAAAAAAGTCCATAAATAATTCCCTTCAAGAATATTACCTGGCTTTATTGCAATGTAATCGATAGGAATCACATTCAATGCAAACAATGGATAAAAAATCGCAAAAACTGCCACATTTATCAAAATAATCTTAGCGGTAACGCTCAAATCCGAAAAAAAATTTTCTCCCCCATACATGCCACGTCTAAAAGCCATTTTACCTCTTACTCCTAGGGGACTTTTTTGCACTTTTCTTTTTTGATTTGTTCTTGGATTTTTTTCTTGGATTTTTTGGAGGAATAGTTTTCTTTATTTTTAAGCTCATTCTTAATTTCCTTTTTGCATCTCTCTTGTCTTTCTTTATCTTTTCTTCTTTCTTTACTTCCTTGTCTTTCTTTTTATTTCGTTTTTCTTTTTCAACATTTATTTCTTTTTCAAGCGGAGGCAGTTCGCTTTGATATTTTTCAAGATTTTTTCTAAGTTCTTTTATAAGTTTGGAATCATCCTTTATCTCAAAAATGCTCCCGCACTCAGGACATGTAAAATCATGTACGAGAGCGTTCTCTTCATCCATCTCTATATTGCATTTTCTGCATACGTAAAAGACCTTGGTTTCTCTCATGGAAATTTGGTTCACAACCCTCCCTATTTTTTTAACGATTGTATCTTTCAGCAATTCCAGGGATTTAAGAATCTCAATCCTCCAAAAATAAGTGTACCATCCTTTCCTTTTGTCTTTTTTCCTTATGAAAGAAACAACGCCGTTGTCCGACAGCCTATAGAGAATGTTTCTGATTTGATTAACTGTTAAGTTCATTTTTTTTGCGACAATGAATTCATTCACATATTTTTCCTTGTTTAGCAAATCCACAATTTCTTCATACTGTTTTCCAACTATTTCCACCACAACTTCTTTAAGAAATTTGTCTAGCATTTTTGTAATAAAAGAAATTTAAATAAATATCTTTCGGTTGGTTCCATTAAGAAAAATTAAAACAAAAGTTTTTAAACTTATGTTGTATTTTATATATTAGAATATATATTTTTAAAAATGAGTTGGTTTGGTAAAAAAGAAGTGGGAAATAAAAAAGAGAATGCAACCTCGCTAAAATTGCCAGAATTGCCAAAACTCCCTGATTTGCCGAGAATGAGTGATGACTTCTTGATGGATAGAAATAATCTGTCCCGTTTGCCGACTTACCCAAAAAATGATTTAGGGAATGATTTCTCCAAAAACGCGATAAAGGATGCTGTTTCTGGGAGAAAAGAGAGTGATGGGGAGTTTGCAGATGATTTTTCTTATAATGAGAAAATGATGCGCTCTCCGCAAAAAAAATTGGCAGTTGAAATGCCTTTACAAAGAATGGAAAAAAATTTCAACAATCAGAAGTTTAGGGAACAAAAAAATTTTAGAAGAGAGGGTTTTGTCAAGGAAGCCGAGCCGATTTTTGTAAGGTTGGACAAATTTGAAGAAAGTTTGGAAATTTTCGAGGATGCAAAAAAGAGAATTTCTGAAATAGAAAGAACGTTATCCGAGATAAAAAAAATAAAAGACAGGCAGGAAGAAGAGTTAAGCGACTGGGAAAAAGAAATCAACGACATAAAACATAAATTTGAAAAAATAGACAGAGAAATCTTCTCAAGAATATAAAATGAATAATAAGGAAGCAATACACTTGCAATTTCCCTATATGGGTATGCTAAATTCAAAAAGAGATGTTCTTGAAATTCAAAAGAGTTCAATTATTATTTCTCGTTCCATGAAAAATTATCATGAGCTTAAAAAGGAAGAGATAAAAAAAGGAAAACTGCTGTACAAGCAGATTAAAGCGCTTCTCTTAACGATAAAAAATTTTCAAAGAACATCTCCAAAATTTGAACTCCCTGAAAGCATCACAAGAAGAATATTTCCTGAGAAAAGTTTTGAACCAAGAATAAAAAAAACAGGTGCCGATTTGGAAAAAAACGTGCATGAAAACAGCATAGAAAAAGAATTGCAAGAAATTCAAAACAGGCTCAGAGAATTGCAGAGAGGATAACTCTTAAGGTGTTAATCAAAAAACGATGCGCCATCTCACCACTAAAGGACGTAGTTTTCTGACTAGCCCAATAAAACTTTTAAACATCCTTCCTTATTTTATTTAATGATTTCGCGCAAGGAACTTATAAAAAAATACATTGAATTCTTTAAGTCAAAGAATCACAAGGAAATTCCTTCTGCATCGCTGATTCCTGAAAATGATTCTACCGTTTTATTCACTACTGCCGGCATGCATCCTCTGGTGCCTTATCTTTTAGGAGAAAGACATCCTCTTGGAAAGCGTCTTGTGAATGTTCAAAAATGCATTCGGACTACGGACATCGACGAAGTTGGAGATAGTGCCCATCACACTTTTTTTGAAATGCTTGGAAATTGGAGTCTTGGAGATTATTGGAAGAAAGAAGCAATAACCTGGAGTTTTGAGCTCGCAACAAAAATTTTAAAATTAGATAAAAAAAGATTATCTGTAAGTTGTTTCAAAGGGGATAAAGATGCACCAAAAGATGAAGAATCTGCAAAAATTTGGTTTTCGTTGGGAATACCCAAAGAAAGAATTGCATTTCTCGGCAAGGAAGATAATTGGTGGGGGCCTGCAGGAAAAACAGGTCCGTGCGGTCCGGACACAGAGATGTTTTATTGGAAGAACAATAAAGTAGAACCGCCAAAAAAATTTGATCCTGAAGACAAAAATTGGGTGGAGATTTGGAACGATGTTCTTATGGAATATGTAAAAAATGATATGGGTGAGATAGTGGAAGCAAAACAGAAGAATGTTGATAATGGAAGAGGTGTTGAAAGAATCCTTGCAGTAACAAATGGTTTTGATGATAACTATTTGACAGAAGTGTGGCAACCAATAATAAAAGAAATTGAAAAGTTATCTGGCAAGAAATATTTCGTTCCAGGAAAAAATGATAATAACATAACAAAGGCCATGAGGATAATTGCCGATCATATCAAAGCCTCGGTTTTCATAATTGCAGACGGTGTAATTCCCGGCAACACAGAACAGGGCTATGTTCTAAGGCGTTTGATAAGAAGGACAATAATGTACGGGAGGGAACTTGGTATGACCTCTTTTGTAGAAAAAGTGGCGGGACCAGTATTCAATATTTATGAAGATGATTATCTGGAATTGAAAAAGAACAAAAAGAAGATTCTTAATGAATTAAAAGGAGAGGAATCAAAATTTTCAGAGACAATTGATCGAGGATTAAAGGTTTTTGAGAAACTTGTTAAAAATAAGAAAAGCCTCTCGGGAGAAGAGTCTTTCCTGATGTATCAAAGTTACGGTTTTCCCATAGAGCTTATCGAAGAAGAATCTAAAAACAAAAAAATAAAATTCGACAAAAAAGATTTTTTCAAGGAACTAGAAAAACATCAGGAACTCTCCCGTACGGCAACAAGAGGGAAATTTTCCGCAGGACTTGCAGACCATTCGGAAAAGTCCACGCGATATCATACTGCCACGCATCTCTTGCATAAGGCGCTAAAAATTGTGCTTGGCCCAAATGTTCAGCAGATGGGAAGCAACATAACTCCCGAGAGGATGAGATTTGATTTCAATTTCTCCAGAAAACTTACTGAAGAGGAAATAAAAAAAATAGAGGCCCTGGTAAACAAACAAATCTCGCGAGGATTGAATGTTAGTTTTGTAGAAATGCCTTACCCTGAAGCAATAAAAACAGGTGCATTGTCCTATTTCAAGGAAAAGTATCCTCCGATTGTCAAAGTATACACTGTCGGAGATTTTTCTAAAGAAATCTGCACAGGACCTCATATAAAAAACACAAAGGAACTTGGAAAATTCAAAATCACGAAAGAGGAATCTTCTTCTGCCGGCGTAAGAAGGATAAAAGCCGAGCTGGAGTAAAATCACCACAATCCTTAAAAATAAATTGTCAGTAATCTTTTTATGGCTAAAGAACCAAGTTTGTTTGAAATTAGGAAGAGATTAAAATTGACATCTGGAGTAAACATCCAAGAAAGAATTAATTCTAGAAAAACTTTGAAAGAATTAATTGAAATGCTTGACTTAAAAAAATATGATATAAAAGAAAGAAGATTGATGTTGTTTAATTTGAAATACAATCCTGATAATTGGGACTGGAGATTTGATACAAAAGGACAGTTAGAAAAATGTTATCAACAATCTTCAAAACTTAATGACTTCTTAAAAAGACATGGAAATTACATGAGAAACACCGTTGTGGAATCAGGTTCCCATGCAAAGTATGGATTCCATGGCGGAACAGTTGAGTAAGCACTTAATTCTTCAGCATATTTAATTTAACATAATCACCTAAAAATTTCAATCCAAATTATACTCGCCATCCAAACCGTATTTGTTCTTAATCTCCTTGAATTTTTTTTCTTCAAATGGATTCAATTCTTTGCCCGATGCCATCTTTTTTCTAAGTTCTTTGATCTCGTCGGCATCGTGATAAAAATCCAGCCATCGCGACAATGAAATTCCGTCCGAGATAACAATAACTTCTGGTTTTGAATCTAGTATTATTCCTCCGGAATAAGCAAGTTTGTCATCGGTAATTATTGCGCTTCCGGAAGTTTCAACAAAGCAGTATCCGGAATAATGCCAGCTTTCCATCAAGGGACATTTTATGCCCACTGTTTCATGATTTTCATCATTATTATAAAAAATAGCTGTTCCAAATCCAAGTTCCTTCAGAATCATTGCCAAAAGTAAAGACTTTTCTCCGCAAATTCCCTTTTCTTCATATAGAACTTCATAAGGATAACGAGAATGATTGACCTTCTGCCCGAAAAAGGAATATGTTTCATTCGAAAATCCCCATTCAAGGTTCTGGACCAAACTTACTGCAATCATTGCCTGAACATCTTTGTCGTTAGTTATGTTTTGTATGTCCTTAACCAAGGGAAGAATAAATTCTCTGGATAAATTGTCATTAATGGCTTTCATTTTAAAATCTGATCTAGATAATGACTCGCCGTTTTCATATCCAATTATTCTGGGAATTTCAGATGCATGTTTTTTAACACCATCATAAGCGATGAAATCGATTTCCTTCTCTGTTCCGTCAAGAACATACCTCAGAGATATCTTCTTAGGATTTGTTTGATAATCTGAAACGCACGAATTTTTCTCGATTGCGAATCCTTTTGGACAACCACATACCTCCGAGTTTTCAACCAATTTTCCTTCAAAACAGTAGTACGGCTTGTTGAGAGAACATTCATTGTAAAAAGTTCCGTCACCGCAAGATGCATTGTCATCCGAAATTAAAATAAGATACTTGATGAGCAGAATAATTCCTAAAAGCAGGAAAAAAAACCAGATTTTTCTGAATTTCTTACCACTCACCATTTTAACTTTCATTCCAGATAAATTGCCGGTTTTCCGGGTTTTACATTTTTTGATTTTTCCTTCAGCTTATTTTGGATATTTTCATTAACTGAAAAAATTTCAACCTTTAAACCAGTTCTTTTTTCTATCAAATTTTTCTCTTCGTAAAAAATCTTCTTTTCATTTGGAATTGTTGAGACAAAGACTTTTTGCGGAGATTTACTGTTTCTTTCCTTTAAAATTCTGGAAACATTAATAATATCCTGAATGAGTTTATCAATAATTTTTTCCTGTTCCTCAAGTTTCAAATCTATTTTGCTTTCATTGGCGTTAGGCCATTTTTCCAAAGATATGAAATTCTTGTTGCCCATCTTTTCCCATAAATCTTCTGAAATATGCGGGCAAAAAACAGAAAGTATCTTAAGAAAGTTCTCCGCGTCATTTTTTGAGACGTTTTTTTCCCCATAAAAACTCTCGACAATTGCCCTTATCTTAACAACTGCAAGATTGTAATTAAGATTTTCGATATCTTTCGTGACATCTTTTATTGTTTTGTTAATTCTGCTCTCAAATTTTCTGGATGAATCTCCAGAAATCTTTTTGGCATAAAATAATTCTTGGATTTTTTTTATCAGCTTGCTTATTGAGTCAATCCCCCTGTCATCCCAATTAAAATCCTTGTCCGGAGAAGCATTAGACACAAGATACAATCTCAGAGTGTCTGAACCGAATTTCTTTATGATTTTAATCGGGTCAACTCCGTTTCCTCTTGATTTTGACATTACAAAACCGTCGTTGCCGTGAACCATCCCTTGATTAAAAAGAATTCTTGCAGGCTCAGAGATATCCTTTCTAAACAATCCCAAGTCTCTTAAAAATTTGGTGTAAAATCTTGAATAAATCAGATGAAGGCATGCATGCTCTGCACCTCCAAGATATAAATCCATAGGCATCCAGTAATTTACTTTTTTTGTATCAAAGATTTTCTTTTTATTTTTAGGGTCAAGGTAGCGGAGAAAATACCATGAAGAGTTTACGAAAGTGTCCATTGTGTCGGTTTCTCTCCTTGCCTTGGACTTGCATTTCGGACATTTTGTATCTGTAAATTTTTTGTAATAAACAAGAGGATTTTTTGAGATAGTAAGTTTTATTTTTTCGGGAAGTCTCACCGGGAGATCTTTTTCTTTCACTGGCTGGATACCGCATTTGTCACAATAGACTATTGGAATTGGTGTTCCCCAAAATCTTTGCCTTGAAATAAGCCAATCTCGTAATTTGAAGTTCACCTTTTTACTTCCAAGTTTTTTTCTTTGCAGTGCAATAACAATATGTTCTTTTGCCTCTGTGCTATGCAAACCATTGAATTCTCGGGAATTCGTTAGGACACCATAATCAGTAAATGCTTTTTCTCCCTGCAAAAATCTCCTAAATAAGTCTCTATGTGATTCCGCAGTTAACATCCCGGAAACTTTTTCAGGTTGAACCCACTGGAGCTCATGCTTCTCCGATTCCGACTTTGATACTGCTTTCCTGTCTCCGTTTTTCAATTTAAAACAAAATGCATTAAAGTGTCCGAATCTATTTTCGTTTTTAGGTCCGTGAAAAAATTTGCTATGAAAGATCCCAAGTCGTTTAACTAAAATTGGATTTGAGTAGCCAGTTTCCTCTTTTATTTCCTGAATAGCTGCTTCTTCAGGAGTCTGATTCTTTTCGATGCCTCCTGTTATCATTGTCTGCCATGCAACTTTTTTCCACTTTAAAACAGCATATTTTTCCTCCACCCAATGCTTCAATATTATCGCAACGGCATTTCTCTCTACAAAGGGCTTTCCTTCAAGGATTCCATCTTCTTTTCCATTTGCGATAAACAGGGGTTCAATTACACCTTTAATCGGGAGATTGTACTTCTGTGCAAATTCAAAATCTCTCTCGTCGTGAGCAGGCACGGCCATAACAATACCGGAACCATAATCAGCAACAACAAAATTTCCGACCCATACGGGGATTTTCTCATCTGTCAAAGGATGTTTTGCATAAGTGCCTGTGAAAACACCTTCTTTGTCAAGCTTTTCCATATCCTCCTGTTTTGTCGAGTGAATTTTCTTCAAGAATTTTTCAACCGAAAGTCTCTGCTCTTTAGAAACCAGTTCCATTAATTGCGGATGCTGTGCACTAATAACAAGAAATGTAACCCCAAAAAGCGTATCGACGCGCGTAGTAAAAATGGGAAATTTTTCTCCGTTAATCTCAAAAAGGACTTCAGTCCCGTCACTGCGTCCAATCCAATTCTCTTGCATTGACCTGATTCTCTCAGGCCACTCCAAATTTTTTGTGTTTTTGTAAATCTCATCTGCATAATCAGTAATCTTCAAAAACCACTGTTCCAATTGCCTCACCTCAACATTTGTATCTTCGTGACGCCAACATTTTCCATCAATAACTTGCTCATTAGCCAATACGGTGTTGCATTTCCCGCACCAATTAACAGGTGCTTTTTTCCGATATGCAAGGCCCCGTTCAAACATCTTTAGAAAAATCCATTGATCCCATTTGTAATACTCCGGATCGTGGCTTTTTAACAAACGCGAAAAGTCATAGCTCATCCCGAGAACCTTAAACTGTTTTATATAATTGCCTATCGCTTTCTCTGTAAATTTTTTTGGATGTGACTTTTCCTTTATTGCTGCATTCTCTGCAGGCAGCCCGAATGAATCAAACCCTATCGGATGAAGGACATTGAATCCTTTCATTCTTTTGTAGCGCGCAAAGATATCCGTGATGGTGTAATTAAAAGCGTGCCCCATATGCAAGCTGGTTCCGGAAGGGTACGGATACATCGGAACAACGTAAAATTTTTTCTTTCCGCGAATTTCTTTTGCTTGAAAAATCCTTTTTTTCTCCCAAGCTTTCTGCCACCGGGATTCTATTTGTCTAAAGTTATATTTCATTTTTTCTTTAACTTATAAGTAATCTCCGCAATTTGATTTTTACCTCTAAACTCAAAGTTCACTTTTTTATCAACAACTTTACAAATAAACTTTTTTCCGTTATCGAGCTTAACATTAACTGATTCTCCTACGGATAATGGAACGCCTCCAATCAATTCGTTATTTTTTATTTCTAATCCTTCAAAAATTATCCTTGTACTCTTTTTAATCATTGTAAAAGAATAACTCAGCAACTTTTAAATATTATCTTTCCATTTTTTATTAATGGAAAAAATAATGGCACATTTGTCGGGAAGCGGCGTCTCAAGCAATTCGCCGGAAGCATACTCTTTGAATAAAAAAAGTCATTTTGGGGAAAAGGTCGGAGAGAAAATCCAGTATCTTCTTGTAGAAGCAATATTTCTCGTTCATGAAGGGAAAATGAATGTTCTATCAAAAAACAAAGTACTCAAAAAAGATGAGTTAGTAAAAAGATTTCAGAGAATTGACTCAAGATTTTACACCAAATATATTGTCTTCAGTGATTTAAGAAAAAAGGGTTATGTGTTAAAAACGGCCTTAAAATTCGGCGCGGATTTCAGGGTTTATGAAAAAAATTCCTACTCAAAAAAGGATGGACACTCAAAATGGATTTTATTTGCAGAACAAGAATCAAAAAAATTTTCCTTCCATGAATTTAGCGCGAAAAATCGTGTTGCGCACAGTACAAGGAAAAATCTTCTCCTAGCGGTGATTGACGAAGAAGAAGATGTGACATATTATGAGGTAAGGTGGATAAAGCCATAACTAAAAATTTATAACCTTTTTCCTTTTATCCTATGAATGATTCAAAATACCTCGGAAATAAAAGAGAAAATAATCTCTGTTTTGAAGGAAAGAGGCCCTTCATTGCCGATACAAATCTCAAGGGAAGTTGAACTATCTCCTCTGTTTGCCTCTGCATTTCTATCTGAATTGTTTTCTGAAAAAAGAATAAAAATCTCTCACTTGAGGGTAGGGAACTCTCCCGTGTACTTTGTCCAGGGGCAGGAACCCCTAATGGAAAAATTTTCCGATTATCTGAAAAGCAAAGAGAAGGAAGCGTTCAATCTGTTGAGAGAGAGAAAATTTCTCAAAGACGGAGAACAACAACCTGCAATTCGCGTCGCTCTGCGCGAGATTAAGGATTTTGCAATTCCATTTCGCAATCAAGATGGTGAAATATTCTGGAGGTATTTCACCGAAAGCGAGGAAGATTTGAATAAAGAAAAATCTCAACAAAAGTCAACAATTGAAATCAAGGATACTTCTGAAAAACCTGCTGAAAAAATAAAATCAAAAAGAAAATCTGTAAAATCAAAAGCAGGCCAAAAACAAAGCGAAAAATTTCTGGAGAGAGTAAGGGAATTCCTGTCAAATTCTGGAACCGAAATTTCCAACATAGAGAACATAGGAAAAAATGAACTTGTGCTAAAAGTAAAAAATTCGACTTCTGAAATAATTTTGGTTGCTTACAACAAGAAAAAAATATCGGAGAAAGAGATAATTAAAGCCTCAAAAAAGGCGACTGAAATGGGGATGAAGTACTCAGTGATCTCTCTTGGAAATCTGCCAAAGAAAATAATTGATTTGATGGAATCCTTGAAAAACATGGAAAATATTGAAAAGATTGAGTAGTTAAAGCAAAAGAGATCCTTTGTAATCAACAAGCAAAGGTCTTACTGTTCTGTAAAGAGTATCTCCAGAGGTACGGACTTCCAAGGCACATCCAATAGGTTTATCGGGATTCGTGAGTAAAGACATATTTTTACCATTAAATTTTTTATCAACTTCGGAAATGCTGCGGGTAGGAGGTTCGTTAATTATGCCTTTTTCGAACATCTCTTCAAATGAAGCAGTTGTCAATATTTCTTCTTCAAAACCAATAACCTCTCCATAAACAACATTCAGAAGTTTGTAAAGAAAATTCAAATTTTTATCATCAGAGAGGGTAACTGCATAAATAAAGGGGGCTTTTGTTTCAACTGTAAAGTCTCCAATATTGTAACAGTCATAACTTTCCGGAGCGGATATTGAAAATCCCCTTCTCGTGATTATACTTCTCGAGGGAATCCACAATGCAGATTTCCCAAAAGCTTTTTTTGTTAACCTGTCCATAAAAAGATGCTAAAATAAAAGTTTATAAGTTTTTATATAAAAAAACTCTCACCAAAATCCTTAAATATTGCCTTTCAATGACTTTATCATGGGAAAAATAAAATCCAAGTTGATAAGAAGAACAACCGACAATCTTCTTGGAAGAGACATAGAATTCACTGAAAGTTTTGATAAGAACAAGAAATTGCTGGGAAATACTATGCCAAGCAAAAAAATAAGAAATCAAATTGCAGGACTAGTGTCTAAAATCAAGAGAACTGAGGCAGTATCCAAAGAAGATAAGAAATAAGAGTGATTGGCAAAAAATGACAGACGAAAAAAAAGATAATTTTGTTTTCATAGGAATAAAACCGTTTATGAATTATGTTACAAGTGTTGTGATGCAATTTACTACAAAAAACATGGATGAGGTGGTTATAAAAGCGCGAGGGAAGTCAATAAATCGTGCAGTTGATGTCGCGGAAGTTGTGAGAAAAAAGTTTCTCAAAGACAAGAACATTGAAATTAAGGAAGTCAAGATAGACAGCGATGAACTTGAGAACAGAGATGGTAGAAAAACCAATGTTTCCACAATTGAAATAACTTTGGTCAAGAGATGACTACTTAGTTCTCTTTTGACGTTTCAAAATCTTTTTTATTTCCGAGACGTCCTCCGAAATTTTTTCCATTATGATGAGTCTTTTTCTGTCAATAAAAGTTCTAACAACCAGATAGAGGATATATGCAATTGCAAGTATACCTAATGCCTGGATTATGTAAATAAGAATCTTAACGCTCCCAATCAATGATTCCGGAATGCTTATTACCAAATCTTCAACAGCCATTTTACTAAAACTTTTAAACCATTATCATTTAATAATTTTTGTCTCTGTAGCTCAGCAAGAACACGAAGTTTTCTCGCACATTTTCCCGTTTGAATTCGTTTAAACCGATTTATTCGCTACTTTTTTAAACATATTCTTTCTATCAATTAAGTCTCTGTAGCTCAGCGTCAGAGCGCCGCTCTCATGATTCTAAATGCATGGGAAAGGCGGAGGTCGAGGGTTAAATTCCCTCCAGAGACATTTTTACAGATTATCAATAATAAATTGTTTAATCAAAAGGTTATTTCTTGAGTATGCAACAGAATTTATTCCTACAGATTTTGCAGTCTTTACATTGTTTTCATCATGGTCAAAATAAAAAACTTCTTTCGGGTTAATATCAAATTTTTTCAACAGTCTGAGGAAATATTCTTTGTTATCCTTGTTTATATTCTCTTCTTCCAAAGAAAATGAGTGTTTTATTGACGAATTTTCAAGTAATTTTTTCCCTTTTTCTCTGAATTTATTAACAACTAATATCTTTCTTGCTCTGAAAGAATCAATCATATGTAAAAGTTCCTTGTTGACATTAAAATTTTCGTCATAAACACAAAACATGCCGTCGACCAAAATGGTCTTCATTAGAACAATTCCTCTTCGCCGTTTATTAAATCTGCCAGGATTTTCTTCAAATCAGAAATTTTTACGCGAATTTGTTTTGTATCATCTCTATTGCGTATTGTTACATCTTTGTTTTTCAGGGAATCTCCGTCGATTGTGATGCAAAATGGGGTCCCAATTTCATCATTCCTGGCATATCTCCTGCCTATACTTCCTCCGGAATCATAAAGGATATTAAATTCGCTTTTCAATTCAGAAAAAATTTCTCTGGCAAGATTCTCAAATTCCGGTTTTTTTACAAGTGGAAAAATCCCTGCTTTTATCGGAGCGATTTTTCTCGGCAATCTCAACACAATATTCTCTCTTTTCTCATCATGACTGTATGCTCTTGAAATCAGCGCTAGAAAGATTCTTTCAATTCCAAAAGTTGGCTCTATAACCTTAGGGATTATCTTTTTCTTTGATTTCTCATCAAAAAAACTCATTTTTTCTCCGCTTTCTTTTTCGTGCTGTGTTAAATCATACTGCCCTCGATTTGCATTCCCTGCAATTTCCTTGCTTCCAAAAACATATTGGTAATCTATGTCAAAAGTTGCGGAAGAATAATGACTTAACTCTGATTTCATATGTTCACGTATTTTTATCTCCAACAGTCCAATAGATTTAAGCCACAAAATTTGCTCGGCGAGCCAGTATGCATGCCATTCCTCCAGTCGTTTTTCATTTAACATTTTCTCGATTGTTGTTTCATTCAATTTGTCTGAATTTTTTTCTTGTGTTTCAGCGTCGAGAAACATGACCTTTAAAGCCAGGTGCTTTTTCTCAAGCAAAGGACATTTTTTTTCCTCAGGATTAAGAAAAAACTCAAGTTCTCCTATGTGAAACTCCCTGCTCCTGAATAAAAAATCTCTTGGCGCGATTTCATTCCTAAAACATTTCCCAATCTGAGCGATTCCAAATGGCAACTGCATTCGTGATGTTGCCTGAATTAGTTTAAAATTCATGAACATTCCTTGTGCTGTCTCTCCTCTGAGATATGCTTCTGTAGGATTTATTGCACCAACATGGGTTTTAAACATCAAATTAAATTCTCCAAGATTTTCATAAGCCCCTCCGCAATTATCACACTTAACTTTTCCCACTTCTGACTTATCAATCTTTGTTGATTTTTTGCATTTTTTACATACTACTGCAACATCTGAAAAGCTTGCCAGATGTCCCGAGGCTTTCCATGTTTTAGGATGAGAGATGATTGAGCCTTCCATACCCACTATGTTCTCTTTTTCCTGTACAAAATATTTCCACCACTCTTTTTTTAGGTTATTCATCATCTCCACACCTAAAGGTCCAAAATCCCAGAATCCTGCGAAGCCGCCGTATATATCGCTTGAACGAAAGATAAATCCTTTTGCCTTGCAAAAATTTGCCAATTCTTCAATTGAAATTTCCTTCTGTTTTGAAGTTTTTTCCCATCCTGTTTTTTTGTTTTGCGTATTTTCTTTTTTCATATCTCCTAAAATTTTCCTCATTTTTCTTTCTGCTTCTTCTCTTGTTTTGCCAAGATAAGCGATTGTTTTTGTTTTAACTTTTCCTTCTATTCTTTTATTCTCATTGAGGTAAAAATATTCTCTTCCAGATATTTTTTTCCTCACCATGAATGCCAATGTATTTTAGGTACTACAAAGAGATATTTAAATTTTTTTATTTTTTCTTATACCAAAGTGCCGGGAAAAACCACGCACTTTAGTGCGTGGGCACTTTGGGTATCCAAAAGTCCTAACAAACCAAGAAAAGGACTTTTTGATGACAAATAAAAGATTCATTCTCTCTGTTCCTGATTTGCGTAGAATAATACAAAAGAAAATTATATAAAATCCAGCGTATTTTTTATGTGATGATTTGGAAAACATATTTGGTTATGTACTTTAGAGCAGGAGATGAAAAGGCATCTGACGTTGTAAAAAAGGTTGAATCTGTAGGATTTGAATGTACTGTCGGCCCGATCGATTTCATTTACCAATGGAAAAAAGAGCCGACAAAGACAGAAATTCTAAACCTTGCTGATAAACTTACAACGGCCCTAAGAGGCACAGGAGTTATGTTCAACATAGACACTCACAATTCTTCTTAGTTCACTTTAAAAAATCAAGAATCTCTGGAATTTTTTTAACACCGTCTTCGGAAGTGAAATGTCCTTTTTTCTTCTTTATGATGGTTTTAGCCCCAAGATTATTTTTGAATTTTTCAATTTCGTTTGAGTGAACAAATGGATCGTTATCTGAAAAGATTGCCAAAAAATTATTGCAATGATCCAGAATTCTGGAAAAATCAATTTTGGTGTTTGTCCAAGGATGGGCAATCTCCAATTCCTCTTGTTCAAGGTTAATAAGATTAAACCACGGCGCGACAAAAACACATCCCCCAATTTTTTTATGCTTGTGTAATTTTTCTAAATATCTCATGATTGTCTGACAACCAACACTATGTCCGACAAAATAAGAGTTTTCATCTAATTCCTCCGGATTAATTTTTAGTTCAAGATGTTTAATCCACTTTTCTATTTTAGGATTTTCAGAATCCGGCATGTCAAAAGATTTTACCTTAAATCTTTTTTTCTTTAATTCTGTTTCTAACCACGGAATCCAGTCCTTCTCGGAACTTCCTCCCCACCCATGAATTATATATACTTTTTTCATTTTTCTAATTTTCCCGAAGCCTCTTAAAGGAGAGGTTATCCTAAGGAGAAACTTGGTTCTCCTGGAAGCGGAGACTGGGATTCGAACCCAGGAAAAGTCGGGTTTTGCCTTTCCTTCCCCTACCGAAAAAAGAGGGGTTAGTGCAAGGCGCCCTTCGGAATCCGTGTGACGCCTCATCTGCAACCGACTGCAGTAACCACTGTGCCATCTCCGCATGAATTAAAAAAAGAATTATTCTATTTAAAAGTGTTTATAGAAATCAAAAAAACGATGCTAATTGGCGCTCGTTTTTAGGATGCAGGAAAATCACAAGATTTTCCTGAACAAGGATTTGCAAAACCCAAGCAAATCCTAGTAACCAAGATTGCAGTCATCTCGCCACTAAAGTGCGCAGTTTTCTGCTCAGCAATCTTGACATAATCAAGCCGCAATTTTCTCTTCAATTAATCTTCTGTTCTGGATATTCCAACAGTAAAATGCTCCTTGTTCTAAGGCTTCTCTTTCAGAATGATACATATAAATTCCTACTCTTATGATGGGCTTACAATTATCTGCCCTGCAAATTAAATAATCATAGAGTTCTTTTCCATCGTCGAGAATTTTTTTTATCGGCTCAACATAAACTCTACTATCTCCAATTTCTTGACTAGCAATTCTCAAACCTTCTTCATACCCGCTCATATAAAAAAAACAATCTCATCCTTTATAAAAATTATTGTGATTGATAAAACGCCCCGACAGCTCAGAGATTAAAAATCTCTGGGACTTCAAAACAAGTATATTTTGAAGTGATTTGAACCTTTCAAATCCAAATTCAAGATTTCGTAATTGGGTCTCACTCAACTTGCAACGCCCCCGACAGGATTTGAACCTGCGACCTACTGCTCTCTTCCCTCTGCTCTCTTAGTTCTTTGAGCACCGAACTTTCTTTCTAAGAAAGTTGGGTAGAAGGCAGTCGCTCTATCCAGGCTGAGCTACAGGGGCTTATTCCTCTGTAGCGAACAATCGGTTTAAACTTATTAATTTTTCTACCATCGTAGTTTCTTTTTTGAAAAAGAAACCTGTGGGCTACAGGGGCTTACAAAAATCAAGAAGAAATTGTATTTAAAATGTTTTGTGTAACAAAATTTTTATAGCTAAACTATCCATAAAATTCATGTCAGGAGAAACGATAACTGAATCTGAATTAGAAAATATCGCAAAGACATATGCTTTGGTACGGGACATAATCAGTATGAAGAATTGAGTTTAGAAGTAACCGGGTGGTGTGACTTAATAACAACTTATGAAGATGATACTCTCGAAATAACTCAAAAAAATTTCTGTGATGGAAATGAGCATCTTGAGGTTTTTTATAAAGGAAAAGAAGTTTTTAAGTCGTCGAAAGAAGAGATAGTACTAAGATTTCCAATATTCTACAGCAGGAAAGAGGATTTTCAAGCAAGGGGGTTCCATGAAGAAGAGATAGAATTAAGAAGGGGAGAAGGAGATACTAATGCACTCGTTGAGCATTATGGATATGGGCATAAATTAGAAATTCGTGATGGTAATACTAGATGGAAAAATTATGTCACTAATCTTCATAATAAAAATTGGGAGAAGATTAGAAGAAAGTTGGAGTGGGGATATCTAACTCAATTACGCCTGCCTTTTAATATTTTTGACTAAAAAATTTCTTGAGGGTTTTAATAACCTCTTTTGCTTCCATCTCAGTAATTATATTCTCAGAAACAGATTTTGGTCCTTCTATTATCAGATTAACTTTATCTTTCTTCTTTTTAACTTTTATAATTATCTTATTCCCAAGCTCGTTTTTGAATTCACTTTTTATTTCCCTTTTCATTTTACCATGGGTTATCAATATCTCGGAGGTTCTTTATAAGAATTGTATCTTGCTTCTCTATTGTTCAACTCTTTGATAAGAGAATTATAACTTCTATAATTTTCCCTGCTTCCTTCAGGAACTTTTTCTTCAGGGAGAAAAACATTTTTATCCATTGATGAAATTCTTTGCATCCCCATAACCAATTCTCCAAGACTAAGCTTAAGCAAAGGATTTCTTCTCTCAGCCTCCTCTTTTTCTTCTCTCACTCTTCTGATGCTTTCATGAGTTGCCATAAAAATTATTAGACTTTTTATTTTAAAAGGATTTATGTTGTTCTTAACAATTATCTTCTATTTCACTTCAAAACTTTCCAAGTCTTTGGCTATTGAAACGTTTTTGAAGTTTTTTTTGGCGTCGTCAAGAATTTCCTTAAGATTTTTCTCGTATCTTTGGCTTATGTGGGTAAGAATGAGTTGTTTTACATTTGCTTTTTTTGCTATTTCGCCTGCCTGCTCAGCCGTGAGGTGCTTTTTTTCTTTTGCTTCTTTTTCCAGATCCGAGTGAAATGTTGCTTCACACACGAGCAAATCAGAATCTCTTACGAACTTCGCAATTTTATCTTCTATGGATGTATCATAAACAAATGAGATTTTTCTTCCGGTTTCGATAAAGGTAAGATTTTTCGCGAGATATTTTTTTCCATTGTGAGTTATGTCTCTTCCTTGTTTCAGCTTCTTAAGATTTTCAATTGATATCTCTTTAAGTTTTTTCAGTTTTTCCTTGTTTATTCTTATCTTTTCTTTTATGACAAAGGAGTATGAATTGCAAGGAACTCCGTGAAACATTTTTTCCGCAGAAAGGTAAAAATCGTCCGTCTCAAAAAATTTTCCATCAACTTCTTTGACTTCAATCTTATAATTTGCAACTTCTCCAAATGTCTTTAAAATATTTTCAATGAAATTTTTTATTCCCCTTGGTCCATAAATAAACAAGGTCTTGCCATAACCAGAAAGGTCAAGAGTTTTTAATAAACCCGGAAGTCCAAGGGAGTGATCTGCATGCTTATGCGTCAGAAGAATTCTCGTAATTTTGCAGGGATTCAATCCTGCTTTTCTAAACTGGCGTTGGGTCCCTTCACCGCAATCAATCAGAATGTTTTCATTCTTGTAACTAAAAAATACCGAAGTATGGTTCCTGCTTTTTGTTGGAATTGCGAATGATGTCCCAAGAAAGGTCAGTTTTATCATTAATTAAAAAAAGAAAAGATTCTTTATAAATTTTCAATATCGAGAGTTCTATTATTTTTCTGAAAGTCTTTGGAAGGGAAAAGAAAACACGACCTAAATTTTGTTTTCTAAACTATTCTTTTTTTGAATTAACCGAAGAAGGTGAAATAAATATTATGGTATCTCCTCGCAAAAAGGTCAACCCAATACTCCTCTTTATCTCGTTGTTTTGCATCTCTTTTGTATTATCCAACACAAGATTTATGTGTATGTCAAAAGCCAAAAGGGTTCCTACAAGTTGCTTGTCCCCTTTCAAATGCACCAAAACTTCCTTGTTCTTCGAATTGTTCAACAAATCCAATGGACGTTCAATTCCGTTAGTCATAATTTAATTCTGCAATAGTTGTTTATAAATTTTTCTTTAGAAATTTATATAATACTCTTTGAATGTTATTGGTATGCTAAGACAATGTTTTACAACATGATTCGGATTGTGTTTGTAATACAAAAAGATTTAAATAAGTAATTTATGAACTATTAAAATGAAAGTGGGAAGAAAGATTACTGGTGGAAGGTATGTAAAGAGTAGGAAGAAAAAACTTTATGAGCGCAAAAAACAAGAAAGAACAATAAAAATTGGGGCAGAAAAGAAAAAAATCCAGATGATTCGCGGCGGAAAAAGAAAAACCCATCTTCTCACTGCAAAATTCGTAAATGTTTTGATGAAAGCAAAAGACAAGAAATTGCCATTGAACAAAAGAATTGAAATAAAAAATGTTGTAGAAACTCCATCTAACAGGTTTCTTGCAAGACAAAACATTATTACGAAAGGCACAATTGTCGAGACAGAACTTGGAAAAGTCAGGATCACAAATCGCCCAAGTCAAGAAGGCATGGTTAACGGAATTCTGATTGGGTAATCTCTCTTAGAAATAAAGAATACAGAAACATTTATAAAGCCGAAACATTTATAAACCCTAACTTAAATTCTAATTTATGGCAACCGGTTTTATCAAAAAATGTCCTGAATGTGGTGGTGTAAATCTAACTCATGACGTCAATCTAGGAGAAGTAATCTGTAATGATTGTGGATTGGTTATAGAGGAAAAAATGGTGGATACTGGAATCGACCTCCAGGGAAAGTTTGACAAAAGCGAAAAAAAAGGGCGTGGGGGAGCGCCAATAAGCATGCAAAAATTCGACCGAGGTTTAACAACTAACGTCGGTGAAATATCGGACATCTATAAATTGGAGGCAGGACAGACGAGAAAATTCTTGCGATTGAAGAAGTGGCAGGAACGTGTCTCAACATCCATCGAAAGAAACTTACGACTGGCAATGGCAGAGCTAAGAGTCATAGCTTCTTATTTAAACCTTCCAAACGTTGTTCGTGATGAAGCGGCAAGAATTTACAATTATGTTCTTCAGCGTGGCTTGGTAAGAGGTAGAAGCATGGAATCTGTTATTGCATCTTGCCTTTACATTGCATGCCGTTCATACAACATTCCCCGTACTTTGGATGAGATGTCAACAGCCTCCGATGTGGAAAGAAAAGAAATTGGGAGGACTTACAGATTCATAATAAGAAGATTGGGAATAAAAGTAAAGCAAAGTTCTCCACGAGATTATATCTCACGATTTTCCTCCGTATTAAAGTTAAGTCCAAAAACCCAAAATGATGCTTTGAAAGTATTGAAGCAGGCAGAAGAATTTGAATTGACTTCCGGCCGAGGTCCTGCAGGAATTTCTGCCGCTGCACTGTACGTCGCTGCCTTGATGAACGACGAGAAAAAAACTCAAAGGGAAGTTGCAGACATTGCGGGGATAACAGAGGTTACGATTAGGAATAGGTACAAGGAGCTTATAGAAAAACTTAACTTGGAAGAGAAGATAAAGCAGAAAGAAAAAGAGATGGCAAAAGCAACTGTGAAATAATTTTTGATAAAAAATAAATTCAAAACCCTCGATCAATACTTTATTTAGAATTTGTTTATCATTCTTATGGAATATTAAAGGTTGGACATGTGCGCATTAGCTATTTTATTTAAGGTTAAATAATGAGTTCAACCCACTCTGTTTGTTTATGTTCGCGATTGATTAATTGCAAAGTTTACGTCAATAACAAAATCTGCGATATCGTTAAGAATTTGCCTTAATTAAAATGGATTTCATATTAAACCTTCATTTAAAACGAGCGCAGCGAGACATTTTTTTGGTAGAGCCGGAAATAAAAACTTCCGTACAAAAAGAAAGAAAGAAAAATGCTGCGCCAAATTTCAAAACATTTTTAATTGAAAACTTGCTATGAAAATTATGCGGGAGTGCCGGAGCGGTCAAACGGGCGAGGTTTAGGCCCTCGTAGCTTAGTGCTTGCGGAGGTTCGAATCCTCTCTCCCGCACTTTGATGTCACAGACATCAACTTTAAATGTGAGGACTCGGACAAATCGGTTTAAACAAATATTCAAAAAGGAAAGTGCGCGAGAAAACTTCGTGTTCTCGTGTGAGAATCCTCTCTCCCGCATTATTAATCTGAATCTGGTTAAGAATAAATCCTCTTTATTTCGTCAACTATTTCTTTGTCAATAGAGAATGAAGAATTCTCACAATCATAACTTGTTGGAGACATAATACTCTCAGGATCTGTTATGTGGTCAAATCCAAGAACGTGAAGAATCTCGTGAATAAAAATGTCTTCAAAACAAGAGGGATTCATCTTGAATAGTTCTATTTCTGCACTTTCTAATAAATAAGTATTTCCGGGAATAGTATAAATCCAATTTCTTGTTTGCCCCGTCACTGTTAGTTTTTTTATGCCCTTTTGTGTTAAAGTTCCTACTTTATCAGTACTGCAAATAATCAAAATATTTTCTTTCTCAGTAACTTCACTAAATGTTAAAACTCTGTTGATATCACTTGAAAATTTGTCTAATGAAGTTCTTACCTTGTCTTTTTCTTCATCGGAACAGGAATCCAAAAATGCAAAATTTTTAAAAAAGCTGTATGTTATCTTGTTACTATTAAATTTAATATCGGAATTGCAAAATTGCAACTTTCGTTTGTCTCTGTCGCAATTAAAAATCCCATAATCCACAATATCAATCAAATCCTCGTTGCTACCAAAAGTGTTTATGTCAATTTCATCTTCAGTATCTGATGTAAGGGGGGATGTTGCAACTCCAAAATAACTCCTCCATTGTTGCCATGAATTGAAAACATTTTCTGCATATGCCTTGCCTTTTGGATTTCCAAAATCAAAAAGACCTAAAACATTTACGTTAACCTTCCCATAAGGTTTCCCTGAATGGTAAACGCTAAGGATGCATCCCACTTTATCATCTCCAATTTTACTGTTGCAGGCACTATAACTTCCGGAAGAAGGATTGCTCAATGCATTTTTCAACGTTCTTGATGCAAGAGATATCTGCGTTGTTGAACCTTTGTAACTCTCAGGATAATTGCTACCGTCAGTATAACCCATCAACCAATCAGAGCAAGAATCTGTTCTTGTTTTACCACAATTATTCCCCTGCCCTAAACTTGTCTCCTGTTGAGCAATCGCAACCATCAATGCCTTGAAGTCATTTTTTTCCCATCCGCTAGGTGCGCCGCCATTACTGTCCAATTCAAGTTTAAATTGTGATTCATAACCTGAATTTTCATATCTTTGCATGTAAGTATCAGAGGGCAATGCTCCAGGCGTCGGTTTTACTTCCGGCGTAGGTATTGATTCTCTAGGAACTTCAATTAAGCATTCATCTCCGACACATCTCTCGCCAATCTTATCAATGACAGATGAAACCAGTCCCCCATAAGCCTCTCCTCTTAACAAAAGAAGCTTTGCCTTCTCATGTGCGAAAATTGCTTTTCCTATAATGCTTGTTATGTAACTTATTTTTTCTCCTGAAGCCTTAAGTTCGATTTTTTTCAGCTCGGATTCAAAATCAGAAATATACGTTCCATCCTTGAGAATCTCGTTCGCTTTCGTACTTGCAGCACTCAATGTCTGGTTTTCAATCGACGTTGTCCTTATGACATCTTTGACTGTTCGCGTGTCAATGTAGCACTTTACCTTGCCCTGGCCACTGTCACAAGTTCCAACCTCCTGCCATATCCCTCGTTGTGTACCTGCAAATGCATCTGTATTTCTTCCAGGATTGTCAGTCGCACAAATTCTCGTGATCCCTCTTTCATAAAGCTGTGGATTTATGGCTTCCTGAGCCCCTGCCTGAACATTTGGATTAATCAGGCTGTAAGCACTCGGGGTTCCGGAAACGCACTCTGCCTCGGTCTGTATGTTTGTTTGCGATGCTTGTTCCTTTAGATACAAGTCATTCAAATAATTCACAGAGAAACTTGTTGAGACTTGCTTGAAACCACATTCCTCTTGAGTGTTAACTCTAATGCAAAGTTCCTTGTATCCCGTCGGTGCGGTGAAGTCCTTTGTTTCAGAAGCGTAATTTCCTTTCGCAATGTATCCCGAGGCAATAGTGAATGTCGGATTTGTCTGCAATCCTGAAGTTCCAAGAGGACTTTTCAAATAAACGCTGTAGTAAGCGCCGATGTTCTCCACAGTGTTTTCTCCGGCGTAAATGTGATAAAATACTTTGTATTGTGAAATTGCGGGAACAGTTGCTGTTGTAAATGTCTGCTCGCTAAACCACGCCGTGAATTGTGGCGGTGATCTTGGCTCAATCAAACTGCTTAATCCTACATCACTCGGATATGCTGCTGAAATGAAATTTCTGCAGACAGATTTTCCAACTGTTTCTATCGCCTTTCCCTTGAAAGCTGTGAAAGAATTTGCCCCGTAATACTGAGTCATATAATCGACAGAATTTTGTGCATTTTTCCACGCTTCATTCAATCCCAAATATTCTCCCCCTCCTCGCACAGGAGTTTTTCCTGTGATGAATTCGAACAGCGTCGGAATTGCCAGCTGGGAAATTGGCTGCGCCTGATTCCAGAAAAAGTCACAGAGATAAATGCTGTGAATCTCGTCGCAGATTCCTATCGTTTTTCCGGTATCAAGATTTGCCTGTAAACAATCCTGATAATTTTTCTGGACAGAAATCAGTGAGTCAAGTCCCGCCTTTACTCCGGATAAGCAAACAGGAACATAAATTCCTTCCTTGTAATTCGGCAAACATAAAAGGGTGCTTCCTACAATTCCCGATTGAACAACATCTGCAACTTGGTAAGTTCCCCCTAAATCACAACGGCTTGAAGGACATACAACTGGATCGCAGACATTGAAAAGAACATTGCACTCTGTTGGAGACATGAAGTCTTGGCATTGAACTTCGGGAACATTTGCTGCAGGACTTCCAACTTTAATATTTTCCCTGAGTATTCTAACATTTCCCACTCCAGATTTATATTGACGTGAAGCATCATTCACCGCATTCATCGCTTTTCTGACGAGGTTTGTTGTATCTGCAGAAGACAATCCAGGGAAATCTCTAACAACTTGTCCTGTGCCTGGATTGAATTGCTGGCAAATTTCATCTTTTCCCGTCGTGCCTTCTGCCTTTCCGTTCTCTCCGACGTTACAGATGTAAAAACTGCTCAATTGTCCTGCATCAGTATAACTTGCTAAATTTCCAAATGCTCCTCCGAGAGTTGTGTGCCTGATTTCAACATACCATCCGTTTGAAGTGTCAAAAGGAACCATTGCAGGAAGTCCTTTGTACGGCTCTGTTTCAAAATATTTTACCTCTGGATTTAAGAATTTGTTTCGGTAAGAATTAACATCATACTTGGTGAAAGTTCCAAATAATCTTTGAACTTCATTTGTCTTATCACCTCCTAAAACTATCTTCCCACCTTCTATTGATCTGTACTCATAAGCTTTGTCAATTGAGTATTCATTTCCTCGGAGGTTGTTCAGGGTGACTAAATATTGCTTTCCTTGAACGTCAACTATCTCTGCAGGTTTCTTATCTCCCAAAATTAATGAACTACCGTCGGACAAACTATCTTGTGAAATAGTCCCTCCACTATATTTTCCCTTGATTGCATCTTTTACATTATAGGAAGTGATTCCCAAACCTGTTCCTGTTCCTTTCAACGCTTCCTGTATCGAATTATAAGTTGCAAATCCCCTGACATCTGTATTTATGTCTGAAAGAAGTTCGTATCTCTTTAGTTCAATTGCTTTTTTCAATTCAGGACTTACTTTGCTTTCCTTGATAATTTTGTTTAATCTTTCCAAATCTTTCGCCCGACTCAACGAAATTTTCTCGCATTTTCCATTGGCAGAATCTGCTGTGAATGCAGAACTTAAATCTGTGTTTATTTCCAAGGTCTTTGCGCTGTTTCCTTCCTGTCCATTTGTAATACTTGAACCAATGTCTTGCTTAATTGATCCGAGCCGGTCACACAAGTTTGAATCAGTTATGGCCTCATGGCTTTCTATTATTCCTTGAACGGCATTAACATCTTTTTCTATCGCCTCGGAGTTGGCGAGGAAACATGCATCCAATGAACTGAATTCCCCTCTTGAAACCTTGTCTTTGCAAATGTCTGTCCATCCTCCTTCTGTTCGCATTACCTCTTGACGAGATATTGATTTTCCGTCGGCGTTCTCAACAAGTCCTTTTATTGTAAGTGCAGTGCCTGTTGCAAGACACATTGAATTAAACCCTCTGACTGCATTGCCAAGAGTGTCTGAAGTATCTTCCCACTTCTGTATTGAATCCTTCAAACTGGAAATTCTATCCTTGATTTCGTCGGGAGAAAGTTGAATCCCTCTTTTTTCAATTCCTATTCTGAAGGTTATGTTCGCTTTTGTCTGAGCATTGTCAATCCCGGGCAATACAGAAACCTTTGCCTGTTTTTTCAAATTCACTTTAGTCAGCTCGAAAGTGTATTGACTGTCAAAATTATTTGCAACGCCTCTTTTCAAAACTTTGTTTGAGGATGAAATTGCCAGATTTGAAACCTGGGAAACAACTCCTGCTCTTCTTTCAACATTCAAATTCAGCGTCGCAGAATCATCATTGAGTGAAACAAGTTGCAATGTTTCCTTTTTTCCGTTTGTTTCTCCAACTTCTATAATCTCATTTTTGCTAATTACATACAATTGCCTTTCACTTTTTGAATTAGTCACCATAATTTCTGCACTATACTCATCCAATCCTGGCTCGTAAATTCCTTCGATAGAGACATCTCTTATTTTTCCGTTGACAAAAATGCCGTGAAGTGCATTTTCTGTATTTGAGATCTTTAACGAATCATCACATTCTTTTATGTAAAAAGATGATTTTGGATATTTTCTTGTGAAATCTTTGCACAACTCCGTTGCTGCTTTGTTTTGTCCTGTTCTGAAAGACAATTGAATAGCCCTGGAAAATGCCTCTTCGCCGAGCGTTATTTGCTGTGCTGGAGGGTATCTCTCGTTGGAATACTTGTTTATTATCTCTTTGTAATCATTCATAGCGCTGTCATAATTCTGCTTTTCGTTCACAGTCATAGTGGAATCTTTTGCCCCGGATAAACCAAGAATCCTAATATTTTTCCCGAAAGCGTTTTCTGTATTCGGGCTAATTGAAATCTCTTCGAAGGATTTTCCCTGCCTAAAAAATTGATCTAATCTGGCAGTCATCCCCGCAAGTCCTCTGAAAGCACTAGATGTTGCGTCAATCACTCCAATTCCGCTGGATTGTGAATAAGTTGAAGCCCTTCCTATAAAGTTGTATGTGGAAAGTTCAGAATCACTTAATCTTGTTCTGTCTTCAGGAGATGAAAGCAAGATGACAAACAAATCATTTTCTTTTCCAGAGTCTTTCTTTGTTCCTGCATAAGCAAGATAAACTGTCTTATCACCTTCGTTGTACAATCTCTCGCCGACACTTACTTCTCTCTGAACACCGTCAATCTCCAATTTTATTTTTGGAATTATTTTCAAATCAAAGGTTTCTCCTCCAGAATCTGTTCTGCATTGAATTGAAACTCTTTTGTTTATTCCTTTATTTTCAATATCTCTTAAAGTGCAAAGATTGTCTAGGAATTTCTCGCCACGAGAAACTTCAACTATATCTCCATTGATATTTAATTTTGCTCTTGTACCTGGGATCTCCAAACCGTCAAGACGTAATTTAAGATTTGCCTGACAATAAAATCCCGGGAGGAAAATCTTATCAGAAGTTTGTCCCTTTCTCAACGAAGTTGTTGAAATCTTCTCGTTATCGCTTGTGTAAATGGAAACAACGGCGCTGTTGACATCCGCAAAATCAAGTCGCAAAAATCCTTTTCCATTCCAGAATCCGTATTGCCTGTACTTTTCCTGCCAGTCTTCATCTGACAAAGGAGGAAGATAAAAAGTGCCTTTTCCAATCCCGAAAGCTTTTTCCACATCATATCTTATTGTCGCAACTAAATTACCGTCGACAAAATCAGGCATTTCCGACTCTTTTGGATTTTGTCTCAAGACAATTACTGCATAACCAATGTTTTCCAGAACAGGAGAGTTTAGCAGTTTTGTACTTGAGCTTTTAACGGCTGCACGCGCAGGATAAAATCCGACTCCTGAAACATCTCGAGGGTAATTTCCTTGAAAAGAAATGCTTTCAATTCCTGCCACATCAACAAGAGGATTTATTTTTGTTGCAGCCAATTGGCAGAACACCGGCACATTCTGCTCTTCCAAAAGGTCTGACCTTACAATTTCTGGAGAACATCCAAATGGAGCAATCTGAACTATGAAATCCTGTCCTTTTCCACACATTGCTTCATTAAATATAGGGAATGGATCTGCTCCTTGTCCTTTGAGGAACTTCTGGGTTGTGCTAATTCCTGGCGGAGTTGATTGAAAAAAACTCGACGTTGCAGCAAAAACAAAAGTGCCCATAAGCATAATCCCAATTAGTAAAAATCCTACAATCAAAATTTTTTTGCTTGTCATTTGAAATTTATGCTCAACCCTCTATCCTCGAACAAGGCATAATTGTTTTGCAATTCCTCTATGCTCTTAGGCGTCTGTAAAGGACGTGAATTTATTTCTATTGTGTTGAAATTTGACAATTCAGATTCAGCGACGTAATATTTCTGTTTTCCTCCCCCTGAAAGGGCATTTGAAATTATCTGCGATGGAAATTCTATTGTAAAGCACTTGTCTTCAGTAAGCCCTAAAATTCCTCCAATTCCCGATCTGGGCACTTCAATACATTCTTCCCTTGAAGTTGCACGAAGATTTATTGTAGAATTTTTATAAATATAAACCTGAACCTCATACTGTCCTGCGCTTAATTCGATTTTCTTTTGTTCTGGATAAACAATTGTTTTGGTATTTGAATCAGATATGAAGCTGATCGTTGCCTGTCCGTTGTACTCTGCATTGTCAATTTTCAGAACCACGTTTTTTTCATAAAGTTTATCAGCAATAACATCAACTTTTCCATTTTGAACAACAGAGTATTGTAACCTTGTCTCTTCATAACCATTCGCCTTAACAAGAATGTCTCCATTAATGCACTGGGGGAAATTTTCTTTAAGTGTTCCCGAAGACGTTTCTCCGATATGACATTTTGTCCCAAAGCAAACATATGAGACATCTACCTTGTCGATAGGATTTAATTGAATATCATAAACATTTACCTGGACCTCTGTATTCTTCTGCTCGCATATTTCCGGCAACTGAAAATCAACTGCACTTGTTTCTAATGCTTTGCGAGGGTTGTTACCTTGCACAATTACTGCAAGAGGAAACTGAAAGATTTCATCATCAAGAAATATCTGCACAAGAATAGGATACTTGATATCATAAACGTAGTGATACGGAACATAACAAAATCCAAGTATTCCGAGTCCTTGCTGATTGGCACCTAAGGGTCTCGCAACAAGAATATCTTCCTCGGAAGGACTAACCTCAAAACTGTAAACCCATTCCCTTGAATTCAAAAATCTTACATCGCCATCAACAGTGATATCTTTTATGAAATATTTGTTTTCTTCCGAAGTTAGAGAAAAATCATCACCCCGAGTTTTTATTGCAAGAGTGTTTGATTCAATAGCATCGCGCAAATTTGTGAATACTTCCTGAGCATTCCATGTCAATGGCGAGCAAGTTAATTCCACACCGTCGACAGGAGCGTAAAGCCGCAAAGTGTCTATTGCATAATCCTCCAAAAACAGATTATCTTGCTCATAATCATAGACTTCTCTTGCAGAATTGTAGAGTGTCCCTATTTTTGAGCTTACTGAAATGTCGTGATTTCCTACAGAAAGAGATTCCTCTCCTTTCACAATGTTCAAATCTGATCTAACTTTAATCTGAACGTTTTCATCCCTTATATCAACGTCAATGTCTTTGACGTCTCCAACAAGAATTTCAAATCCTTCGTCATAATAATTTTCAAAGTCGCAATTTCTTAATTCTGATTTAATAAAATTTCCCAATTCAATTTCCATTTCTGATTTTGACGGAACTTGTTCTTTTTCAATTCCATTTCCTGATACATAATACCAGTAAGGAATTGCATTGCCAAAAAAATCCAACTGCGATGAAAATGGCATGTAACTGCTTCCAGAAATGAAGTCTGGAAGTTCAATGTATCC
The DNA here is from genome assembly GCA_035283785.1 of Candidatus Nanoarchaeia archaeon. Taxonomy (GTDB): domain Archaea; phylum Nanobdellota; class Nanobdellia; order Pacearchaeales; family GW2011-AR1; genus DATETG01. The sequence continues at coordinate 32,084 of DATETG010000003.1, forward strand.
TCCTTGACTTTCAAGGATACTTATTCCTGTAAGTGTCTCCTCCTCCAGACAAGTCAAAAAAGTGTTGTAAACAGGTTCCATATTTGAAGGTATTCCTCCAATGTTGAAATTATCTCTTGCCAAAAATATGATTATGACTGCTGCAACAAGCAACAAAGCAAATATGAAAAATATCGTGATTTGCGACCTCTTACTTTGTGTTTTCACCTCCTCGAGAACCATGTACTAAAGGGGGAAATTAAATATATAAAGTTTATTAAGAAATTATCTTCCAAGGCCGTGGAAGCCAAAATCTCTTCTCGATCTTGCTATCAAAGTATAAAATGCTCCAATCAAAAGCAATGCTCCTGCAATCACTCTAAGAACACCGTCAAGGTTTTTAACATATTCTGGCAGAGGGTAAAATCCAATTGTCGAGTTTATCAGATAAATTCCAAAAATTACTGAAGCTAAGAAAAGTATAAGTGTTCCACCTCGCATTCATTTAAAAGAGAGGTATAATTTTTAAATATTTACTTTTTGTTGATTAAAGGGGTCCTGTAGTCCAATGGTCAAGACGCATCCTTGACGTGGATGAGACCGCGGTTCAATTCCGCGCAGGACCATTTTTTAAATTTTGCATTTTGTCCTAACTTGGGTTGTATAGATTAACTTTAAAAACACATTTTTTCTTTTGTTCAAATGAAGATTCCAAAAACAACTAACAGATACTGTCCTTACTGCAGGAAAAAAACAGATCAAAAAATCAAGATGGTTTCAACGGGGGCAAAGCGTGGTACACTTACCCGCGGTTCAATATCCAGAGCGAAATCTCGTGGCCTTGGTCGTGGCATTGGTAATAAAGGAAAGTGGGGATCAAAACCTGCAGTCAGCAAGTTCAAAAGAAAATCCAAGACCACTAAGAAAACAAACATAATGTATACATGCAATGTATGTGGAAAATCAAAATATCAAAAAAAAGGCACACGTGCAGGAAAACAAATTCAGGAATAAAAATGATAAATAAATTAAAGGGAGATATGAACGGTTTTGACATCGACTTCGTCAAGGTGTCTAGAGAAGTCGGCCACAGCGTCGAAGAAAGGTTGAATGTCAAGGAAACGCCGTTTCCTTACAAATGGCAGTAGCAAAAAAACGAAAAAGATTTTTTGACGTGGATATTCCTTTGATAGACAAGGAAACTCACCTTCAGGCATTTGAAATTGACGAGCTTAAAGGAAGAATGATAAAATACGACTTGACAAGGATGCTCAAGGGAAAAAGCATGATACTGATTTCAAAAATAAAAGTTGAAAATGACAAGGCGATATCTGTTCCAAGAGAGATAAGACTAATGCCTTACTTCCTCAGACGTATGGTCCGAAAAGGCACAAACTATATTGAAGACTCTTTCATTGCGCAGTGCATTGATACAAAGGTAAGAATAAAACCTTTCTTAATAACGAGGAGAAAAGTTTCACGTGCAATACGCAGTGCATTGAGACAGAAAACAAAGACAGAGCTGGAAAATTACTTAAAAAACAAAAACTCTGAGGAAATATTCTCGGAAATTCTTAGCGGACAAATTCAAAAACAGTTCTCCCTTATCTTAAAAAAGATATATCCTTTGTCCCTTTTTGAAATTCGCGTTCTGAAAATTGAGGGCAAAGAGAAAGATTAAAAACCTAAACTGCGTTTTCCATTAGTGAAGAAAATTCCATACCCGTTCATGAACCCCCTCTTAAAAGGGAAAAAATTGAACGTATCTCATAGAGAAAAAATATACATAAAAAAATTTGGGAATATCTCTAATTTTAAAATTTGGGTAGTCAACGGAGAATACATTAGAAAAAATATTTGCGAGGATTTTGTAAACGCAGGGCAGCATTATGCTTTCAAGTTTATTCCCAAGAATGAATTTTGGATTTCTAAGGAATTCTCATCAAAGGAAGAAAAATTCTACATAGATCATCTGTTGATTGAAAACAGGCTCATGAAAAGAGGTTTTTCATATGATAATGCATACGATGCCGCGGCAAAAAATGAAAAAACAGAGAGAATGAGAACAAAAACGGCAAAGAAATTAAGAAAGATGAAATTAAAAAAAGAAATTCTCAAAAAGATTCACAAGAAAATTCTCATAAAAATAGGTGATTTAAAAATCTGGCTTATTCACGGAGAATTCGTCAGGGATGAGTTCCTCACTGAATTTTACGCAGGAGGACATGACTTGGTCTATCATTTTGTTCCAAAAAATGAAGTATGGATAGATGACGATATTTCCTTGAGGGAAAGAAAATTTATAATAATACACGAATTAAGAGAGAGGGTTATGATGTCGTCGGGACTCACATACAGGGAAGCCCATTTTATAGCAACAGAATTGGAGGATTATTCAAGAAAACATCCGAAAAATGTGGGTAAGGTTTTAGAAAAGTTGAAAGGAGAGATTCAAAAACAAAAACTCTTTTAAATAAAACTTATTCTATAATTGAAGTATGTAATTTCATCAAGGTGCTTAGAAATTACCGTTCAGCGCTTTGAGGAAGTTCAAAAGAAACCAGCGGGTTTCTTTTATGCCTGTGTAGCTCAGCAAGAACACGAAGTTTTCTTGCGAACTTTCCGATTTGAATAAGTTTAAATCATTTGGTCGCTACACATAAAAAACGCCTGTGTAGCTCAGTGGCAGAGCATCGGTTTTGTAAAAACATTGTTTCATAAGAACCGGGGGTCGGGGGTTCAAATCCCTCCACAGGCTTTTATAGGATTTGACTAATCAGTTTAAACGGGAAGGAAAGAGCGCGAGAGAACCTTGGTTCATCTCGCTTCAAATCCCTCCACAGGCTTCATCACAATAATTCTTAAAAAGAAACGGCCATATCCCGAAAATGAGGGAGAGTAAGATGATAGATGTTATTGCGGCAATAATTGAAAGTGGGGGAAGATACCTTATTGGAAGACGAAAAAAAGGGAAGCTTAAAGGCAAATGGGAATTTCCAGGAGGTAAATTAGAGGGTAACGAAACTTGTGAAGAATGTTTAGTGAGAGAACTAGATGAAGAATTTGGAGTTAAAGTGAAAGTTGGGAGAATTTTGAGCGAGAATGTTCATGATTACGGTTGGGCAAAAATTAGATTAGTTGGTTATTATGCAGAACATGTTTCAGGAGAGTTTAGATTAACTGATCATGATAGGATTGAATGGGTTCTCCCAAACGAATTCGAAGGATATGATTTTGCGCCAGCAGACATTCCTTTTGTAAAAAAACTTGTAGAAGAATACTCAAAATAAAATGGTCTGGCAGGATTTTGTCATAACAATTTGCATCGTGGCTTTCAGCTACGCTTTGATTCCTCAAATAATTGACGGTTTTAGAAAAAAGAAAAGCAGCATTAATGTCCAAACCTCACTAATAACTGCTTTGGGGATGTGTACATTGAGCATCGTTTATCTGAGTTTAAATCTGATTTTTTCAGCAACGATAGTTTTCATAAACGCCCTGATTTGGACAACGTTTCTCTTCCAGAAGATGATCTATAAATCATAAAAATCAAACAACAAGTTCAGCTTTTCCGTCGTCAATCAGGATTTTTGCTATTTCCTTTGGTATTATTACAGTTTCTCCTTTTTCAAATCCGCCCATTTTGTCTCCGTTAAGATCCAAAAATTCTCCGACTGATTCCTTGAAAGTTATCATCTCTCCCCCGTTTGAATTTTTATTGTTAACCATCTCGCTTATTTTTTTGTCCGAATTTTCCACAGATTTCATTAATTCATCAAAAAGCTCCTTCTCAAAATCAAGCATGTTGTCAAAATCCTTTTTTGAAACTCCTGTCTCAAAGGCGATATGAACAAGCTGGAGAATTTTTTCCCTGCGCTTCCTTATTAACTCCTTAAAAAGTGTTGATGCGTTTTCGAATTGTTTTTTCGTGTTGGTTATGACGTCTGAAAAGTCCTTGCTCTCTTTAAGTGCTATGTCTTTTTTTTCCCTGAGATAAGTTGCAACGTCAATTATGAAATTTAGAGGAAGTTTTTGCAATTCTTTTGAGTATCTTTCATGCCTTGCAAAATCATATATCTCTTTGTATGTTATCATTTAAAATTTCAATTTTTAATTAGCTAAATCCGACGACCTTGAACAACTCTCCCCCAACAATCCTTCCAAGAGTTCCTACTCTCGCTTCCCTCTCTGTGAATCTCTTTTCTTTGGGACCGCGGTCATCTGCAGGATAATAAAGCACAGGAACAGGATCTGATGAATGGTCTTTCAACCTGCACGGTGTTGAATGATCTGCGGTTACAACAACTTTTATTTTTTTTGAGGGTGCAAATTTTTTAAGAAAATTAAAAAGTGTTTTGTCAATGTGCTCTATCATCGCCTTTTTTTCAAATGGTTTATTGTCATGTCCTGGAAGGTCTGTTTCCTTTATGTGTATGTAAGCGTAGTCAAATTTTTTGTAGTTTCTTTTTATTGCCTTTATTGAAACCTTGCACGCTTTTTTTAGTCCTTTTTGCAGATTTTCGTAAACATCCAGTTTTTTCTGTTTTGGATATTTGAAGGAAACAACTTTCATTCCGGAGGTTTTTGCAAAACCAATCTCCAAGGGCATGTAGGAAACAGCAACCCAATTCCTGTAAAACCTCAATTTTGGACTTTCTATTCCTGCACCGCGAATCAGCAGGTAATTGGCAGGCATCAATCCTCTCTGTCGTCGCTTCTCGTTAATCGGATGTTTGTCGAGGGCATTAAAAACTTTTTCCAAAAATTCGTTTATGATGTTAACTGTATAATATGTGCTGTCGTTTTCGTCAAGAGCCTTTATGGGTTTTATGTTCTGGGAACTTGGCGGATCATTTCCAGAAATATCATCTGAGAGCCCTCCTCGAAAAACCAAAACTCCTCTGTGCTGTATTGTGTTCTTGAAAACAAACTTGCACGGCATCTCTATTTTGTTTATCTCTTTTGCAAGAATCTCTGCCTCTTTTGTTGTTAATGTTCTGCCTGCACGTCTATCGATAATCCTTCCTGTTTCCAAAGAGTCTATCGTTGCAAAATTCGCTCTTAGGGCAAGGTCTCCCCTAACAAGATTGATATCTGTACCCCTTACCTCTAACTGTCCTCGCGAACTTGAGTGCAGGTCGTTGCCAAAAATTGAGACAATTGCCTCGTCGCTTCCCGGAGCAAAACCCGGTTTTACAGAGTTCATTAGCCCCAAATCTCCGCGATTTGCCAAAAAATTTAAATTAGGGGTGTCTGCCACCTCGAGAGGCGTCTTGTCATTCAACTGTTTTACGGGCAAATCTGCAACTCCGTCAAGAATCACCAAAACTCCTTTCATATTAGTAAAAAAAGGAACCTATTTATAAAAATTTATATTCACTGGAAAGGTTAAATCAATACCTGGGAGTTTAATTCTCCTTCTTCAATTTTTCCGATAAAATGGGTATTAATAAAACCACATAATTTATTAAGATTTTATCTCTGTCTTAAATATGTTTTCAAAATTAAGGGAAAAGCTAAAGAATTGGACGAAAAAAATCTCTGAATCAACGGAAAAATTAGGGGCATCTCTCGACAAAACAGAGAAAAAACCTTCCATAAAAGGAAAGGCAAAAATCAAACAGAAAAACATCCTCCTTCCAAAAAAATTTAATGCGGGACAACAGCAGTACCTTCCGGACACAGACAAAATAAGGGAAATTGAAGACGAACTTCTTGAAGAAGAAAAACCATTGAAGGAGAAGGAAAGTTTTTTCAGTAAGATAAAATCAAAAATCCAAAAAATAAAAATCTCAGAGAGAGAATTTGACATCTATTCAGAAGAACTGGAAATGCTCCTCCTAGAGAACAATGTGGCTTTGGAAGTTGCAGAAGAAATAATCAAAAAACTCAGGGAGAGAATTGTGGGGCAGTCTCTTCTCAGAAATGAGATTGAATCGGAGATAAAAGACATTTTTAAGGAAATAATTGGGGAAATTCTGGTGGAACCATTTGACATAATCGAAAAAATAAAATCACGCCCTGATAAAAGCGTACCTTTTGTCATATTATTTTGCGGAATAAACGGAACAGGCAAAACAACAACCGTCGCAAAAATCGCGGACTTCTTGAAAAAAAACAATCTTTCATGTATCCTCGCAGCAGCCGACACTTTCCGAGCCGCTAGCATAGAACAACTGCAAACGCACGCAAAACGCTTAGGAGTAAAGATTGTCTCACATGAGTACGGCAGCGATCCCGCCAGCGTGGGATTTGACGCAATTCAATCTGCAAAGAAGAATCACATTGATTGCGTTTTGATTGATACCGCCGGAAGAATGCACACTGCACGCAATCTTCTCAAAGAAATTGAAAAAATATCTCGCGTTTGCAAACCCGATTTAAAACTATTTGTGGGAGAAAGCATAACAGGAAACGACGCAATAGAACAGGCAAAGAGTTTTAATTGGAGTATTCAAATAGACGGAATAATCCTTACAAAGGCTGACATCGACGAGAAAGGCGGCACGGCTTTGAGTGTGGGCTTTGTCACAAAAAAACCAATCCTTTATCTTGGCACAGGACAGGATTACGACGCGATAGAGGTTTTCGACAAGAAAAAATTTATTGAGAAGTTGGGATTATGATAGTTGATTTAATTACAACCAGCAAATATCCCCTGAAGATTCAATCTAAATTAATATCCTGAATTGTTATTTGGATGGTAAATCAGGAAAATGGGAGATGGCTAAGATAAAAGATATGTTTTTAGTGATTTAAATTATGGAGAACTTAGTTTATTTTTAAGTATAGTGAATGAAAATTATCATATATATGAAAGCAAAACCCCGGGCTAATTGAAAAGAATCCAAATCAAAAAGAGAGGTATCTCAATTAATTTTTTTTTCTTTCACAAAAACCAAGAGAATAAGAGCCACAAATCCCACAGCAGAAAGATAATAAAACATCAAATCTGAATTTACATTCCACAAAAATCCCGCAATTAAACCTCCGGGAATTGTTATCAATCCGGTGACCATATGGAAAAAACCCATCGCTGTTCCTTTTGTGTCTCCTGAAAAATCAGATGCGAGGGCACGCTGGTTTGAATTTGTTGCAGCATAAACCAATCCGTATAAGGGAAATAAAACAAAAAGATAAAGGAAGCCCTCTAAAAAGATAAATCCAAAAGTTACAGCTAAAAAAAGAACATAACCGAGATACAGAATTTTCTTTCTCCCAACTTTATCTGAAATCCTGCCAAAAGGCACGGTAAATGCTGCAAAGGTTATATTAAACAGGATATAAAGTATCAGGGGATAAATTATGTTCCCCGTTATTTTTTGGGCTATCAAGAGTAGAAACATATACATCCCAAAATTTGCGAGTGCAAAAACAGATGCAACGAGAACAAAATATTTCAGCCTTTTATCAAGTTCAGATATTCCTTTGATCAAAGTTTTTTTTGTTTTTTTGAATTTTGGTTCCTTAACAAAAATTAATGGAAAAAGAGAAAGGAGGGAAACTGCCGCCGCAACAAATATTATAGTTTTAAAGCTAAAGCTGAATTTCCAAAACAAAATCAAAACAATTGAGGTCCCAAAAATAGCCCCTGCTGTATCAAGCATTTGTACTATTCCAAAATTTTTCCCCCTTTGATTTGACTGGCTTATTATGGCGTCTCTTGGAGCATCCCTGAATTTTCCAAATCTTTCAAGAGACACGAACCAAATAAGATGTTGCCATGAATTTGCAAGCCCTATTAAAAATTTGAATACAAATGAGAAAAAATATCCCAAGAAAACAAAATGCTTTCTCTTTCCTGTTCTATCAGAAATCCATCCTCCAAAAATTTTGAAAATACTTGAAAGTCCTTCTCTTAATCCGGAAAGCAACCCTATTGCAATTCCCCCTCCTCCGAGGGCAGTTATGTAAAAAGGGAGTATTGGAGCAATCATATCGCCTCCTGCATCATTCAAAAAACTTGAACTTCCAAGAAACCAAGCATTTCGTGAATTGTTTGAACCAGAGATTCTCTTTTTCATTTTTATATGACTATCTTTTGATTTATAAAATATTCAACCCAAAACTTAAAAATGTCTTCTCCCCTCATAAAAGCATGCTGGAAAAACTCGGAGAAGTGTTGAGAAAGGCGACGGACAAAGTTGCAAATGCGATTTTCCTCGACAAAAATCTCGTTGATTCCATAGTAAAAGACCTTCAAAGGGCGTTGATAGAAGCAGATGTAAATGTCCTGCTGGTAAAAGAATTAAGCGACAAACTAAAAAAGGCCGCATTTGACGAACGTATAAAGGAAATCGAAAAGAAAGAACATCTGATAAAAGTCCTTCATGATGAACTTCTTAATCTATTGGGGGAAGATAGAAAACTTGAATTAAAGGAAAAACAGAACAGGATTCTCCTCCTTGGATTATACGGGGCGGGAAAAACAACAACAACTGCAAAGTTGGGAAATTATTTTGCAAAGCGCGGAAAAAAAACAGTGCTTGTTGGATTGGATGTTCATCGTCCTGCAGCGTCTGAACAGTTAAAACAAATAGCTGAAAAAAACAAGTTAAATTATTTCATTGACAAAGAGGAAAAATCACCTGAGAAAATATGGGAAAAGAATAAAAAAAAGTTAAACGAATTTGACACAATAATAATTGACACTGCCGGCAGACACACTCTTGACAATGAACTGATAAAAGAAATAAAGTCGCTGAACAAGTTGATAAAACCGACAGAGACTATCCTTGTGATGCCTGCAGATATCGGGCAGGCGGCAAAGCAGCAGGCAAAAGAGTTTGGCGAAGCATTGGGAATTTCAGGAGTTATAATCACAAGAATGGATTCCACAGCAAAGGCAGGAGGAGCATTGACTGCCTGCGCGGAATTGGGAAAAAATTGCGGTGTGGTTTTTATAACGACAGGTGAGAAGATAAATGACATAGAAGAATTCAGAAGAGAACAGTTTTTGTCGAGGCTTCTGGGTATGGGTGATCTGCAAGCGCTGATGGAAAAAATCCACTCTGCGACGGATGAAAAAAATCGGAAAAAGATTGAGAAAAAAATTGAAGATGGAAAATTGTCGCTAGAAGACGTTGTCTCTCAAGTCAAGTCCATGGGTGAAATAGGGGGATTTGAGAAAATAAAATCTCTGATTCCTGGATTCAACAGCATTGAAAAAAAAGTGCCGGAAAATATCATAGAATCGCAACAGGGAAAAATCTCAAAATGGGAACATATAATAAAATCTCTAACCGAAAAAGAAAAATCCAATCCGGAAATTATCGAAAAGCAAACCTCCCGAATTCAAAGGATTGCAAAAGGCGCAGGAGTAAATTCCAGCGACGTGCGCTCACTCTTAAAACAATATAAAATGTTGAATGAAATGATAAAATCGCAATCTTCCCTTGGAAATCTTGAGAAAGGGATGAGTCAAAAACAAATGATGAAACTCGCGAAAAAGTTTATGAAAGGCGGTAAGATTAAGTTTTAGGATTTCTCCATTTCGATATATCCACACTCCACTCAACCAAATCGTCCAGCGAGATTGAGTTTACTCCTGGTGCCTCGGTTATCTGTCCTGAAATCTGCCCTGTCACCGTGTCTATTCTATCAACAATTAAGTATTGCGTTCCACTACCACTATCATATTTTACTACTTCCCCTTTTTCTAAATTCAATAAATCTTTTATTGTCACAGGATATTTAACTTCCGTCATACAAAGACCAGTAATTTTAACATTTATAAATAATATTGTGATTAAACACATATAAAATTAAACAAAAAATGAAACTCCACAAATACAAAGTTCTATTGATACTTTTCATAATCTCATTGGGAAGCTCGTTGATTCTCGTTTTTAATGACTTAAAGCCCTTGCCTTTGATTTGCGATGTTACAGAGGGATGCTACATTGTAAAAAACTCAACTTATAATTCGCTTTTATTTGGAATTCCAAACGAATATCTCGGATTGATTTTCTTCTCGGTAATGACCCTAACTGCACTCTCACATATGTACAAACCAAGGAAAATAAAAGAGAATGCGATAACTGGGGGGGTTTTAATTTCCTTCCTGTTTGCACTATACTCTCTTTACCTTCAGGAATTCATAATAGGAGCGTACTGCAGATACTGTACCCTAATGGATATAAGCATTGTTCTCTCGCTGCTGGTTTTGATTCTATTCTGGAAAAAATGACTGAAAAAATCCTCTTTCGCGGAGCAGAGGCAATCATATTTCTAAAAAAAAATAAGATAATAAAAAAACGCGAGAAAAAATCTTATAGGATTTCGGAGATAGATGAAAAAATCCGGAAAATTCGCACAAGAATGGAAACCAAACTCATGGAGAAAGCTTCTGGTAAAATCCCCGTGCCGAAAATTGAAAAAGATTCAAGGGATTTATTGGCGATATCAATGGAATTTATCGAAGGAAAAAAGCTTTCTGAAAATCTCGGGAGATTTCCTGAAAAAAGGCAATTTGAAATTATGAAAATGGTCGGTGAAAACATTGCGAAAATACATGACATTAGTGTGATACACGGAGATTTAACAACCAGCAACATGATTTTCGTTGGCGGCAAGGATAAAAAAGTTTATTTTATTGACTTTGGTCTGGGTTTTCACTCTGGAAAAATAGAAGACAAGGCGGTGGATTTGCATCTGTTAAAGGAAGCCTTAGAATCAAAACATTTCAAAAATTGGGAGAAGTTATTCAATAAAGTTGTGGAAGGTTACAAGATATCAAAAAATTCTGAAAAAGTGATTCAACAGATAAAAAAAGTTTCTTCCAGAGGAAGATACAAGGAAAAGTATTGATGAAAATTTCTGAAAATGAAGAGGTATGTATAATGTGCAATTCTCAAAACATAGTAGAATTAAAATGCAAGTTAATCTGCCAAAACTGCGGATATAAAAGAGATTGTAGCGACCCTTGAGTTTAGAACAAATAAAATGAAAGCCCTTTCAATAAAACAACCTTTTGCAGAATTAATCCTGCAGGGAAGAAAAAAAATTGAATTGCAAAACTGGAATACAAAATTTCGCGGGAAATTTTTGATTCATTCTCCGTTAAAACCGGACAAAAAAGCCATGAAAAAATTTGAATTTCCTGACTTGCCGTGCGGATTTATCTTGGGTGAAGCAGAGATTGTAGAAGTAAAACGATATTCAAGCAAAAAAGAGCATAACAATGATAAAAATCTTCATTTAGCCGATTCATCATGGGGAAGACATGGATTTGTTCTTAAAAATCCGAGAAGAATAAATCTTATTCCTGCGAAAGGCAAATTAGGATTTTGGGAATTTAATCAACAAGGAAAAAAGTTATAAACAAGTTTGCTGATTTATTCAAAAGCCCTGTAGTTCAGTGGTCAAGAATTCAAGGTTTTGGTCCTTGAGACCCAGGTTCGAATCCTGGCAGGGCTATAAAATGTTCAAACCTTACAGGTTTGAATCACTTAAACTCGCAAGAGTTTGAGTCCCAGAAAATCTCTGATTTTCTGAGCTAGCAGGGCTATCTTCTGACCTTCAGTAAATCTTCCAGACATCCAAAATTTTTCCAGCTTCCTTGAGTTTCGTATCTTAATACTCTTGTGTAATTAAAATCAAAATTGGGTAAATTTCTGATTAATCCGACGATAGGATTACTAAAAACATCTTTTGTAATCCAATGAACTCCTGCCTGATATGAGGCAATGTAACTGCTAAGGTTTCTTCTTGCTGAAAAGTTTCTCTTAATCAAGTCCTTAACTTCAACGCCATCGATCTTAAGAAAATCAGCCTTGCCCCCATTCTTTTTTCCATCAATACTTAACATGGAAACTTGCCGGGGAAAATTTGGATTAAAATTCTTTAGATGAAAATTGTAAAAATCAGTCATGTCTACACCTTCCAACAAGACATCTGAAGGCACCATTAATATGTTGTCAAATCCTTTCAGATAATCTGAATCGCAGGACAGATGATATTGTCTAGCCAGGATATAAATCATTGGAAGTCCTTGAAAGGCTTTTTGCTTAAGTATCTCGAAACCATCTTCACTTGCAATTTTATCAAGCATCTCAAAATTTTTAGAATCAAAAGATAAAACAGCTCTGTCAAATGGCAGAGACTTTAAACTATCTGTAACATGTTCGAAAAGTGTTTTTCCCTTATATTTAATCAAAGGCTTTATGGGCTCTTCTTCGGTGTAAATTGAGTTTAAACGAGAACCTCTGCCTGCAGCCATTATAAATATCAAATTTCTCATAAAAATTTTCTAGAAAGAGTGTTTATAAACATATGTGAAAAATATCACCCAAAATAACTTTTGTAAAAAATCTCCCTGTTTATCTCGTGCCTTTTTGGAGTAAGATTAAATAAATTTCTCAAATTGAAATTATTTTGTTTTTCCCCAACGAGGGCTCCTGCCAGCCTCCGGTACTCTCGGCTTGCATTGGAATTCGGCTTGTAAGTGGTGAGAGGGGTAAAATTAAAAGATGACCTAAGCACGTTAATGTCATGAGGAATGACCGCAAGAACAGGGACTTCAACAGTATCTTCAATGTCTTTTATTGAAAGTTCAAAATTTCTGTTGTAAACCTTGTTGAGAATAATTCCGTTTATTTTCGTTCCGCGTTGTTTTGCCATTTTGATTGCCTTAAGAGTCATTCCCAAAGTTGAATAATCTGGAGTTGTTACAATAAAAATCTCATCGGAAGCCAGCATTGCAGCAAGTGTCTCTTCATTCAATGCAGGAGAAGAATCAATTATTATGAAATCATATTTTCTCTTTAGAGTGTTAAGCCGTTTCCTTAAATCAAACGGGTTGAATTTTTTCAATGAGAAAATTCCTGCCGGCAGAATGTCAAAATTTTCAAACGTATGTATTGCCTCGTGAAAATTTGCGCTTCGTGATAGCACGTCATGAATTGTACTTTCAGGATTTATTACGTTAAGATGAATCCCCAAATTCGGGGCTGAAAAATTGCCGTCGACGAGAAGGACTTTCTTCCCTAATGAGGAAAGTGCATCTCCTAAAGATATTGTGCTAAATGTCTTTCCTACGCCTCCTTTTATGCTTATTATCCCTATGGATTTACCCATAAAAGACATAACATTCGGAAATTTAAATAAGTTTGCAAGCAAAACTTTAAAAACAAAATTTCCAATCTTTTATGATGCCAAGAAAAAAGAAAGCAAGTGAAGAAGAGAATGTTTCTGCAAAAAAAGAAACATCTTCAAAAAGAATCAGCGAATCTGAATACAAGGAAAAAGTTGTAAATCTTGCTAAAGGTGGTTTGACATCTGAAAAAATTGGCGAAGCTCTTAGAAAAGAGGGTGTTCACCCCCAGGAATTTGGGAAGAAAATATCAAAAATCCTCAAGGATGAAAATCTTTATTTGAATCCTGATTTGAAGAACATTGAGAAAAAACTTGTAAAAATAAGCACGCATTACGAAAAAAACAAGAAAGATAGGCGTGCGATGAGAGAAATGACAAGAATCGCCGCGAAAGTCAGAAAAACAAAACAATATCTGAAAATTCCTACAAGATAATAAGTCTCATTTGGTTTTTCTTACAATCTGTTTTTGTACAACATAACATTTAAAACACCCAGATCTCTTTTAAAAAAATGAATCTTGAAGAAGGAGATTTTGTCTTATGCACTGTTGATCGAATTGAAAAAACAATTGTTTTTGTAAAAATCCATCTCAACGATAAGGAAATTGAAGGAAGCGTGATAACGAGTGAAATCGCACCAGGCAGAATAAGGAACATAAGAGACTATGTGGTCCCGAAAAAGAAGATAGTGTGCAAGGTTCTTAGAATTCTTAAAAACGGAAACGTTGAACTTTCGCTCAGAAGAGTAACTTTAAAGGAAACAAAAGAGGTTCTGGAAAAATATGAACAGGAAAGAAGCTATGTCAGCATATTAAAAAGCATTATAGGAAAAGATGCCGATAAAGTAATGGAAAAGATTTTGGCAGTGGGGGGAATTTATGATTTTCTTGAACAGGCGAAAGAAAATCCGAAGAGTCTAGAAGAACTTGCCGGCAAGGAAAATGCTAAAAAGATTCTGGATATCTTGGGTGCTCAAAAAGAAAAAGTATCTTCGCTGAAAAGAGTAATAAACCTCAAAACCACTGCTCCAAACGGATTAGAATCAATAAAAAAATTCTTTCAGGACATAAAAGGGGTCGAGATAAAGTACACTTCTGCGGGAAAGTATAGTATGATCTCCGAGGCAAATAACTTGAAAAATGCCGACAAGAAAATAAAAGAGACGGCGGAAGAATTTGAAAAAAGGGCGAAGCTTCTCGGACTAGAGTTTAGCATTACTGAGAGGTAATAGATCTGTTTCTTTCCAAAGTGAAAATTGGATTCCACAAGCTTTAAAAATATTTGATAATGATTAAATTTATGGAACAGGGGAAAAAAGAGCCGTTTCATGTAATCCTATTGGGAGTTATCTTCGATCCTTCGAAAAGAAAAATTCTCATAGCCAAGAGGGGAGAGGAAGATGAAGATATAAAGAACCTTACTTGGCAATTTCCAGAAGGAAGATTAAGACATGGAGACGATATAGACGAAATTTTAAGAGTTAAGATAAAGGAAAAAACCGGTTATGAAGTAAAGAATTTGGGAGCAATATTTCAGAGAGTTTATCCTGAAAAAAAGGATTTGTTGGGGATGTATTTCCTATGCGAGGTTGTAGGTGGAAAGGCAATGCCGGGAAACGATTTTTTAGAATTAAAGTGGGTTTCTCCGGATAAAATTGAAAATCACTTTAAAACATCATTTCATCCCTCCCTGAAAGAACATCTTTTGCATTTGAAATGACAATTCTAAAAAAATGTGCTTCTTGTAAAACTTACACCTTAAGCGAAGAATGTAAAAAATGTGGCGAAAAAACTTCTGATGCCCACTATAAATTTCGCGAGAGATTTTTGAAAAGTTCGGAACATAATAATAAATCAAGTTCTGTCTATAACGCAAAAACGACATTAGGTTGAAATAATTTTTATCAAATCAGCTTTTTTTGCTTCTCATTAATCATTATTTTTCCGTATTCTCCGTCGAAACCCGGTCTTACATAAATCTTGCTCTCTCTGTTCATCATAATCAAATCCACAAGTTTATCGTCGACATTCTTCTCTAAAAATTTTCCGGGAGGAACATTAAGCAATATGTTGAGTTCATTTTCAAAAAGATTTATCAGAACATTATAAATTTCCCATGTCCTTTTTGACTCCAATGGAGATTTCAAATGAAAAGAGATGAGCTCGCTTAGAGGGATAAGATTGTGAAAAGGCCTAGCATTTTTTGGCCTGAATCCTTTTTCATGTTTTGCAATTTCTTCCACTCTATAATCAACACCTATAACTAACGGCTTGTTACATTTCGGGCAAATGCCGTTAAGTTTTTTTGTTTCCTCGGGAGAAGATGAGAAATCACAGTTTCTGTGGCCGTCGTAATGATACTTCCCGTAAGCCGGAGGTGTTTCTATCGTGGCTTTCAATCCGATGCCTGTACGGATTGCCTTCATAACTGCATCGTAGCTTAATTCTTTCAGTTCAAAAATCGTGCATTCTCTTCCCAAACGCCACGGCCAAAAACTGTGTGCATCAGAAAATGAAACAACATTTACTTTTCCTTCAGAAATTTCCTTAAATCTCCAAAGCATTGCAGGATCTGCACTCATCCCCGACTCAACGGCGTAAATCTTGTCTCTCATGTCGAGAAAACATTCTTCCAAAGAATTAAAACCAGATTTACTTCCAAAAATTCCAAACCAAGGAGTCATGCAATGTGCAGGGATTATTTCTATTCTATCGTCAATTTGTTTCAAATCATGAACAAAATTTCTGCAGGTAATCCCGAATATCGGGCGTCCGTCGTAATCCAAGCGCCCCTTGCTCCCCAGATAAGAAGTAATTTTGTCTGAAGTCTCCATATTCGGAGAAAAAACTAGCAAGTGTACTGCACGTCCTTTTCCATTCTGCGAGAACATCAGGCTTATCTCTGTCTGCCAAAGAAAGCAAAATCCGGATTCTGTCCTAAGAATTCCCTTATCATCTTCTTTCAATTTTGCGTTAATCTCTTCTCTCCATTCTGGATGCTGAAAATCACCTGTTCCAAGAAGTGTGATACCTTTAATGCGCGCATATTTCTCCAGATTGTCTATGGTGATGTTTTTGCTTGTTGCCCTTGCATAGCGCGAATGAATCTGCAAATCTGCAATAATCTCTACCATAACAACCTAGAACTGCGGGCAATTAAATATTTTTGTGTTTTCCATAATTTAGATATTAAAATGTTTTACCAACCCTTCCTTAATAACGTAAACAGATTGAAAATAAATAAAAAACTGATCACGAACTTTGCAATTAAATGAAAATATTAATGTAAACCAGAATCTCCGCGAAGAATATCAATAAATTTACCTTGTGTAATCCTTCTTCCTCACAAAAAATCAAGAATTAATTCTTCATTCTCTTAACAGCAAATCCTACAGCAACCAAAGCCAAAAGAATAATCACTGCTATAATCCATGATGCCTTATCCTTTGCTTTTGTTCCAACGTCTCCAAGTATGGTTGTTATTCCTTTCTCTTTTTCCTCCACAACAGGAGCCTTTTCACCAATTGCGAAGTAACTGAAACTTGTTAATTCAACCTCATAATAGTAATAAGTGTCATCTTCTTCCTTGTAAGTTGTTGCTAATTCATTCCACTCGCCTACTTCCTCGTCAAACTTTGAAACAACAACTTTCTCTTTTTCAACACTGTTTTCAGAAGCCCATGACTTCTTTGCTTTGAAAGTGACTGTTGCTTTCTTTAAGTTCTCTGCTAAATTTTCTGTGTTGATTTGCATGTACTGGTAAACTTTTCCAGTTTTTTCTTTTGTAACCTCTGCAGGCTTACCATCATACTTGGAAACAGTAATCTTTACATTCTGAGCATTGTTGTTGACTTCTATTCTGATTTCTTTGACGCCTGTTGCCTCGTCGAAGTTTTTCATAACAGATGCAGAACCTGTCGAGATTGTTGGGAAAGTATTCTGCCTTACAGATGAAGCTACAGCAGAACCTCCACTACTGGAAGAAGATGAACCTCCGCTTCCTCCCGAAGTGTCAACATTGTATGTTGTGGTATGGCTTGCAGTATTTCCTGCTAGGTCTGTAACGCTGCACGTGTAGTCAAAAGCACCTGCTGAACTTGTAACTATTGTTGAATCTGCAGTCTGTGTATCGACTCCTGAAGTTGGGTCGCTTGCAGTACATCCACATACGATAGTACTTCCCTTGATAACCGTAGCAGGGTTGCAAGAAGCCACAGCAGAAGGAGCAGTTGTATCAACACGAACATATGTTGTTGCATTGCTTAATAATTTCCTGGCATTTGCAGAATCGTTCATGTAAACAAAAAGCAATTTGTTTCCGTCACCTTGTCCTGTTAAGTTAAATGCGGAACTACTACACCAACCGAATGTGTGATTCTTTTTTGTCACCCCAATACTTTGGTTTGTTCCTGTTCCGTTTGTGTTCAATTTGCAACGAGTGCCATCTAGAATTCCTGCAACTATATCGCTTATTGTTATGTTTAACGTCAATTGCGCAGTATTCTTCTTTGGTGTTGCATTTGTGTATCCTTTAAGGTTAAGTGTTGGCGCTGTTCGGTCTATTGTCCCATTTTTAGTTGCGGTTGAATTTTGCCTCCACACTAATGCTCCTGTTGTTCCATTTCTCGGAGCACACCAAAAACCGTATCCTGCATGGTCAGCAGATACTGTTGAGCCCACATATGTTGAATTTATAATTATTGGAATATTGAAAATCTTTTGATTAGCAGAAGCATTTGCCACTGTTTTTGCTATTTTTCCTAATTTTTCACCCCTTGCAGCCAAAGTACCCGAAGAAGTTGTATTGTACCAAACAGTCACATTACGTATAGATGTAAAGTTTGCTTTGCATGTAACCCACAAAGTTCCTGCAGTCGCATTTGTAATATTTACTTTAGCAAGAGTAAAGTTAGAGAAAGTTATGTTCCCGTAGATAGCTCCACTAATCATTGGAACAATAGAGATAACCGCGAACAAAAAAACAGCGGAGATTAAAATCACTGCAAAATCCCTGTTTGTTTTGTCTTTGCTCAAAATTAATTTTTCGTCCATCGTCCCTCTTTGTAAATTATAATCATCTATATAGAAAATAAATATTTATAAACCTTTCTG
>DATETG010000004.1:0-4502 GCA_035283785.1 Candidatus Nanoarchaeia archaeon
TTTTAATGTTAGCTCTTCTATGCTTTTTAGATTAACTTCAATCGTTATATCTGCTTCCATTACTCTTTTTTCTCTTCCGATTTAATTTCTTCTTCAATGTTTTTTTCCAATGACTCCTCAAGAACAGCTTTCTCCGAATTCTTTTTTTCCAAATCCAGCTCTTTTTTCTTTTTTCTTTCAAGCGCGTCTTTTTCTTCTTTTGAATCATAAAGAAACGCGCTTATGCTGAAGATTTTGGAACCAAATTTTCCAATTATTCTTTTTATCTTTACTTTGTTTTCGTCTGTTGAAAATTTTTTTGAAATCAACTCGCTGATATCTGCACGGCTCGGCGTGATATTTGATTCAATTTGAAAAATAACTTCTTTCCTCTTGAAAAGTGGATTTTTTATTTCCTGAACAATCTTGATCTCTGTCATCTTGTTTTAAGGGCAAAATTTCCCTTTTCCTTTAATTTTAATCTTCCGGCTATTTCTGATTTTTCAGGATTCATAAGTACAATACGTCCCTTGAAATTTTCCGTGTAATCTTCAGAACCACAATCAGGACATTTTTCCCCTTCATATACTCTGTTGCAATTTCTGCATGCTTTTGGTTTTGCCATTTTAATATAATTTTCTCACCCCATTATTTTTTTCATATAACATCAAGTTAACATATGCACCGATTACTCTTTTCATTTCATTACGCCTTGTTTCATCAGTAATTAATTTCGTTCTTTCAATTTCTTCTACGATGACTCTGCTAAAGTTTATTTCTCCCGTTTTAATTTCCAAATTTTCCCCCATTATCTTTTCTCCTTGTTTTTCTTTCCCGAAACAACTCTTGATTCTGTTTTGAGTGCTTTTTGAGCATCTCTTTCTTTTTTTACTTTGTCTTCTTTCAGCCATTCAATTTTTCCCAATCCTGGTTGTCTCATCGTTAAGCCGATTTTTGGATTATCTCCCTTATGCGAGATTGCAACAATTCTCGCAATGCATAAGTCTCCTTTCTTCAAACTTCTTTTTGAAGCTTTGCCCACAAGAAGATTTGTCTTGCTGAAGCTTACGAAATCTGTCATGGTCTGGCTTATATGAATCATTCCGCGCATTGAATATAGTTCTATGAATGCTCCAAAATTTGTGATCTCCGAGATTTCTCCGAAAACCAATTCGTTTATCTCGGGTTTCCATGTAAGCAATTTGAATTTTGAGCTATAATAAGCCGCACCATCTCCAGGGATTATTACCCCGTCTCCCACGTCTAAAACTTCGACGACAGACAGCACTTTTCCGAATTCCTTGTCATAGTAATTTGAATAAATTTCCCGAAGCTGCGCGTCAACCGCCTCTTGGGTAGGGATTCCAAATAATTTTGGCTCGACTCTTACATAGTCCTCAACATTATTTATGTAAAACATTTTAAAGTATAAAAAATAGTGGAAATCGGTTTAAAAAGGTTTTTGGTTATATTATTATTGCATCTGTCATAAGATCATCCAAATTTTTGAAGTTGGCCTCAACTACTTTTTGAATTCTGTCATAAAAATTAATGTCTTCTTCGGATATTTCGCTGAGGTCATAACCTGGTGACGTGTCAAACCTTAATCCCGAGAAATTTCCTTCTTTAGTTTCCGATCGTATAAGAGAGAATACTGCAGTAATAATAACTTTGTCATAAAATTGGCTTATCATTCCGCTTATTTGGGCATGATAATTTTCTTCACTTTCGTCAGACATGTTGTAAAATCCGCTGAAATTTCCGTGAATTCGGCAACCGCCAATTGATCTTTGAATTAATTTTAGGACTTTATACGCTTCAGAGGCATTAACCTCCATGGGAAATTTTACTGTTGTCAATTCATCCAATGTTTTTTCTCCTCCGTTTACAAAAGGATAAATTTTTCTTTCTAATTCTGTGCCCATCAAAAAAAATCAAAGATTAAAGTTTATAACAATTTCGGTAATTTTCAAAGAATATCCAACTGCTTCTTTCCTCTTATGAACATTTTCTTAACGTGAGCTCTTCGTTTTATCTCCCTGTCCAATGTGGCTACAATAATTTCCGGATGCGATTTTGAATACTTTATTATTCCCAAGTCGGCATTTTTTGTTTTCAAATCAATTTTTCTGAAATTGTTTTTTTCTTTTTCCAGAACATCAAGCGCAAGTTTTGCTTCTTCGCGAAAGCGAAGTTTTTGTTTTGAGTTTATTACTCCTTCAAGTTCTTTTACCACTTGTAGAGGTACAAGAATTTTCATTCCCAAAAATTCAATTTTTTCAAAGAAATCAATTTTCTGTCTTGTACAGGTGAGAATAAAGCTCGTGTCCAAAACAACAGATTTCATTTTTATAAATATGAAATAAAGTATAAAAATTTAACAGAAAAGCATTAAAAGAAATATTTCTTAGTTTTCGCAAGGGTGCGTAGTATACTGGTATTATACCTGGCTCCAGCCCAGGAGAAGGGGGTTCAATTCCCTCCGCACCCATTTTCTTTAACTTAAAAGTAATAACACTTAGAAAACTTTTTAAATATTCATTTTCTAGAATTTTTATGGAAAATGAACTGTCTGCAAATCCAACAAAATCGTACAATCTTATGTGGATTCCTCCGACTTACCCTCTCCAGAGAGAACTTTTTACACAACCAATGTCGGAGAAAACTGCGACGAATATCAAAAGGATCGCAAAACAGAATTTAGGAGCAGATGTACAACTTTGGATTGATTCAAAACGCATGAGCAATTCGCAAATGAGATGGCTGGAAAAAATGGTTGGCAATCATTCATCACATAATTTATCGTTGCAGGATTTGCGAGATCTCTCAGAATATCATAACTGGCAATTTTATAATCAACCTGATAAAAATCCTTTCTGGCGCCTTGATAAAAATTCTCTAATTTGGAGACAAGTAGACACGGCAAGATTGTTGGTTTGCATTAGAGATAATCATGATCAGGTATTTTATTCGGATGCAGATGTAACTAATTTAGTCGTGAATTCAGATGAAGTCCAAGACAAATTAAAAAAACATGGAATGTTGGTTATGGGGGATATTAGTTGTATGGGCCATCCCTACTATGAAAATGGATTATTTGGTTTTGATGAAAGAAGACGCGATTTTTTTAAAATCCTATATGATCAAACGTTGACAGATGTGGTTCAAAAAGAAAGAAATGGTTACAGTACTTTTGTGGATTTTATAAATGGGGAATTGAGATACAAGGAGAAAATTGATACAAAAGAGATTATATTCTCAGCAAAATTTGATGGAACACAGGCAATTCACCAAGAAAGAAAATCGGTTCAAGAGCATTGTATTCTTGGAAGTTTATACCAAATATAATCTTTTAAAAGAGCCTGTCATATCATGAGACTCGGGTTCAACTCTCAAGAGGTCCATTCTGTATTAATTATATAATAGTAACTAATAGAAAGATTTAAATACTATTTATTTTTGTAAGTTAAAATGAAAATTTACAATCAATTAACCTTTGCGACAGGACCTTTGAATAGAAAAAAGCGAACAGGCATTTTTAACGATTTTATAGGTGAACATCAAATTAACTCTGAACATAAATTTTCTGTGAGAAATTATGGTTTTCCCTCTATTTTTTTAGGACCTTCTGGGCGTCATGAAAAATTTATTTATCTTCTTGAATCACCCGAAAGATTAGATATTCCGGGCAAAATTTCGTGGATAGATCAAAGAAAAGTTGGTGAGGGAGAATTTCATTTTGAAACAGAAAGAATAGAAAGAAGTTATGTTTGTATGGACGAAGATTTTGGTATTGGGGGGCAGAGAGAAAATCCTAAAAGCGCGGAGAGATGCTCTGCATTTGAGAGAATAGTAAGGGGACTGGAGGGAGAAAATTTAAGAGTTGTTAAACTGGAAACTAAAGAAGATTATGAACAAAATGATTCATACACTGCTTCTAGATCTGATGTTTTCGTTAGAGGGGTGTTTAAAGGTTTGGCAGAAGAGATTATTCGTGCAGTAAATATTTTGCATTCAAATGAAGTTCTCCCTGTTGCTATTGGTTATGATGAGACCAGGTTTTATTAGAGTTCAGATATAAATAACTTTTTTATTTTCTTCTTTTTTAGAAAAGTCTCCTCCTAAAATTTAAAAACTCGATTTTCATCTTAGGATATTCTTTTGAAAAAAGAGGCAAAATGTCATACGACGGCACGCACTTGATATGCGAACTTCACGGCAAAAAACATTATGACCTAATCAGCAGTCTATGGACTTGCGTAAGATGTGAAATTGAAGAAAAATTAAACGGAAAGTGATTACAAATTCTTTACCTTTCCGAAGTCCAAGACGACACCATTTTCATCTACGACAAATGCCCTAAAATTCATTATTTTCTTGTAAGAGATTATTGAAAAGTCCTCTTCGGGGTAATATTTTGAGTCGTTGACGCTTGTTCCTTCGTGGATTCCTATGAAACTCGGGACTATTATCAATTCCTTTTTTCTGAATTTTCCGACTAAAAAACACTTGTATCTCTCGCG
>DATETG010000005.1:0-80783 GCA_035283785.1 Candidatus Nanoarchaeia archaeon
TCAACAGATGAAGCATTGGAATCTCTAGTGGAACATTTAACAAATTGTGAGTATGTGGAAAGAAGAACAATAGAGCTTAGTGGCCCAATTACTGTAAGTGGTGCCTTGGATCAATATGGAAGAAATGTAAAAACTGTAAAAATAGATTTTCCGTATAGGAAAAAGTGATAATTCTTGGCTAAACGTATTAAAAATGAAAACAGAAAGCAAATCACATCTGGAAGGTTTGGCAGAATCATGGGGTAATTTTCAATTATCTCTTCTTGAAGATTTAAGTAAAGGAATATCCTCAAAGCATATTGCTTATTTGGCTATGGAAGGTATGAAAGAATTTTATGGCGATAATTCTTATGAAATAAAACAAATTGGTATTGGTGTTAATGATTCTTGTAATCTTGCATGCAGACAATGTTTTTATGATAGTACATTTCACCCACAGAATAAAACTAAAGGAAACATGGGTTTAGATGAATGGAAAAGAGTAATTGACAAAGGAATTGAAAGTGGTGTTGAGATATACAGTATAATGGGTAAAGAGCCATTTTTAACACCAAACATTACTTTAGGAATAATAGAACATTTACAAAAACATCAGGAAGTAGACTGGGAGATGGTTACTAATGGAACATTGATTCCAAAACACGAAAGAAAAATTAGGACTGTTAAAGATTCTGTTGGTTTTAGTCCAAGATACATGGCTGTTAGTTTTGATGGTTACAAAGAATCTCATGACAAAATAAGGGGAAACGGATCATACCACCAAGCAAAAAAAGGTCTTGAAGCACTAAAAAGTTTAGAAATCGAAGGGAGGACTATATCGCATACAATCATGGAAGAAAATGTAGATGATTTTCATTTAATGGTTAAAGATTTAAGTGAAATTGGTGCACAGAATTTTAACTTAGAATTTTATTTCCCCACACATACTAACAAAAAATTGCTAGATGATAACAGAAAGATATATGCTCTTGAAAGAATAATTGAACAGATTGAAATAAACCAAATTGATTTGGACGGAATAATCTCAATAAACCTACATGCAGACGACCACCCAAAATTAATCGCTGATCTTCACAAGAGCAATTATTTTGGCAGAGAGATTCATATCGGAGAAAATTTCGGGCCATCATTCATGATCCCAATAAAAAAAGAAAATCCTAGGACAGTAGTTAATGTAGGGGTCTTGCCAACAATGTTTTTTCATGGTTTTAGAATAGAGCATACAGGAAAGGTGATGGATTATTGTGCAGATTTGAGATCACCTAAAAGAGCTATTGGATTTGGAGATGTTAAAGATGCGCCCATCAAGGAATTAATAAAAATTTCAAGAGAGAAAATTTGGCCAGAATTTACTGATAGATATTTTGAAAGACTTTCCAAGGCCTTTAGGGGAGAAGATGTTAAGATGGTAACTGGGTGGTATTCTCAATAGAATTAACGCCTTTATCTTCCAACCTTCCTCAAAAAATCATCATAACCCAAAATCCCGAGCTCTGAAATTATTTTTGTGATATATTTTTTTGGAATAAGTTCAAACGCAGGATTTCTTACCTTAACCTTACGAGGTGCCGAACTCCACACTTCCCTGAAATCCCTTTCCTCAATCCTTATACTGCGAGGATAAAACTTCCATGAATCTGCAACAATGTAAAATCTTTTTTTGTGAACATGAGAAATCTCTGCTGCAAGGGCAGAACCTACTTTGTTGATAACTCCTTTTTTCAGAATTGCATCTGCACCAAGAAAAATCACGTCGGATTCTGCAATAGCCTGATGCATCCCGGAATCGACATATGTTGTCACTTTAATACCTGCACGTGAAATTTCCCTTGATGTTTTTCTCCCTTGATAAAGGGGGCGCGTCTCTGTATTAACAACCTGAAATATTTTTCTTTTCTTTTTGGCATAGACAAGAGCGTTAGTGACGGTGGTTGAATGACAATGCGTGAATATTTTATCACCTTTTTTTATAAGTGGAAAAATCTTTTTGTTTATTCTTTCCTGAGTTGAAGAAAGGTGTTGCAAAATTTTTTCCTTTGAATGATTTTTTGCCTTTTCCAAAACATTAAAGAGAAGGGGTTCCGTAACTCTTAATGAAGACAATTTTTTTCTGGATTTCTCCGTCGGAAACAAAAAATATGCGCCCAAGGCAGATTTTGCAATGTTTGTTGCCCCCTGAATTTTCACGGATTTTATGTCCTGCAAAACCCTGTTAAACCTCTTCAATTTATCCCCATAAGTTTGCATCCATAAAAAAAGCTGCTAAGATTTAAAAATTCTCTTTTTTTATTAATTAAATGCTTGAATCAGTAATAAACCCTAAAAGAACAGAAAGAGGACCATTGAAAATGCTTTTTGTTGGAATGCTTTACGCTTCACTCTCTATGCTCCTTGTAAAATGGTTTTTTTCAAACGACCCCGTTCTTTACGATTTTGGGGGAATGATAGTAGTACTGTTCTCGGTAATGTTCTCGTTGCCTTTCATGTATTTTCTCATAAAAAGTGAGGAGGCGGAAGATGAAAACGTGGAGGGATTTTTTGGCGTTTGGAGAATCCACAAGGATGCAGTTTTTGCATTCATGTGGTTGTTTCTAGGATTTATAATCGCTTTCTCGTTTTGGAATATTTTTCTTAATGATGAAAATTTGTTCAATGCACAAATCGGAACCTATTGCACAATAAATAATCCGAACAATATTGAGAACTGCATCTCTGAATACTCTCGCAATCAAGCAGGATTCACGGGAGCAGTAACAAAGGAAATACGGCTTTTGTCAATAATCAGCAATAATATCTATGTTATGATCTTCACACTGATATTCTCATTAATATTTGGTGCGGGAGCAATGTTTGTTTTGGCGTGGAATGCAAGCGTAATCGCCGCGGCAATAGGGATTTTTACAGAGTACCAAATTTCCGAGATTCCTCTCGGAATAACAAGATACATGATTCATGGATTTCCGGAAATTGCCGCATATTTCATAACAGCTCTTGCCGGAGGCATATTCGGAGTTGGCTTTCTCAGGCACGGAATAAGAAACAAAATTTTTCTAAGAATTTTGGGGAATGTAGCAATTCTTCTCTTTATAGCACTAGTAATAATAATTATTGCAGGCATAGTTGAAGTTTATTTCACTCCACTTTTATTTAGGTGAAGATTTTCACAAATTTTAAAAGCGTCAAAGAATAAATCCTCTTATGGAAATAATATTTCTGTTTTCATTGGCCATAAGCTTTGTCATAACATTGATGATTATCCCTCCCTGGATAAAAAAATCAAAGTCACGCGGTTTTTTATGGGAAGACATGAACAAATACAAGCATCCGAAAAATGTGGCTTCGTCCGGAGGTGTTGTGGTGATGATTTCTTTTGTTCTTGGAGTTTTGTATTACATCGCCGTTAAGACTTTTGTCATAAAATCATACAATAGCGAAGTTATTGAGATATTCGCACTTCTTAATGTAATTCTAATTTTTACCATAATCGGATTTATAGACGATTTATGGGATTGGAGAAGTGGTGGCTTGTCAAAAAGATGGAGATTAATCCTGGCTGCCGTTGCATCAATACCTTTAATTGCAATTAATGTGGGAACTTCTTCAATGAGCATCCCCCTTCTTGGAACAGTTGACTTTGGGATAATCTACCCTTTGCTACTTGTACCTTTGGGAATTGTCGGCGCGGCAACGACATACAATTTTCTTGCAGGGTTTAACGGATTGGAGGCAAGCCAGGGAATAATAATACTGTCGTTCTTGTCTTTTGTCGCATACAAAACAGGTTCCTCTTGGCTGGCAATTGTAGGTATGACCATGGTTTTTTCTCTTATTGCTTTTTATTTTTTTAACAAATGCCCTGCAAAAATATTCCCAGGAGATTCCATGACATGGTGTATCGGTGCGTTAATAGCAATAATGGCCATACTCGGAAATTTCGAGAAAATCGCTGTTTTTGTTTTTATTCCCTACATTATTGAAACAGTTCTAAAAACAAGCGGCAAACTTGAGAAACATTCTTTCGGCGAACCAAACAAAGACGGAAGTCTGGATATGCCTTACAAGAAAATATACGGGCTTACACACGCAGGGATTTATATCTTGAAAAAAATAAAGCCTAACAAGAAAGCATATGAAAATGAAGTTGTGTACTTGATTAACGGTTTCCAGATATTAATAATACTAATCGCATATTTTTTGTTTCTGTAGAAACCAAAACTTTAAAACAACCCCTAATTTTATCTGGAAATGGCTGATGAATTTTCGTTTGATATAAAAAAGATTATTTCATTTTTTAATGAAAAAAAGATTTTTAATGCAATAATCATCATCCTGTTCCTAGCCCTTCTTATCGGAAGCTCGTGGATGCGGTTTCAAAATATGGATCTCCTAAAAGATGTGACCAATGGAGAACCAATTCCGATAGAGCTAGATACTTTTTATTTCCTAAGAATGGCTGAAACAATAATTGAACAGGGGGCGTTACCAGAATTTGACAATATGAGATATGTTCCTGCAAAAATTGAATTTTCAAAAGAGATAACTCCTGATGTTCTTGTTTTTATGTACAGGGTTTCAAACGTGTTCGGAGATTACAGCTTACGATATCTGGACTTGATCTATCCTGTGATTTTTTTTGCCTTAGGATTGATAGCATTCTTTTTCCTTATTTATGCCTTGACAAATTCAAAAATAACTGCTCTGCTAAGCAGCGCATTTCTGGCAATTGCACCGACATACCTTTATAGAACCATCTCAGGTTTTTCTGATCACGATGCCATAGGAATGGCTGCCTTTTTTTCAGCTATGCTCTTTTACACAATAAGCCTAAAGTCAATCGAAAAAAATAAATTCGAGATTAAAAAAACCGTATTACTCGGAATTGGTGCCGGAGCCTTGACTGCAATTACAATTGTTTCATGGGGAGGAATTGCAAACTACTTATTCATGATTTTTTCCCTAGCACTAATAATAATCTGGTTGATAAAAACAAAGAATATAGAAGAAATACATGAACTAAAAAGTTATTTGTACTTTTACCCTGCTTGGATTTTCTCAGGTGTTCTGTTCACATCTTTATTTGGCTATGAAGCCATAAGTGTCATAAAAAGATATATCTTATCTACAAGTGGCATTATCAGCTTGTTTGTTCTTGGATTTATCATAATTGATTATATCCTCATCCATTTCAGGAATAAAAACGCGTTCATAAGAAAAAATGAAAAGTATAGGGTGATAATCAGCTTAGTTGCTACAATTTCTTTAGGAATAATCTTCCTTTCTTTAGTAGGAAGGAATCCATTTGATTTTATTTCTATTCTATTTGGGAGATTTATAGAACCTCTAGGTGTTGGAAGAACAGGTTTGACAGTTGCCGAAAATGTTCAAACATCTTTGAGTGATTGGATAAGCCAGATAGGGAAAATTTTCTTTTGGTTATTTTATCTTGGAGTGGCAATTGTTGGCATTGAAGTTGCAAAAGGCATTGAAAAAAGAAAAAACAAGATACTATTTTTCGTTTTTTGGATGATAATGATCTCGGGGATTCTGTTGAGCAAAATTTCTGGAGGTTCCATACTAAACGGATCTAATCTAATAAGCAATTTGTTTTACATGGGAGGCATACTTCTATTTTTTGGTTATTGTGTATGGATGTATTTTAATGATAACATGAAAATAAAACCTGAAATGGCTATCCTTGTTTCTTGGCTTTTTTTCATGCTAATATCAGCGAGAGGAGCGATAAGACTTTTCTTTTCAGCGATGCCTTTCGTGGCATTCATGGGGGTTTTTAGCGTCGTTAAGATTTTTGATTATTGGAAAAAAACAAAAGATGATCTTCTGAAAGTTGTCTTTGTTGTTTTGCTCATTTTATCGCTTGTGGGGTTGATGATTAGTGCACAGTTATTTGTCAATTCTTCAAACGAGCAGACGAAATTTAGCGGACCGACAGTAACACCTCAGTGGCAAAAAGCGATGTTTTGGTTAAGAGAAAACACTCCTGAAAGATCAATCATTGTTCACTGGTGGGATTATGGGTACTGGGTACAATATCTCGGAGAGAGGCCAACTGTCACCGACGGAGGACATGGTGTTGGTTATTGGGATCACCTGATTGGAAGATATCTTCTAACAACACCTAATCCGGACGCTGCCTTGAGTTTCATGAAAACACAAAATGTTTCATATTTGATAATAGATCAAACGGATCTCGGGAAATATCCTGCTTATAGCAAAATAGGAAGCGACCCTGGTGGAAACGACAGATATTCTCAAATTCCTGTGATGACATTAAATCCAAGCCAGACACAAGAGACAGCCGAAGGCATTTTAAGAGTATATGAAGGTGGGACTCTTGTTGATGAAGACATTTTTTACCAAGATATATTCCTCCCTTCGGGAAATGCGATAATAGCAGCGGTTGTGCTTGAAGAATCCGCCTCAGGATTCAAGACTTTTTCACAACCTTATGGAGTATTCCTGTACAACCAAAAACAGATAAACCTTCCAATAAGGTACATGTATTATGAAAATCAACTGATTGATTTTGGAGGTGGTTTGAATGCAACAATAAGAATAATTCCAAAAATTGACCAATCATCAAGTCAGAACATCAATGTAGACAAATCTGGCGCTGCAATATACCTATCACCAAAAGTCTCAAAAAGCCTTTTTGCCCAACTTTACATTCTCGATGATGCATTTGAGAATTATGGAACAGTGAGCCTGGTTCATTCAGAGGATGATCTTTTGGTTTCCACGCTTAATTCTCAAGGAGCAGATGTTGGTGACTTTGTTTATTTCCAGGGATTTAGAGGACCAATAAAAATATGGAAGATAGATTATCCTTCAAACATCGTGCCGAGAGAGGAATTTCTAAGAACTTCCGGAGAATACGCAGAGTTTGACAACCTGAAATTTACCAAGTAGGACTGTGCTCCATAAGGTTTATGAATCTTTTTTTTCAAGGATTAAAATGAAAAAAGTTGCAATAATCATCGGAACTAGGGCAGAATTCATTAAAACAATGCCGATAATGCTTGAATTGAAAAAAAGAAAAATTCCTTACTCTTTTATCCACACTGGACAACATAGTCTGAAAGATTTGTGTGAAAAATTTGAAATCAAAAAACCCGACTTTGTTTTGACGCCCGCACCAAGTAAAAGCACCAAATTTTTTGCCCGCCATATTCGTGCTGCTTTTTGGAATTTAGGACTAATATTTTCCATAAAAAGAGTCATCAAAAAGATAAATCCGGACTATGTCATCTATCATGGAGATACTATGACAACAGCCTCTGCATCGATAGCATCTTCTAAGATGTTGAACCCGTCTAAAAAATATAAAAATATCCACTTGGAAGCCGGATTGAGAAGCGGAAATTTGTTTGAGCCTTTCCCTGAAGAAATTTCCAGAATAATTGCAGACAGATTTTCCGAAGTTTTGTTTGCAGTTTCCGAGAGGAGCAAAAATAATCTAAGAAGATATAAAAAGTCTAAGAAGATAATCCTCACCGGAAATACCATCATTGACTCTGTAGATGTTTCATACAAAAAAGCATTGAAAGAAAAAATAAAAGTGTTCTCAAATAAAAAGTTTGCATTGATATCCATACATCGACACGAAAACATAAAAAATAAAAAACGCCTGGAAAAAATTGTTAAAATTTTGCTTTCATTAAACATACCTTCTTATTTTCCATTGTATGACAATACCAAGGAAAAATTGATAAAATTCGGGCTTTACAAGAAATTAATAGAGAACAAAAATATAACGATTCTGGAATACATAGACTATGTTAATTTCATATATCAATTAAAAAACTGTTCTCTGCTTATTTGCGACGGAGGTTCCATTCAAGAAGAGAGTCTTGTGTTTGGAAAGCCATGTATAATACTCAGAAATTTTACAGAAAGGCAGGAAGGATTGGAATCAAATTTTCAATTTTTGTCCAAGCTTAACGTGAAAAAAACAGTATACAAAATAAACGAATATCTATCCAAAGATTTTAAAGTTAAAAAATTCAAAAATCCCTATGGAAACATTGGATTAAGCGAAAAAATAGTTGATCTTATTCAAAATGATAAAAATTATTGAATCCCTTTCATGGATTCCCTATAAAACAGCGAAAATGTTTGGAAAACGTAAAAACGATTTTCTGATCTTGGATCTTGAGAAGATAGGAATAAAAAAGAGATTTAAGTTTAATACTACAAAAACAGACGAAGGTTTGTCATCACAATTAAAAACTTTTGGTTTTAGAGAACCTGTAAATCTGGAGTATTATCACAAATTCGTTGAAAAAAACGACAAGGTTCTCGATATAGGGGCGAACATAGGATTATTTACGATTTTGAGTGAAAATGCAAAAGAAATTATTTGTGTTGAACCGCTTAAACAGGCAATTCCTCTGCTTAAGAAAAATATAAATGACAACAATCTGATGGAAAAAACAAAAATAATAAACGCTGCTGTTGGTAAAAAAGGGAAATTGATAATATCCGTTGACGAGCAGCTGAATCTTTCAAGAATAGTCAGCAAGAAAACAAAAAATTCCTACGAAGTAAAAAGTATGGAATTAATGGATCTGACAAAAAGATATGATTCAAATCTTTTAAGAATGGACGTAGAAGGATATGAGTATGAAATACTATTTGAGAAACTACCTAAAAGAATAAACAAAATATCTATCGAATTTCACACATTGCTTCTTGGAAAAGAAAAAGTTTCCAAGCTCTTGAATTATCTTGAAAAAGAAGGCTTTAAGCTGAAATATTTTATAGAGGATCTCCCGATAAGGCTTTATCCTTTTTTCAATATTTTAAAGAAGTTTGGCTTTTTAAGAAGATTTACCTACGTAAAAAGAAACATTTCAATAAATGAATGTTCAAAAATTATCGGCAAGGGGAGGGCAGTAAAATACTTGTTTCTTCAGAGATAGAAATGCTTAAAAAATAGTTACTAATATCGTAAATATGAATAAAAAGAAAAAGACAATAAGAATTGACTTCAGGTATTACTGGTGGCATTTCAATCCGGAAAACAACATTTTTACAAATCTTCTAAAAAAAGACTACAATGTGATAATAGACAAAGAAAATCCAGATTATGTGTTTTTTTCGGTATACACTCCAACGAGACCAATTCACAAACATGAAAGTTTAGGAAAGAAAATTGAGAATTTTTCTCCTACAGTTTATAAGATTCTTAGAGAGATTTATTATTTCAAAAAGGAAAGGTGGAAAATGCCTTCGATAAAGGGTAATTTCGTAAAAATTTTCTTTACAGTTGAGAATGCAAAACCAAACATGAAAGAATGCGACTGGGCGTTCACTCATGAATACGACGAAGAATTGCAAAATCCCGGGCATATGAGAATTCCCGGATATGCATTTAACTCCATAAAAAATCCTGAAGAATTGATAAAGCCGAAAAACCTTGACGTTAAAAAAATAATGAGTGGGAAGAAAAAATTCTGCGTCTTCATATGTTCAAACAATGTAACATTTAGGAACAGTTTTTTCAAAAAGCTCAACAAATCCAAGAAGGTAGAATCGTGGGGGAAGGTTTTGAACAACATGGGGAGAGGCATTCCAAAAGTAGTGGAAATCAATAAGGACAAAAAATCAAAGGGTGAAACCAAAGAGTATGTTGCAAGAGACTTCCTCGCCCAATACAAATTCACAATTGCTTTTGAAAATGCGTCTCATGTAGGATACACCTCTGAAAGAAAAGTTGAGCCAATGAGGATCTACAACATTCCTATCTACTGGGGGAATCCTCTTGTGTACAGGGACTTTAACACAAAAAGTTTCATAAATTATCATGACTTTGAAAAACAAGTCAGAAAAAAACTGCCAAACTTTTTCTTTAAGATACCACTAATAAATTTCTTGTCGGAAAAATATGTTGAAGAGATGACTTTCAGAAAAATGATTAAAAGAATAATTGAACTAGACAACAATGATGAGTTATACATGGAAATGTTAAAACAGCCTTGGTATAATGATAATGAGCCGCCAATTTATCTTGATAGGGAAAGAATCAGAAAAAGGCTCAGAGAGATAATTGAATCTGGAAAGAAGAATTCTAATATAAAAAATGAAAGAAGATGAAGTTCTAATAAGATTTTTCTATGTGGACGAGGAATTTAATAAAATAAATAGAAAAGAGGAACTTCCTATGGAAGCGTTGAAAATAGAACTTGACAGAATAAAATCTGAAGAAAAATCTTTAAGCAGAGAAGAAATAGAAAAAAGTTACAAGATCTTGACTGGGTTAGTAGACTAAAGGGACTTTCTTGCAAAAAACAAGAAGTAGATGTTAATGTACTGTGCATTGATACCCATCATAGTGGAAGTCTTTTTCATGAAACAACGGTTAAACAAGGAGAGTTGCATGTAGATATAGTAAAAAAAGGTGAAGATGCTAAAACAGAGTCTTTATTAAAAATTTCTGATTTTAAGGGGTTTATATCAAACTTACCTCCTGCTGTAAGAAAAAGAGCTAATTTTTTTGAAGTCTTGTGGGGAAATCATAGAGTCTTCGCCACTATAAAAAGAAATGATAAAAATTTGATGGTTTTACTTGTCTGTGACAATGATCCTCAATCAATAACATGAGGTTCTGGAACAGGGATTATTATTTTTCCCCTGAAACCTTTTTGCCTTAGTTTTGGCACTATCACACTCTTTAAGTTCCAAGCCAAAAGCAATGCATATGTCGGTTGTGGTTCCTGAAAGAGAATTGATTCGTCCTTAATGGGAATGTGCATTCCCGGAGAGTACATTCCTACTTTCAAACTTCCATATTCTAGCAAACAGTCAATTGTCTCTTTTCCTATTTTACAAAAATTTAATAGCGTATTCCCCTTTGCCGGAGCGCCAATCCCGACGATATTCCCATGTTCTTTTGCTTTAAACAAGATTGAACGAATTTCCTTCATGTTGGAAAAAACCTTTTTCCCAAATGAATCATAAATTTTTCTCGAGTAAAGCCCAAATTCTTCTTCTTCAATCAGAATTTTTTTCACGTTTTCAGATATGGGAAAATCTCCCTTTCCGCATGCATAAACTCTCAATGAACCGCCGTGAGTGGTAATCTTTTCCGCATCGAAAACATCCATATCAAACTTATCAAACAAGTAGATTAATGGTTTAAGAGAGTAATATCTCAAGTGTTCAGCGTAAATAGAATCGTACTCTGTTTCATGTAAAAGGTCTCTTATGTAGTGTGATTCTTCTATGAAAACACCTTTGGCATCTAAAAGAATTTTTATTCCATTCATAAAGGAATCCAATTCCCTAACATGAGCAAAAACGTTTGTTGCAGTTATTACTTTTGCTTTTCCATTTTCTCTGAGAATTCTAATTGCAGTTTTCTCGTTGAAAAAGTCTTTCATTGTTGGAACATTCTTTTTTTGCGCCATTTCGGCTGCTTTCGAAGGATCAACATTAAGTACTTTTATTCCATAAGGAAGATAATTTGAAAGCGATGTTCCGTCATTACCTCCGATATCAACAGCAAAATCATTCCTCAACAGATTAAACTTTTTTATGACATTTTCTACCAGGGAATGAAAATTGTCCGCCAGTTCTTTACTTGAGCCAGTAGTATAAACAAAATCTTCCGTAAACAACAATTCTGGATTTGGGGCGTATCCCAACTGCACTAAGCAACAATCTTCACAAAAATAAACATCAAGGGGAAAATATATCTCAGGTTCTTTTAATTTTTCTTCTGTCAGAAATCCGTCAGGATTTGGGTGATGCCCTAATGATAAAAATTTATGCATCCTCTCGGAAGAGCAAATTTGGCATGTTAATTTTTCAGATTTCATGGTCTTTGTTCCCCTTATAATTTCTTTTGGATTCTCGAAATAATCATGCACCCTGTTTTTCAGGCCAAGAAATGAAGTTGACAAATTTTCAGACATAAAAATCAATAAAAAACCTGATTTTTAAGTTTTGTGCAATTAACTCACCACAAAGTTTATATAAGATTTGACTATTCTAAAACCATGCCGAAAACACTCATAACAGGGGGGGCAGGATTCATAGGTTTCCACTTAGCAAAACGATTGGCAGAACAAAAACACGAAGTTGTTATAGCAGATAATTTTTTTAGGAGTCAAAAGGAAGGAGATTTATTGGCATTGCTTGAGAGGCCAAACGTAAAAATGATTGAAGCTGACCTAACAGATAAGGTCTCTTGGGATAAATTAGGTACAGGGTATGATCATGTATATCACCTTGTTGGAATTAACGGAACAAAACTTTTCTATAAAATTCCGCACGAGGTTCTTAGAATTGGAGTGTCCACAACGATGAATGTACTTGAATGGTTTCACACCAAAAATAATGTGCCTCATGCAAAAATTCTTTACACATCCTCCAATGAAGCATACGCAAGCGCTCTTGAAGCATTCGGGAAATTGCCAATACCCACGCCAGAAAATGTTCCGTTAGTTATCGCCGATACATACAATGCCCGATGGTCATATGGTGGGCAAAAATTAATAGGGGAACTTTTTTTTATTCATTATAGCAAGGCACATAATTTTCGAATGTCGATAGTAAGACCGCACAACTTTTACGGGCCTCGTGCGGGCTTTGACCATGTTATCCCTGAAATTACAAAGAGAATTGTTGAAAAAGTTGAACCATTCTCTATTTTTGGGGCTGATGAAACCCGCTCGTTTTGCTATATTGACGACGCAGTTGAAGCGATTCAAAGAGTTATGGAATCAGATAAAACCGACGGAGGAACTTATCACATAGGTACATCGCAAGAAACAGTTATCAAAGACCTTGTTGAAGAGATGTTTAATATCATGAAATGGCGTCCTCGAAATATTGAAGTTAAAAATTCTCCTGAAGGAAGTGTAAAGAGACGACTACCCGATGTCTCAAAAATAAAGAGAGATACTGGCTGGGAAGCTAAAACAGACTTGAGAGAAGGTCTCGAAAAAACAATTGATTGGTATAAGAATAAGTTTAGTTAAAAATCATCATAAATTTTCAGAATGGGCTCCAATAAATCATCTGCTTCTTTGTAAGTAAATGGTTTAAATGAATAATCAAGTTCTAAACTTACAGGAAGATTTCTTCTCTGAGATTCCTTAAGAACATCGACGAATCTTTCTTTTGGAATTAATCCCTGCAAAGTTTTTCCACCACCCCAATGTTGAGCAGGTTCTGAATTTGCAGGTAATCTAACACCTATTCCTTCTACTTGAGAAATGTGAACTGCGCGTGCTTGAGCCATATACTCTTCTTGCATTCCAACTCTTTTTTCGTATTCATCCCACGAAGAAATTCCCATTGTGGCAAACAAATTATCAGGAGAGAAATTATTTCTGCTGAATGCATTAGGGATTTCTTCCATTGCAACCAAATGGGCCAGATCAAGAACCAAGTTTCCTCGAGAAATTTTACTTAGATTAGGCAAATCATTAAGAACTTCGTAATGCATTTTGTATTTGTCCATGTCTTCTGTTCTATTGCCTGTTTGCCAAAAACTTGAGTCCTGCACTACAGCAAGATAAGCATTTTCTATGGCAAGAGTCAATCCTTTTTGAATTCCCAATTCCTGAAGTCCTGCGAATCTTGATTCTGCAGTATCTATTATTTTGTCTCTCATTTTTACAAAATCAGGAACAGAATAAAATCCAGGTATTGAAAAATCTCCTTCCTTCAAATCATGAGGTACTATTACTCCTACATGTGGTGCCACAACCAAATTTTCCCGTGGATTTGGATCTAAATCCCTTAATCTTGCAACGTGATCTATTGTTCTTCCCAAATCAGAGGGTTTCTCTGAATTGTAAGTAGGATCAGAAGGAACATATGCTAAAGAGTTGTTTCTTTGAATGCATGTTTCAACGAGTCGTATTGGAATTCCATATTTGCGCTCGTTTTCCAACTGCTTCTCAAAATTTTCCGACTTTATTGAATGTCCGGGAAGAAATGGTAAGAATGCGCCAACTTCAGTAGGAACTCCGTAAGAATCACTCAAGATTTCAATTCTGTCTTTTGCTTCTAAGAAAGCCTCAATTTCTTTATCAAAGTGGAGCATCAGTGGAAGTGCTATTTGCAATAGTTTTGTCATAAACGTCCTAAAAGTTATTGATTTTTAAAGATTGTGCAATCCTTTTTCATGTTTTAATTTCTCCCACAAACTCACGTCCATTGATGAATCTCTTGGCAATTCAAAGGGCAGAGAATCCTTAATGTCATCAAGTTTTACGGGTTTCAAATCCCTGATGTACTTTTTGTACAGATTGTAATTTGAAATTTTTTTGTTTCCGACATTTATTGTTCCAACGAAATCACTTTCAAAAAGGATTTTAATTGCATCAACCAAATCTGAAACATTCATCTTCGAAGTGTAAACATCTTCGGGAACTTCGGAAAAATTTAATTTATCAGGATTAAAAAAACTAGTTCTTATTATGCAAAAATTTTTCAATAATCTTACAGAACTCTCTGCTGCAAGTTTTGTCCATCCGTAAGGATTCATGGGAATTGTTGGAGAGTTTTCCGAGTAGTTTCCCTCTGCCCTGCTATAAACGCCGTCAGTAGATATGTGAATAAATCTTATTTTTTTTCCTTGTTCTGATTCTTTCTTCAAAACTTCATTTACCAGATTAGAAGTCCCAATAACATTTGTATTTATGGCTTTTGTTATTTCCTCCTCTGAATTCCCGACGCGAACAATGGCTGCACAGTGTATGACTGTCTCAAAATCATTGTTTTGGAAAAAATTTCTCACGGAATCTTTATTAGCAATATCCATTTCTTTATGACTTGGTGTTAGAATATTCTGGAATTTCCCGGATTTTACAATTGCGCTACCAAGGTTTCCCGAGCTCCCTGTGATAAGGATATTTTTCATCTTTGTATTCACCAATTGAATGTTCTTTCTTTTCTGATTGCAAATCCTTGTTTTTATCTTTTTTCAATATTCCCCACAGATCAACAACATCAATATCTCCAGAAATTTGCAATTCTTTATAGGCAGAATGAGGAGCCCCGACAATTATGATATCGCTGTTTTTTATCAATTCTTCCTTTGATACAAATCGCGGATCTTTTGCAAATTCGTCGGAACAAAAAACTTCTGCTCCATGAAACTTAAGGAGCTTTCTTAATTTGAATGAAAGCGAGTCCCTTATATCATCAACTTCTGCCTTAAAAGCCATTCCCAAGATTCCAACTTTCTTTTTGTTTAAATCGTGTTTTTTCTTCAGGCTCTCTACAATCGTGTTTGGCAGTCCTTCATTTATTATCATCGCTGCGTTACCTAATGGAAAATTAGCGTTATCAAAAGCAACCAAATGCATTGTGTCTTTCAACAAACAAGGACCTGCCGAGAAACCTGCACTTGCGAGCGTGCCTGCCCTGTCATAACCCTCAATTAATGCTTTTCTTATTCTTTCATAATCAAGACCCAGTTTTGTTGCGAGAGTATAAAACTGGTTTGCTACTGAAAATTGAATGTATCTAAAAGAATTTGAAAAAAGCTTTATCAATTCCGCCTCTTCAACAATAGTTTCAACAATCTTTGGAGAAACAACGGAAAAAAGTTCTATGGCATCTTTAATTGCTTTTTCGCTGAAACCGGAAACTATCTGGGGTAACTCAAGAAGCTCCTTAATGCCATATCCTTGAGCCAATCTTTCGGGACAGTAAGCAACATGAATTGGATTCTCTCCAGCGGTCCAACCAAAATTTTTCAACATCTGCCGACAAACACCCGGATAAACAGTGCTTCTTATTATTAATGTCTGACCAGAGTCCAAATACTCTGAGATTTCTGAAATTGAGTCCATAAACTTTCTAACTTGCGGATTCATGTATTCATCAATTTCTGTTCCAAGAGTGATTATCACATTTCTTGCGTATGAAATGTCTCTCTTATCAAATGATATTTTTAATTTTTTTTTCTCTAGAACATCCTTCAAGATTGGCTCTGCCCCATGTTCTACAAAGGGCATTATCCCGTTCAATACAAGTTTTGCCTTATTTTCATCGATATCAAACAGACAAACTTCCAATCCCTTTTGAGCAAACACAATTCCTAATGGCAAACCTACATGCCCTAATCCACCTACAATCAATACATCAAACTTTCTTTCTCTATCTTCCATATGAAAAGTATCTTCATAAGCTTTAAAAATAATACTATTCTGCAAAATATACTTATATAAAAGATGAAAAATAAAGAGATTAAAGTACAACTTCTTGCTAGCCCACATCCCCAATTCGACGAGATTTTAAACTTTCCTCCGAGAGGTGTTAAATATGTTGTTAACAGAGTAAAAACATCGTATCACGGCTGGTTCACGGAAAAAAAAATAGAACTTCACAACAATCTCCTTAAAATTTTTCCTTTGCCCAGAATGGCCAGAACGAAAACAGACGCGGATTTAATTCATTCAACTCGCGGAATATTACAAATAAACCAGAAAAAACCATGGATTGTAGATTGTGAATCGGGAGGAGTGTTTACTTCTTTTAATTATGAATCTCTCAAGAACCCAATAACAAAAAAGATTATCTCAAAACTTTTATCCTCTAAAAACTGCAAGAAGATACTCCCTCAAAGCCGGGCGGCAAAGGAAGACTTGCTGAAAGCACTTGATTGCAGCAAATTTAAGGAAAAAATAGAGATTCTTTATCTCGCCATGCGTCCCTGCAGGAAAAAGAGAATAAACAGAAAAGACAAAAAATTTGTGATCTCTTTTGTTGGAAGATATTTCTATGGGAAGGGTGGACATGATATTATAATGGCATATGAGAGACTATCTAAAAAA
This sequence comes from Candidatus Nanoarchaeia archaeon, assembly GCA_035283785.1. Classification (GTDB taxonomy): domain Archaea; phylum Nanobdellota; class Nanobdellia; order Pacearchaeales; family GW2011-AR1; genus DATETG01. The sequence continues at coordinate 16,815 of DATETG010000005.1, forward strand.
TATAAAAATCTAGAATTGAAATTCAAGGGAGACATACCTAAAGAGTATAAGATTCCAAGGATTAAGGGATTAAAAATCATAAATGGTCATCTCTCAAGAGAAAAACTTTTTGATGAGATGTATCTTAGTGCAGATGTTTTTGTCTTACCAACACATACAGATAATTACGGAGTGGTTTTTTTAGAGGCAATGTCTGCAGGATTACCAATAATAGGTACGACCAGCTTCACAGTCCCGGAATTAATTGAAGACGGAAAAAATGGGTTTTTAATAAAAAGTCCTTATTCCTGGGAAAATTATTTGACAAAGGACGGCTTTGACCAAAAAAAATTCACAGAATATATAACAAAAGATCATCCTGACATTGTTAAACAAATCGTTGATAAAGTCTCCATTTTAATAGATAACAAGAAATTGAGGGAAAAAATGGGAAAAGAAAGCAGGAGAATGATTGAGGGAAAAAATGGGAAGTTCAGCATTGAAAGAAGAAACAATCAATTAAAGAGAATATACTTAGAGGCATTATCATGATCGAAATCTTGGAACTAAGAGAAGAATATAATAATTTGTGGGAAGATTTTTTAAAAAATAATGAGGAATCAAAATTTTATCATTCTGTAAGATTCAAAGAAGTAATCGAAAAAACCTACAAAAACTGTGCAGGGAAATACTTTTTTATTTTGAATGATAAAAAGGTTTCGGCAATTTTTCCATTTTTTTTTGTAAAAAGCAAAATCTTTGGAAACAGACTAATCTCTCTTCCTTTTCTCGACAGCGGAGGGTTCATCGGAACTTACAAAAAAGAGGACCTAACATTTCTTTTAGAAGAATTAAAAAAAATTAAGGACTTAGATGAGATAGAAATAAAACTAAACACTTTCATGGAAAATTACGGCAAAAACGGAAAAATTCTTTCTTCGCTAAATTTTGTTGAAAAAAATAATAAAAATCAAATTTTTCTAAAAATAGAAGGGGCAGACGCTATGTGGGGAAACCTTAGCAGAATTACAAAGAAAGGAATAAAAAAAGCAGAAAAATCAAATCTGAGAATAGAAGAAATAACCAATGAAGAAGAATTAAAAAGATTCTACTCACTATACGAAAATAATATGAAAAGTTTTGGTTCTCCTCAACATTCTTATCAATATTTTTTAAATCTTTTCAGTGTCATGAAGAATAATTTTAGAGGATTAAACTGCTACAAGGAGAGTAAATTGATTAGTTCTCTGATAGTTTTCTTTTCAAAAAATTATATCCACGCGGCGTTTAATCCTTCGGACGGAGATTATCTTGTATATCAACCAAATGATTTGTTGCATTGGGAGACCATAAAATGGGCTGAAAAAAAAGGTGTCAAGTATTTTGACATCGGACAATGTGATATCGATGCTCAGAATGACACCCGGGCCGGCGGGATATTAAGATTTAAAAAAAAATGGAACGGTGTAATCTATGAAAAAAAATCTTTTCTGTATTACATTAACAATAACAAAAAAACAGGGGGTAATAGTAAACTTAAAAGATTCAGTTTTTTGTGGAAAAAACTTCCAATATTTTTTACGAGGGTTGTTGGTCCAAAAATAAATTCACAACTAGGAGTGTAAGACAACTTTAAAAAGACATGAAGAAAAATTTGTACAGAACCTCGGAAAAAATAGGAAAAGAAAAAAATTTTGAGACATCATGGGGAGTTTATGATGAAGTTCTTAAAGTAATAAAAATCAGGAATAACGAGAAGATTTTGGATGCGGGTTGTGGTAATGGTTTTTTCGGAAATTATGTGAAGACTAAGAATCTTTACGGAGTTGACATAGACAAAGAAGCATTAAAAAAAGCCAGAAAAAATAATTACAAAAAATTAGTAATTTCTGAAATTTATAAATTACCATTTAAGGACAAGTATTTTGACAAATCTGTGTCTATACAAGTTTTCCAGTACATTGAAGAACCTGAAAAAGCTCTTAATGAATTAATTAGAGTAACAAAAGAAAAAATAGTTTTGAGTGCCCCAAATTTTAAATGGCTCCAATTAAGTTCATATCTGTCTAATAAATACAAGGAGAGATTTATTTACTGCAGAGAAAATGAAAATTTTACGGATGAAAGATTCATGAGAAATCTTGGAAAGAAGTTTAACTTGGATGTAAAGGTTTATTATGCTTCAAATAAATTTTCTTTTTTTAGAAATATCTTTGGCAAATATATATCAAGCGAAATAATAGCTATTTACAACCTAAAAGAAAAATGAAAAAATTTACGTTAAGAGTGGACGTTGAATCCGAAAGAGGAATAAAAGAGGGTATACCTCCACTTCTTAACCTGCTTAAAAAACACAATATCAAGGCAAGTTTTTACGTGTCTATGGGTGGAGAATCTAATATTCTTGAACTTCTAAAGTACAGAAAATCTCTGGAGAGTTCTATGGAAAGAAATGTAAGTGTTTGGAGTTTAAGGGACAAATTTAGGATGGCTTTTTTCCCAAAGGATTTCGTAACAATTAACAGAGATATTCTAAAACTAATTTTAGAAGAAGGACATGAACTGGGGATTCATGGTTGGAAACACAGAGAATGGACTCGAGGATTAAACATGATAGATATAGAAAAAACAGTTGACAAATCTGTGTCCAAGTATGAAAAGTTATTTGGAAAGAAACCAATAAGTTTTTCAGCACCAGGTTTCAATTCAAATGAAAAAGTTTTGAAGATTCTAAGAACAAGAGGAATAAAATTTATGAGTGATTTTCCGGGAGAGTCTGTTAAGATTTACGATGGTATAAAAAATATTCCCATAACAATAACCGGAAAAAAACAATCTCCAATAATAGAGTATCTAGTTTCCTTAGGAAAAAATGATGATGAGATTTTTGATGAGATAAAGGAAAAAATAATTAATAAAAATATTGCCTCAATGTATGTACATTGTCTTTTTGAAGCTCGATTTAAAATTCCGTTGCTGGAAAGGATATTTGAATTTGTCAAAAAGGAGAAGATTAAAACAAGGAGGATTATTGATTACTAAGATGAAAATAGCAATAATCGGCTCATCTGGATTTTTAGGAACAAAACTTATGAATTTTTTTTCAAAAGAACACAAAGTTTTAGGAACATACATTAAAAATGAAAAACCTGGACTTCAAAAGTTAGATGCCACAAACAAAAATGATGTTGAAGAGCTTATATCAGAATATAGGCCGGATGTGGTAATAGATACTGTTGCGTTAACAAGCAGTATTACTTGTGAAAAAAATCCAAGGCTTTGTAAGACATTAAATTATACAACTGCAAAAAACATCGCAGATGCTTGCAAAAAAACAGGTTCAAAAATGGTTTTCATTTCTTCGTCATACATTTTCGATGGAAAAAAGGGAGATTATGAAGAAACTGACAAACCAAATCCAAAGAATGAATATGCAAAATACAAAGTTCTCGCAGAAAGAGAAGTTCTCAATATTCAAAATTCTCTGGTTATAAGGGTGGACATCATGTATGGATATAACGGCAAAAAAGAAAAAAATGGGGTTTTTGGAAATTCTATATTGCGTGAAGAAGAGATAAAATTAAAAGAACCTGACCAAATCAGGACTCCCGTGTTTGTCGAAGATGTTGCAAGAAGCATTTTGTTTCTAACAGAAAAAAAACAAAGCGGGATTTTTCATGTTGCAGGAATGGAAAAAATGAAAATGATTTATTTTCTTAAAAATCTAGAAAAAACTGTTAGGAAAAAAACAAAAATATCTGTTGATGACGACAAAACACAAAGGCATCCGGTCAAAATCCCTTTCAATGCAACTTTAAACAACGCAAAAATTGTAAGGCTTGGATTTAAATTTGGTTCTTTTACGAATAATCTAGCCACATTAAAAAAACAATATCTGGAAAAATAATTAATTTTTGCTTATCACTTTAAATGCAGGCAAAGGAACAATAAACTTAACCCCTCTCTCAAAAAGTCCATTTTCCTGTTTTTTTATTTCCTCGAAAAAATGCCAAGTCATAACCAGCAGATAATCGGGATTTTTCTCCCTCATCTTCTCTGGAGAAACTATCGGAATCATGCTTCCAACTGTTTTCTTACCGTGCTTATCTGAATTTTTATCAGCAATGCAATCAACCAATTTTGCATCTAAATCGAAATACTGCAAGATTACATTACCTCTTGTAGAAGCTCCGTAAATGCAAATCTTTTTGCCGTTTTTCTTTTCATCCTTCAAAAAACCCACCAGGTCTTTCTTTATACCGTTTATTCTTAAGGCAAATTCGATGTATGGTTTTAATGTGTTTAAACCCATCGCACTCTCTTTTCTTTCTATTTCACCAAATCTTTTTTCAAAATTTTTGAAAGGCCTTACATCCGCATTGTCCTGGAATTTAATGTAGGTCCTTATGCTACCCCCGTTTATGTCATTAAGTTCCACATCAAAAATCTCTAAACCATATTTCTCTATAAGAGGTTTTAACGAGGTTAAAGAGTAATACTCTCTGTGTTCATGGCAGATGTTGTCAAAAGCGTTTTGTTCTAGCATTGACACCAGATAATTCTGCTGAATTACGAAAATTCCTTTTTTTTCCAAACATTCAACTATGTCTTTAACAAAATTATTTGGGTCTTCAAGATCGTAAAACATTGATATTGCAGTTATTATTTTTGCCTTTTTTCCTTGAAATTTTTCCTTGAAATTTTTTGCATTAAAAAAGTTGTTTATTACGTTGAATCCTTTTGATGATGCCTCTCTGGCGACATTTTCAGATGGTTCAAATCCCACCAATTCTATTTCTTTGTTCTGATAAAAACTCAGCAATGTTCCGTCATTGCATCCGATGTCCACAACAATATCTCCTTTATTCAACTTAACCAATTTTTCAGATTTTTGAACAATATCTTTTAAGTCCTCTTTTATTGTTGTGCTTATTCCCGATTTGTACCAATATTGTTTGCCCCACATTTTTTCAGGAGGAGCATTGTGCTTTAATTGCAATAATTTACAGTTCTGGCACAAGACTATCTCGAGAGGTATTTTTTCTTCCTTTTCATCAAACGAATCTACAAAATTGCTTATATACTGGTTACCTAGAGAGAGAATATCTGTTAAATTTTTATTATTACAAACTCTGCAATTTTTTATTTCAAACATCTTATTTAAATATATTATTAATCCCGTCAAATGCAAGAATCGATTTTGGGAATTTTTTCTTTAATTCTTCTTTTCTTACTAAAAGATTGCCTCCAAGCATGTTACCAACAATTCTTTGGAATATCCTTGAATTTCCTTCCTCTTGAACGTTGTGAAAAAAACAAAAATGCTTCTTTTCAAAAACTCTCTCGGGGATTAAAAGTGGAAAGGCCATGCTCCAATCTTGAGTGTATATTACATCATAGTTTTTTTCCTTGTCTCTCCTTTTTATCGCTTCCTTCAAAGTACCCATTGAACCTGACAATGAGTCAATGCCTAAGTCATCCTCTCTCGACAAAAGATCCACATTGTGTCCTTTTTCTTCAAGTTTTTGCTTTACACTCCTAACGATATCCCATGACTCTTCCTTCTTTTTCCTGAAAACAATAAGTATTTTCATTTCAATCGGAAGCCTCCAATCTTTTTAATGTTTCTTCTGCATGTTTTAATTCTTTTTTGTCATTTACTGTGAGCCATATTCCTTCATGATGGAATGAATGTATTTTCCCGTGATTAATCAATTTCCTAAATGCATTTTCTTCAATATTACCACCTTCTAGAAAGCCCTTAATTTTTTTATTGAAAACATAAATCCCTGAATTCATTTTCTTGTCGATTAATTCTCCCTTCTCTTTGAATTCCTTTATTTTTCCGTCATCTTCAATATGGAGAATTCCGAAATTTGTTCGCAGATTGATGGTTGTAATTGTAACGACTGCGTCATTCTTTAAATGACATTCCAAAAGATTATCCAATTGCAAATCAGTTATTTGGTCTCCGTTCATTGCATAAAAATTCTCGTCTGTTATGCCTGACTGACTTATCGCCGCCTTGAATGCATCTTCTGTTCCTCCTTTTTCATCATGCTCCGTATAATTTATTTTCACACCGAAATCTTCCCCATCACCAAAATAATTTTTAATCATTTCTTTTTTATACGCCACCCCGATTATAACATTTTCAACACCATGTTTTACCAGCCACCCAATTATTCTCTCGAGAATGGGCTTTCCATTAACAGGGATTAACGGTTTTGGCAAGTCTTCTGTGCGTTCTTCCAACCTTGTTCCCCTGCCACCTGCAATTATTACTGCTGTCTTTAGCACCATTAAAAATTTAGAAGATTATCATTTAAAAGAATAATGGAAGTTAGATTCATAATTTTTAAGAGTTACCAAACGCCTCCCCTATAGTACCCTCTTAGTTGAGCAGGTTCTATTCCTGCGTAAACTGCTAAATCTAAAGCACCGGGATTTAGTAAAACCCTTTCATTATCTGTTCTGTTTATTCTATTCTCAACCACTCCTCTAAAATTTTCTCTTAAAAATCTTTCCACACCATTTGAATTATTGGGAATAAAAACAAGTTCTCTATGCTCTTTTGCATCTTTTGCAGTAACCCACGATTTTGTAACTTGCTCTTTTGATAACTCCGTGTTTACTTGAAAAACATAAGTTATGTTTCCTGTTCCAAGAAGCCAGTCTTCTGTTCTACCAATTGATCTAACAGAACTTACACCGTTTAACCTTTCCCCTAATTCAGGGATTAATTCCCCCCTAACAAATGCTTCCTCAATGCTCTCTTTTCTTTCTTTAAGAGCATCTGAAACGCTTAGTCCTCCTGCTCCAACGGTGTGATAAGTGTTTGGATAACTTCCACCCCCCTTACACCGAAAACAATGTATCCTTTTCAGATTTATCGTCGGGAGACGTAATGATTATTCCATCTGTACTTACTGGTTTTACAGGAATAATAAATCCTTCTCGGTTTAACTGAAGTTCAAGTGAGTGAAGTGGAACCAAATCAACATTTGTGTATTCAGTGCGGGTGTGCAATGAATCATCATACTTACTTCCAAAAACGTTTTCATACTTTTCTTCACCAGTCATAATCTCATTATACCACGGAGTTTTTGGGAGTGCGTTTAAGTCATTTAATTCATTAAAACTTCCCCCTCCAAAAAGAATGTCTGTCGCTTTTCTAAATCCTGGTTGCCCATAGAGCTTTGTTCTGAATTCTCCTGCCACTTCTGTTTTAGGGGGTCTTGTCTTGTTGAACGGCTCTCCAACTCTATCTTGATACCAAGGTAAAATCTTTTCCACTGCTTCATCTACAAGATTATAAACTTCATCAAGAGGTACAAAAGTCCTGTCATTGTTCAATCTTTTTGGAGAATACTCATGATGTAAATTCACAGAAATTCTCTTTATAGAACCATCTTGAAAAGCCCTCTTAATTCTGTCTTCTTGAGTTAGTCTTTCCAATTGCATCAAATTCAATAAAATTAACCTTTTTTAAGTTTTATGAAACCTCATTATGTATGTTTACTACAATAACCTTAATAAATGAAATTTGTTCAGAAAAATAATGAAAGTTTTGATAACTGGAGTAACGGGGTTTATCGGCGGTGAAATCGCACACAAGCTTCTTGAGCAAGGGCATCAAGTTTTCGGAATAATACAGCACGTTGTTGGTAGAAATTTCGAATCAGTTGAAGATATTAAAGACAGGATAAACCTCATAACCTGCGACATAAGAGACTATCACGCAACAAGGAGTTCCATAAAAAAGATTGAACCTGACGTTGTTTTGCATCTCGCCGCACTTTCACCGGTAAGATTGAGTTTTGAACAACCATTTAACTATCAAGATACAAATTACCTCGGAACAATCAATATTGCGGAAGCATTAATGGATCTTTATGGGCCTAAGAAGGTGAGGCTTGTTGTTGCATCAACGGCAGAGGTCTACGGAATTCAGGAAAAGGAAGTTCCCTTCCAGGAAAATTTGGAATTAAGACCTTCAAGTCCTTACGCTGTCAGCAAAGCAGCATTAGATATGTATGTAAGAATGCTACACATTGTTTACAATTTCAACGTAGTTATAATGAGAACATCCAATTCTTTTGGTAGAAAGTATGATCCTAGTTTTTTTACAGAATATCTAATAACAGAAATGATTAAAGGGAATGATATTTACATCGGTGCTCCAAACTCGGTAAGAGATTATATCTATGTTGATGATCACGTGAATGGATATCTGCTTGCAATGAATTCTCAAGAAGCCAAAGGCCACGTTTTCAACATTGCCGGAGGCAAAGGTTTTACAAACAAAGAGTGGGTTTTAAAAATCGCAGAACAATTAAAATTTCCCTTGGAAAAAATTCATTTAGGAGAGTACCCTCCGCGATATCCTTATCGACCGTTGGCTTCTGACCAACCATATCTTGTCCTGGATTCTTCAAAGGCAAAAAGAATTCTTGGATGGCAACAAACAGTTCTCCCGGAAGAAGGATTAAAAAGAACAATTGACTACTGGAAGAGAAATCTCCACAAATCAGAAGATTTGTTAAAAAAAATAAAGGGGATTCTTGATGAATATGAAAATAGCGATGGTTTCTCCGACAAGAGAATCTGAAAGGGCAATATCCGGTTATTCTGTTACACTAACAGAGAATATAAAAAAAACCGAAACAGACATTGAGGATGTTTCTTATGTAGCCGGAAGTCCGATGTCTTTTCTGAAAATGATTCCAAAATTAAAAAAATATAACATCGTCCACATACAACACGAGTATAATCTCCTTGGCTATTACGGACTTCCTTTTTTCCTTGTTTATTTGATACTGGGATTTAACAAAAACAATAAAATAATAACAACCATGCATAATATCCTTTCCAAAAAAGAAAAATTCAAAGAAAACAAATTGAAGATTTTTTTAAGAAGAGTGCTATACTTGTCTCAAAATAAACTTATAAATTGGGCCTCTGATTTGATAATTGTCCACTCTGATTTCTTTGTCCCCATCCTGACAAAGGAGTACAATATCTCAAGCAGAAAAATAATCGTAGTACCACAAGGCATTATTGAAAATGTAAAAAAAATACCTAAGGATAAGGCAAAGAAGGAATTAAAATTAAGCGGGGATGTGTATCTTGTAATAGGAAATTTAACCCCTGATTCAGGAGCAGACATCCCTCTAAAATATGCTGATAAGATCGGAAAAACTGTGTTGGTTGTTTCCAGCCCCATCCCCGTCAATGACAGAAAAAAACAGCGACTTAAGGAATATCTAAATTTTTTGGAAGGATTTGTTAAAAAGAAAAAATCCGAGAAGTACGTCCGGTTTGATATAAAACCAATAAGTGATCAAATGCCAATATGGTGGGTGTATTTTTCAGCTGCAGATTTTGTTTTGCAGGCATACCGCGGAGGAATAGGAAGCGGGATTTTCGCGCATGCCATGGCTGCGGGAACCCCGGTTGTTTCCAGTGATATTCCCTTTTTCAAGGATATAGAAAAAAGATATGGTTGTATAAAAACAGTAAAAAATGAAAAGGATTTTCCTAGAATAATTAAAGAAGCACTAAAACAAAAAAACTACAAAAAAATGAAAGGAGAGTCTGAAAGATATTTAAAAGAAAGGGGCTTATCATCAATTGCAAAAGAGTATAAAAAAATATATTTGTCTTTGAGATAACAAAATGAATATTCTAATTGAAGGGGGAAACTTAAACTCCATTGCTGAAGGCACGAGAAATATTGCCCTGTCTTATGCAAAAAAATTCAAAGAAAGAGGTCACAATGTGGTCGTATTAACAAAGCAGATAGACAGAATAAGGAACAAGAGGTATGGAAAGTTTGAAATTATAGACGGAATAAAATTTTATAGATGGTTTAACTACGAGGATAAGTTATACAATTTCCTTGTGGAAAGAAATGGAAAAGTAGGAAGATTCCTTTACAAGGTGTGCAGGATAATGAGCTACTGGGGTTTTTACAGAACATATACTAAGATAACAAAAAAGGAAAAAATTGAGGTCATGAATATATTCGTAAAGGGTTTTAGACCAAGAGTATACTTAAAATTTTTAGATATGTTCAGTAATTTTCCCATCATAATGACTCTTCTTGGAGACCCGGAATTTAATATGAGAAAGTACAATCTAAAGAAAGAATTTTCCAATCTTGATCTGATAATAATTCCGTCAAAAACAATTTACAATCATCTAAAAAAATTTGGCGTGGAGGGGACGAGGAACATTCCGTATGGAATCGATACCAAAAAATTCAAGCCCATAAAAAAAAGTAATCGCAAAATAAAGAGAATTTATTGTTCACGATACTATAACCATCTCCCGGAAGTTCTGCGCGCATTAGAAAAGGTAAGCAAAGAAACAGAATTTGAATTAATACTTGAAAAAAAAGTGAGAGACGATCTTAAAAAGTATGGTTTTGATGAAAAATTTTTGGGTAAAATAGCAAAAAGAGTGGAGTATATAGGATATCTAAAGGATATCAATAAATTTCTGGGAGAAGTAGATTTAGTCATAGATTTACATAACGAAGGAAAATTCCTAACCTGCGCGTCACCTCCTGCAAAAATACTTGAGGCAATGGCAACCGGAAAAGTCGTCCTGTCAACCAATGTCTCGGAGATATCTGAGTTCATTACAGATGGAAAAAACGGTTTTTTGGCAGAAAAGAACAGTTCCGAAGAAATTTACAGAAAGATAAAGGGGGCCATGGAATCAAAAGGGGATATCGGTAGAAAGGCGAGAGAGACAATACTAAAAAACTTTGATTTAAACAAATCAGTGATCATTTATGAAAAAATTTACAAGGAATTAATAAAAAATGAAAATTCTGATAATACTTAAAAATTTCAACCAGCGTCGCGGTCTTCCAGGAGGAGTAGGAAATGCAAACGAAGAAATTGCAAAAGAGATGGAAAAACTTGGGCACAAGGTAGACTTTTTGTCCAGGGAAGATGACATGAAAATTTATTCTCTGTGGAAATCTATATTCCCTATAAGAAAAAAAGTGAAGGAACTTATGAATAAAAATCATTATGAGGTTATATTCAGCCAAGATTGGAGTTTTGCCTTTCCTTTACTTTTCCCAAAAAGAATATTCAAAAAAAATCACATCTGTTGTTTTTGTGGTCATCAAGAAAATTGGCTGATTTTTTTGCAAAATATTGTGGGAAAAATGATGGGAGAAAAATTAATTGTTATAGGGGATGACCTAAAGAAAAGGTTTCCAAAAGCAACATTAATCTACAGAGGTGTAAACTTCAGTAAGTTTAAGCCATTAAAGAGAAAAAGAGATTGTCTTTGTTGGACAGACAAGGGGGATGAATACAAGATGATTTCGGAAGATGAACTCGAAAAAATTGCAATTGAAAACAATTTAAAACTATCAATAGCAAAGGGAATCCCTTCCAACAAAATGAATGAATTTTACAACAAGTGTAAAGTTTTTATCAGCGTGCCCCCTCAAGCAGGATATAACAATTCCTGGAATGAATCGATGGCGGCTGGCGTTCCGATAGTCATTGGTAACAACAAAGGAGGAGGAACAATGCTCCCATTAAACAGAATATCTAAAAATGAAGATAATGTAAAGAGGATAAATGAAATAATAAAAAACCCTAAAAAAATAAATTACAGAAAATGGCTGAGAGATAATGGATTCGCTTGGGAAAATGTTGCAAAGAAGATGATTAATTTTTTTGAAAAGGAAGTTATAACAAACTAATAGTTCTTCAACGTGGTTTTTAACAAGTTTAAATCTTCTTTATTAACCTCTTTTATTACGACCATCACAAAAAAGTAGGTTACAACTCCTATAATCACTTCCAAAATGCTGAAGATTGGAGCAATTTCAGTAAATAAAATTTCATAAATATACAAAACCAATGCCATAATTGCAGAGGCAATGATTGACCTCAAAAGAGGTTTATTGTCAAGTGCCATTTTAAATTGCTTCTTAACATCAGCCATAACTGCGACGAGAAGGAATGTTCTGCTTATGACTGTGGCCAAGGCAGCCCCTATTATTGCATATTCTTGACTAAATTTTAAGAAGTATGTGATAAGAATATAATTCAAGACCACATTTAATATTAGAGACATCACAGTTATTGTTGCCAGGATTTTGGTTCTATCTTTTGCTTTTAACAAATTTGAATAAAGTGATGATATCGGAGTTACAAAAAGTATGAGGGAGAGAGCCAATAGAACACCGACTGCATTTGAGTATTCACTTCCGTAAAAAAAACTTATTATTTCTTCTGAAACGAATAAAATTCCAACAACCGACGGGACCGAGATTATCAATGTGTATCGCATTGATTTTGATATTGCTTTCTTCAATCTGTCTCCGTTAACCTGAGTGAATATGGGGAGGAAAATTCCTGAAATTGTAAAAATAGCAACTAAGGAAATTATAACAGAAAAGGCCGCATGATAATAACCCACATAAGAAGTGTCTACAAACCTTCCAAGCATTAACGTATCAACAGAACCAAACATTATTAACGATATATTGATTATGCTCATAAATCCAAGATATTCCCATGTCTTCTTTTTGTTAAATTTAATTTTTTTCTTCGGAAAAAATCTGAATTTTTTTCTCTTCAAGATTATTATTATTGATATCAAAGAAACAAAGGAAGATGCCGCAAATGCCGCAAATATCGCAGAAACAGCCTCGACGCCAGAAAAAAGCAACAAGGCAATAAATGAAAACAAAACCTTTGAACCGTGTAAAATTGTATAAACAAATGGGACATCTCTTAGATCATTTAATGCAAAGAACAAAATTCCAAAAAAGTTTCTCACCGCATTCACCAAGACGAAAAATATTGCAAATAAAAGGGGTATTACAATCTCCTGCTTGCCGAAAATATCATATGCAAAAAGCTTTGCAAACAGAAATAGTCCCAATGCTCCGAAGATAATCAGAATAAACCTTACATTGAATAAATACCAAAAATAAGAAAGAGCTTCGTTTCTTTTGTTTTTTCCAAGTGATTCTGACATGTACCTAATTGCAGCCTCACCAATACCGAGATCAATAAATGAAAATACAATAACAACTATCGATAGGACAAGGGAATACACTCCAAACAAGTCGGGCAAGAGCATTCTTGCAAGAAGTATTGTAAGAACGAAACCTCCTACCTTTGATATGAAGGTCGAAAGAGAATTGTAAAGGGTATTCTTCGCCGCTAGCAAAGACAAATTTTTCTGAATGTTAAATTTCATGCTTCACCTACTAAACATAAAGCCAATTGGTTTAAAAGAATTGTGAACTTACATTCTTAGTTTGTTCCAATTTTCACTCTTGAATAAAGAACTAAAGAAGAATTTTGCTGTAAATGTGCCGACATTTTTTATTGCCAACAACCTAAAGACATAGAAGATAACCTTTAGGTTTTTTTGTTTAATCATTGAGTAAACAGTGAATAGAAATATCTTTTGAAACACATTTGAAAAAACAGGGTAGTTCAGTTTTCCTATTTTTGTTGTTTTAACTAATGGGATTGAGATAAAAGACATGATATCACGACGGAAAAATTTGTTTTTTCTTCTTTTTAGTAGATTCTCGAAATCATGATAGTTCTCTAAAAGATATTCTCTAGAAACAGCAATCTGCTCAGGGATTATTAATCTTTCAAATTCCTCTAAATTCAATTCATTAAACGACTTAAGCATATCGACAAGAAGCAAATTCCCAAGTAGCTTGTCGAAAAAATAATAATCACAGATGCTAATCTGTTTTTTTGTAACATCCATAGCGCGAGACCGCAAATATTCCAGATATTCCATATTTTCCGAGTCGTTAGATGAAAAACAAATGTAATCAAATCCTTCGGTAATTTTTTTAACGTAATCAAAGTTTTTTACTTCTTCTTTTTTTATCATCTTCATTTTTTTATTTGATTTTATTAACTTTGAAGAAAAAACATTCTCATTCTCCAACATTTTACCGAATAATTTTTGGTACTCCTGTGAGATGTTATGGTTTTTTATCGCTTTAGTGTAAGATTTTTCGGCAATTTTCTCTCGCGCCGTTTCATTTTTGAGGTAGTATGCAATCTTTTTTAACAATTCCTCGTTATTTTTGAACATAACAATCTCCTCGTTATTTTTGAAGAATTTAAGATATCCTGAAAAGAAGTCGACGAGGCTAAAGGACTTGCATGCAGCAAACTCAAAAATTCTTCCTTTAAAATGCAATTTCCCATAACGGTTCTTAGAAAATGCCAAATTTATTTTACTCTGATTTACTATCTTAACAAATTTTTCTGAATCCGGAGAACCAAGATAAACATCCCGGAATTCGGGATAATTTTCCCATCCTCTTCCGAAGATTTTCAAGTTAACTTTTTTATCCAAGAGAAATCTCACGATATCTAATCTGGGTTTGGAGGGCTGTCCAATGAAAGTTACATCATAAATCTTTTTCGTTTTTATCGGCTTAAAGATATCTGTATTTATGCTGATAGTGGGAAAAACGTTTTTTATGCCTTCTTTCTTATATTCGGCCACATAATTTGGTTGTGCTATAAAATTACAATCTACAAATAAAGCCTGATATCTTTTTAATGTCTCGAACTCAGTATCATCGTCGCCAACAAAAGCGATTACCTTGATCTTGGGAGATATTTTTTTTATTTCCGCCATCGTTTGTATTGTCAATTCGTCCCTCCCGACTATTAAAAAAATATAATCAGGCATTTCTTTTTTTATTAAACTAGAGAACATCTGGTTCATTTTTTCTGAACCACGAGAAAACCTCTCTTTTCTTGGATCAAACAATATTGTTTTTCCAAATATATTTTTCAAAGGAAGATAGTAATTCTGATAAGGGGCTTCATTTTTACTAGATGCGCTCCACATTGCAAAAAGTATTTTCTGTTTTTTCAATACTCTCTCCAATTCTTCCTGTTTAATTTTCATATCCTTTTATTTTTTTAACATAAGTTCCTTTCTTTAATATTGAATAATCATCTACAATAATGTTCAATAAGAAGAGATATGGTTTCAAAAATATTCGCGGGACGCGTTTAATACTCCACCTCATTTTTGTCCTTAACCATATTCTTTTTCTGTAAAAATAGTAAAATATCCTTCCTTTTGATTTCCAAGGATTTTTTATCAATTGAAGTTTTTGCTCTCTGGTTAATCTCAATTTTTCCAAATCTGCTTGAGGATTAATGTCAATCTTTGATATTCTTTTTTTCCAGAACAAAGGAACCTCGTCAAGTGTAATCATCAAATCTGTTCCATCTTTTTTGTTGCGAAAAGAATAAAATCTGCTTGAAGGATTTATGTTAACCCATCCTTCTCTGTAATCATCATAACCGTATGCTATTTTTATTTTCTTTTCAAAAAATCCGGGAGGTATGAACAATGGGGGCACCAAATCCGAAGGGATAAAATAGCCGTATTTTTTCGTATGTGAGTAACCATCAAAGTGAGCCATTATCTCTTTTTTTGGAGATATTACTACCTGATTCTTAATCTCCACGAATTTTGCAACTTCTTCTGATCTTCTTATGACCCCCCTCATTTTCTCTGAAGAGAACAAATGATTCAACAAATCTTTATGCATTATTTGTATTGAATCAAATATCCCTCCAGGAAAAGATGAAATAAGGAAACTATCTGTTTCCTTTAATACTTTAGAGTTTGGTCTTGAGAGTTCGTGAACGGGATTCAATGGTTTTGAAGCATTCAAAAATTCTGTAAAATGGCTAGGATAAATTGATAAAAAATTTCTTTCCTGTTTTTTCTTAAGTTTTTTTAATTCATTAATGCATAATGCCAAAATTTTTTTGCTGGGTGCAATAAAGGGATGATCAACGTTGCCGGTATAAAAAACCCACTCATCTTCAAGGGAGTTTATCAACTTTAAAGATTCTAGAAATTTTTCCTGGCAATCTCCTCTTCCATAAATTAGATGTAATCTCTTCTTTGGAAATAATTTCTTTACCTCTCTCTCAAAATATTTTCTTTTCTTAGCTAGAGGATCATTGTTAATCTCGTACTTTATGACCACATCAGTCCAAGAAATTTCCGCATAACTAATTAAAGAGTACAGAGCTATGTTAATCTTGCTCGGCATTTTGTAAGGAGTTTTAGAATCTCTTATGTCTTCAAAATCCAAATAATGACCTTTTTGCCACGGCTCGTCTATTATCAAGTTATCAAAATATAATATCATGAAAAAACAGAAATATTAAGAGTTATAAGTTTTGCTGTTCAAGAAGATTTGTGCTCAGAAGGTATTCTCCCAGAACCTCTTCCTACGTCGTCCTCATGCCGGATTACGTCGTCAACTTCAGGGGTGGAACATTCAATTATTACAGAATCTTCCAAGGCAATAGTTCTATGTTTTTTAGGCGGGATAATCTCCCACAATCCTCCTGCTTCAACAATTCTCTTTTCTATTTCTCCGCTGTCTTTTTCATACCACGCTTCCACCTTGCCTGCAAGAAGGTAATTTATCTCTCTTTTATTGCTATGGTGCTGGAAACTCATTCTCGTTCCTGCATTAATCTCAAGCATTTTCATAACATATCTCTTCTCAATTTCTCCTACCTCTTCTCCTGCACGATAATTCAACCATATTTCTCTACCCCATGGCTTAACTACAATTTTAGCATCATTTATGTTATACAGCCAATCTTCTTTTTCGCTCATTTTATTTTTCCATTAGCCCCATATATAAGCATTTGTGTTTTTGATTACAACCCTCCACTAACCTTCAATGTTTGTCCAGTCATATAAGTATTTTTATCACTAGCAAGAAAGAGTATCATCTCGGCAATTTCTTCTGCCCTAGCCATTCTCCCAAGTGGAACTTGCTCCAACTGCTTCCTTGTTCTGTCAGTTAGTGTTGCGGTGGTCATGTCTGTTTCTGTAAATCCCGGAGCAACAGCATTAACCAAAATTCCATAAGGGGCGAGGTCTCTCGCCATGTTTGAAGTCAAGTCAATAATCAATGCTTTTGAGCCAGCATAAGCCCAGCTCCCAGGGAAGTATTCATATCCTTTAACAGAAGACATATTAATTATTTTTCCGAATTTTCTTTTTTGCATTTGTGGCATTACTGCTTTTGAAAAATTGACAACGCCTAAAACATTTGTTTCCAAAGTCTTCCTCCAATCCCTCCCTGTTTGTTCCATATATGGTTTCGAGAGATTTATCCCCGCATTATTTATCAAGATATCCACTCTTCCAACTTTCTCGACCCCTCTCTTAACAGATATTTCATCAGCAACATCACAGAAAATATACTGGGAACCTATCTCTTCAGCAAGATTGATTAATCTTTTTGATTCTGTTTTTCCGTGCAACACC
This sequence comes from Candidatus Nanoarchaeia archaeon, assembly GCA_035283785.1. GTDB lineage: Archaea > Nanobdellota > Nanobdellia > Pacearchaeales > GW2011-AR1 > DATETG01. Next base: position 34,143 of record DATETG010000005.1, read on the forward strand.
ACCCTTGCCCCATAAGTTCTAGCCATGTGTGCTGTTGCCGCACCTATTCCTCTAGATGAACCTGTTATCAGCATCGTTCTTCCTTCTAAACCGTAACAATTATCCATAATGGTTTATTACCTCCACCATCTCATTAATTATACTCTCTCTTATGTCTTCTCTTTCTTCCAATTTTTTCATTATCTCTTTATACTTTTCCGAGCCGAAATGATAATGCCCTGCAATTAGCAAACAGAGAAATTTATTTTCCCCACTATTTGATTGCATCCATTTTTTCCATTTCATTCCTCCATAAACCTCCTCAATAAAATCATTAAAATCTATCCCGTAAATTAAGCACTTTGATATCATAATACTTGTTTGTATAACTCCTAATTGAGGGGCAATATTCATGGCATCTACAACTCCCTTTCTTAATTCAATTTCTTCTCTTGGGAGATAATCTGCATTATGCTCTTTTAGTTTCAGACCTTTCGAGTCCAAGATCTTTTTTACTTTTTCTATGAAGGGCCTATTAAAATTGCCGACTTGATTTATCTCTTTTACAAGACTTCCTGTTTGAACAACATAAAATTCAGGCTTGCAAAATCCTTTGAAAAAATCTATCTCTCTTTCAAGTTCGTGTAAGTTTGAGACATTGAAATTTATTCCCTCATTTTCGTCTGTTCCTATTTCCAACATTATTTTAGGATTTAACTTGAGGCAATATTCTATTGCTTTTTTTGACTCATTTAACATTTCTTCCTTGCTTCCTCGGAAATGGCAAAAATCTATGTGTATTAAATCAAATCCATTTTCAATATCTGACTTAATTGTTTTGTAAACATTCTCCAAGTCAAAATTTCCATTAAAGCCCGGGCCACAATGGTCTCGGCAAATTAAGACCTGAGAATTCGGATATTTTTCTCTCATCGATTTTATAAAACTCATAAATTCTCTTGTATCCCACTTGTTCACATAACCGCCATCATAGTCTATCTGGTTTTTTGAAGCGATTAGCATTAATTCCTTTCTTTGATAATGCGAAACCCTAAAAACAGCCTCGATAACTTCTGAGCTCATTGGTCCTACGGCCAAATTAGACTTAATCATTTTTTCACATCCTTCTTCATTTCCAGATTATTTAAGGCGTAATAAAGCTTGTTTTTTCCCATAAAGTATAGCATCAAATTAAAGGGTTCCTGATGTAAGGGACTCATATTCAAAAAAATCAAAGCAGTTATAATTCTAATTTTGTCCAAATCAAAACCATGTTTTGTCAAAAAAGATTCGTACTCTTCTCTTGCTTCTATCAAATTATTACTTATCTTGTAGTCATAATAGATACTGTCCCCAGATATGTCAAATGAAAATTCTCCTTTCTTTATCGACTTGTATGAAATATTTGTCCCCCCATAAAGTTTGGCCAGATCATAATATAAATCTCCAAAATCCAAAGATTTTCCAAATTCATGTCTCCAATCCAGTAAGATAAATTTATTCAGGTTGCTGAGATTGTTTCGTGTAACCAAAACATTATCGAACTGCAAGTCTCCGTGAAAATTCACGGGTGTGCCCTCCTCCAAATAGTTCCAATCTATCTTATTCAAAAGTTCTTTTAGTGGTGGAATTTGAACTCCATTAACATTGCTCCATGAATCTTCAATTCTTGTCTTTTCATAGAATCTTTTCAAACGTTCGAGAGTTTTATCATAATAAAATTCTTTGCAGGATTTTCTGAATTTTTCTTTTTCTTCTTCTGAGAGATTAATATCCTTCCACAAATTAACCTTCAACCACCTTAAAAAATCTCGTACTATCTGCCTGTCTAGGACATCATAAAGAACCTGCCCGTCAATCATTTTATATGAATAAAAATTTCCCTTTTTTGATTCAACGACAGGACATAATCCTTTAAGATAATTGCTCCTGATTATTCTCTTTTCAACAATATCTTTTTCTGAAAAATATTTCACAACTTTTCCGTTTACAAAGTAAATGAATTCATTACTCTTACTAAAGTCGAACTCCTTGCCCCCTCCTGAAAAATTTTCATTTGTTTCTTTGTAGTTTTCAAGTGTTCCCGTATCAAACCACGTGAAACCGACAGGAACCAGCTTGTTATTTATCAATCTGTTGAAACCGTTTGAAACTTGGATTTCACCACTTTTTATTTCCTTATCTTTCTCCAAACCTTCAAAAAAGTCCAAGTAGTCTCTCACTCCGGCAAGTCCTATAAATGCGAATTTGTTGTTTGTCTTTATTTTGTCATCAAGCTGATAAACCAAGTTATTTTTTATCTTGACAGTGCAATACTTTTCAGTTTCCTTGACAGGAGCAATCCCAAACCAATTTTCATCCGGCTCTGGAATTTTTTCCAGCACAAGTGTGTCTGCCGCGAAAAAAATGAACGGGCACTGTAAATGACTTTTGCACTGAAACAAAGAGTAACCGGGTCCTGTTCCGGGCCCCAAGAACCTATCAACTTCAACGTAAGTTATTTTTCTTTCAGGATGTGCGATATTCAGATAATCAATTATTGTCTCTTTTTTATGTCCAATTGCAACAACAATCTCTACATCATCTGAAAATTTTTCTATTATGTGAGAAATAACTGCCTTGAAATTTATTGGCAATATCGCTTTGTTAACATTTTCTGAAAGTGCGCCAATCCTACTCCCTACGCCTGCTGCAAGGATACAAACTTTATATTTCATTTTTTTCCAAAAAAACCTTGTTTATTTTTATGCAGGCGTCGCACACAGCGCCTTCCCCTGATTTTGAAGGAGTCACATATTTTGCCCATCTTTTTGCTTCAATTCTTGCATTCGCGGGAGCAATTCCAAATTTGCACTCTTTAATTATCTGCGAGTCAAAAATTCCATCTCCAATAAAAATCATGTTGTTAAAATCAAAATTTTTCTTCAGCCATTCATATCTATTCCCGTCCGGAACAAGCTGAATCTTATAGCCCATGTCTTTTATCCTTCTTTTTGAAATTGAAAATCCTCTTTTGTCGGCGGAAATGAAAAGAATATTGAGTTTATCTTTGATTAACTTCAACCCGTCTGCGTCATGAGGTCCAAAAATCTTGTGAGATTTTCCCTTCGAGTCATACAAGAATTGTCCCGTAGTCATTACTCCATCTACATCTATGATTAAGTCCATTTTTTCCATCGTGTCTTGCAATGAGCAATCTTTATACTTCTAATTAAGTATCTTATCTGCTCGGTTACACAAGTTTTTCAAGAATAGTGAATTTATAAGTTTTGTGAAGAATTATCAGTCCTTTTGGATTTTTTTGACAATGTCTGAAAATGCAGGTCTGGTAATCAAAACTCCTGCAGTTATTCCTATTATTGTCGTGAGGGCAAACCCTTTGAAAAATCCTGCCGCAGCCCAGTAAAGAGGAATCATTGCAACAAGTCCTGTGAAGTAAGCGGCAACAATAATCACAAGCGCGCGCTTTAGTCGGAAGTTAATACTGGAGGATTTTTCCCTTGATTCATCCAAAATTATTATCTGCTGGTCGATCCCTGTTCCAATCGTGGCCAGAATTCCTGCAATGCTCGGCAAGTCAAGATTCCATCTTATTAACGACGCTATTCCAAGAATTATTATCACTTCTGAAATACTTGTAAATATCAGGGCGAGAGAAGATTTGAAGTTCCTGTACCTCAAGAAAACGAAAATGGAGACTGCAAACAATGAAACAATTCCTGCAATGAGGATTGATTTTGAAAACTCATCTCCAAATGACGAAGAAATAGTGTCCAGTTTGACAATTTCCAATTTGTAAGGTAAGCTTCCCGTTATTAGAATTGTTTGTAAACGGTTCATGCTATTGAAAGCATCTTCATAGGCATCGTCTTCTGTCTCTCCGAATCCAGAGCCTGTAATGGAAATCTGCGTTGTAACCTGTCCTTTTAGTCCCTCGTTGATAAACAATGAATCCACAAGTTTACCATCTATGAAAAGGTCTAACTTTTTTGAGAGATAGTTCCCGTCTGCCGACGAGTTAGTTCCCAATTTGGAGGTTATGTCTGCATGTCTTTTTGCAGCATCTTCACTCAGAAAGATTGTAAATCTGAAATTGCAAAAATAAAATTCCGTTGACTTTTGACAGGATTCGATGACTGCCTGCTCACCTGAACGAGCCACAGAAGTGATGTCTTTCTCTCCACCGACAAAAACGACTTCCTCTCCAATTTTTGCTTCAAATTTTCCCTGCTCAGATATCAACGCACGCAAATCTTCAGGAGTTGTGCCGGCTATTTCAACTCTTACATATTCATCTCCAGAAAGATCAGATACTTTGGAAACTGAAACATCTTCTATTCCGTAGACATTAAATCTGTTTCTTATCAAATCAACCAAGTCATTAGTTTCTTCAGACGAAAGAGAAACATCCTGCGGCTTTACGAGAGCGCGAGAACCTCCAGAAATATCCAACCCTGTTACAAGATTTGTTTTTGGAATCTCAGAGACTGTTATTTCAGGAAAATCATTTGTAAAAAAGATAATCTCGGAGTCCTTGGTGTTTATTACTGTCTTTAAATTATTTTCCGAAGGAAATTTTTGATTCATTATCAAAAGATAATCTTCCAAACTTGTTACTTTTTTTCCATCGACAAATTCTATTATCTGCCCTTTCTGTAAACCCTCATTAGACGCTGTTGAATTGGATTCGACACTTGTAACCAAAACTCCCTCCTGAAAGATTTTTGTGGGTGAACCAAATATTGAGAGCAATGAAAGTAACAAAATAACAATCAAAAGCCAGATTCTCCAGGTAAAATCAATTTTCATGTTTTTCCACATACCATTTAATTAAAGACGTGTTTGTAACCCATGTGTTAAAAATGTCAAAGAACAACCCGATAATTAAAACGCTAAATATCTGGGTCAAGACAATTGAAAAAGAACTAACAACAAACAATGCAGATAATATTGCCAGAATGGAAGTCGCAGTCATGGATATTCCTGTCTTGAATGCGTTGAATATTTTTCTGTTTACGGTGCCCTCGTGTCTCTTTAAAATTCTGTTTGTCAGTAAGATATCCGTATCCACGCTGTAACCTATCAACATCAAAAAGGCAACAAGTCCCGGAGCAGACATTTTTATCCCAAGAATATCAACGAAAACCAAGGTCATGATTATATCTGCAATAACCGAGATGATAACTGCGATAGAGGGAATGAAAGTTCTGAATATAATAAAGACAACTATCCCCATGAAAAGAAACGCAGCCAGTATAGCCATTATAAGCTGTTTGTAAAAATTCTCGCTTAGTCCGGCACTAATAAACTCAAAACTACTATTTTTTTCATTCAGTTCGTAACCAACATAATCCTCAAGAATTTTTTTAGTCATCTCTTGTTCCGAAGATGTCTGAATTATTATTCCTGTTTTCTCCCTAGTAATCAAATCATAAATCTCTCTTGTGTTAAGGTTCTCAAGCTGTGATGAAAGTTCGTTTTCAAGTTTCGCAGCGTCTATGTTTCCTTGTATTGTTATGGAAGTTCCTCCTGAAAGGGAAAAATCTTTATAGATAAAATCATTATTTGCAGAGTAAAAAGAAAACAAATAAAAAATCGACAGGAGGAAAACTGACAGCGGCAACAAAAGCAGCAATTTGTAGTTTTTGTCGTGAAATTTTATAATCTTCTGTTTTATATTTTGTGTATTCATTTTTTCATGCGCCGGCCGGGGTTCGAACCCGGACCATCTGCTTGGAAGGCAGAGATACTACCATTATACTACCAGCGCCCAAACAGAATAGTACAAAATTGTTTAATAAAGTTTTTCTTTTGTTGTTTCATTGTAAAACTTTTTTAAACCAATTATCTTAAGAATTGTTGAGCAGGAGTAGCGAAGTGGTCAAACGCGCGGGACTCAAGATCCCGTCCTTTAGTAGGTTCAGAGGTTCGAATCCTCTCTCCTGCATTTGCCCGGGTAGCTCAGTCTGGATTAGAGCGACGCACTCCTAAAATTAATTTGAAGTGATGCGTAGGTCGCAGGTTCAAATCCTGTCTCGGGCGCTCATAATAAAGATAGGATTTCTAATCAGTTTAAAGAAATTCGGATAGGAAAGTTTGCAAGAAAACTTCGTGTTCTTGCAAATCCTGTCTGGCGCTTGGAAAGGTTTAAAAAACCCGGTGACAAGATAGATTTGAAGACGGTCATAATAGGTTGGAAACACCTGTTCCCATTCCGAACACAGAAGTTAAGCAATCTATGTTGGTGATGGTAGTGCATGAAAATGCGCGAACTCATCAAGCTGTCTTTCATATTCTTTAAATTTATAAAATAAAGAATTATTATGGTTCTATGAATGAAGAAATATTTAGCAAGGAAATAGGTGAACATATCCGCAACCGGCATTTATGCAGAAGAATGTATGCCATTATAGATGGGCAATTAAAAGTAGATGAATCTAATGACCCGAGACATCACTGGGAATGGTTTGTCGAGGAAGGATGGATTAAGGATTTGAATGATCCAATATTCGCAGAAATTGTAAGAGGTAATGTGACTAACGAAGGTGATCTCCATTTTTACATCGGAAAAGATTTTGGGATTGATATTGAATCAGAAAGAATATTCTTTAAATTTTTGCCTGAAATTATAAAAAAGATGAATGTAAATCCCAGAGCAAGAATACTGGGTGGAAAGATAAAAGGAGATATCATGGATGACTTATGGCCTTCTCAAAAAGAATATGGTTTTGCAAAAGATTATTCAAATTAAAATGCCATCAAAAAAAATTTCAAGAAACGCCGCGTTGACAGAGATAAATGACTTCTTTGACCACATAGAACACAAAACATCAGAACAAGTAAAAAAGATAAAAAAACTTGCAATGAGCCATAACATAAAACTCGGGCACAAGAGAAAATTGTTCTGCAAGAAATGTCTCAATCCGTTCAGGAATTCAAGCATAACAATAAAAAATGATTTTGTAACGATTGAATGCGAAAGCTGCGGGCACAAGAACAGATGGAAATTCCAAGGCCGCATAAGGACAGGGGTGAAGGTTGAAAACGCAGAATGTTGCTGAAAAATCAAAAAATCCTTGTGTTTGTTCTGGATTTTTGGATGATTCAAAATTGAAATACGAATTAAACAACAATTTATGGACATGAAAAAAATATTTTTATCTGATCAAAAGACCTTTTCTGGTAATATTTTCAGGTGTCTCAACTTACTTGCTCGTGACTAATTTTAGTTTAAATATTTCTTTCGCGATATCATCAATCTTGTTCCTGTTGGGATTTTTTACATGGTCTTTCGGTTTAATTGAACTCGGCAAAAATTTTTCAATTTTCCCTAAACCAAGAATATTGATAAAAACAGGAATTTATAAAAAAGTGCGACATCCGATTTATTTAGGGCATATAATAATCTCTTTTAGTTGGATTGTAATCACTCAAAATCTTTTTTTTGTGATTTTTTGGATAATCTTAACGCTGATTTTAGCAATAAGAATCGGCATGGAAGAGGGGTTGCTAGAAAAAAAATTTGGAAATGAGTATAGAACTTACAAGAAGAAAACCTTGTTTTAGCTTTTTTTGAATTTTCCCACCAACTCAACCAAATCTGTTTGCCCCAAAAACATTGCTCGGCAACAGTATCTTTCCAATTCCAATTCGTCAAGGACTTTTTTTACGTCTTCTCCCGAAGAGGTTTTTTCCTTGAATTTTTCCCATAGATGGGCTATTGGCTTTCCGCAACTAAAACAACGAATTGGAATTATCATGATATTTATCCTTTAAGTTCGTTTATAAAATTTTCTGAGGGGAAGTTTTATAAAAACTTGTTGATAGTTTACAATATGAAAGGAAGTATCTTTATTTTAGTGATTGCGATCATATTTCTCTCAAGCAATGTTAGCGCTGTCTGCAATCTCGATGCTTCACTGATAAATCAAGATCCTTATCCGGCAATTCCCGGTGATTATGTAACAATTGTATTTCAGTTAGCAGGTGTTGAAAATCCAGATTGCAAAGACGTCTATTTTGAACTTATCGAGAATTATCCTCTAAAACTTGATCCAGGGGTATCTGCAAGTGTCAGCGTCAAAGCAGGAACATTTGTCGAAGACAGTTCTTCTTATCTAAAAATTCCTTACAAAGTGAGGATTGATGCAAATGCTTTAGATGGAAACCAAGAGATAAGTGTAAGGTACAGGTCTTCTGGTGCCCCATCCGGGACTTATACCATTGAAAAACTTAATCTAAATATCCAAGATGTGAAAACCGATTTTGAGGTGTTCATTAAAAACTATAATCCAAACACGGGAAAGATAACTTTTGAAATCCTAAATATCGGAAAAAATGACGTGGAGGCACTTACATTGTACATTCCTTCACAAGACAACATTGTTGTAAGAGGAACGAGCACGAACATCATCGGATCTCTTGATTCGAATGACTACACCACGGCGGATTTTGACGCGCTTGCAAACAACGGAGAGATAAACATAACCCTGACTTATACAGATTCAATAAATGAAAGAAGAATACTGAAAAAGGTAATTGTTTTTGATTCTGCACCTTTCTACAACAAGATTGAATCAGAAAAGAAAACCCCGACTACCTATTATGTCGTAGGAGTGGTGATTGTTCTTGCAGTGGCATATTATTTTTACAGAAGACATAGGGAAAAGAAAAGGAAGGCGTTGCATCACCACAAGTAAATCACTCATGTCTCAATGCCTCTACGGGATTTACTCTTGATGCGTTTATTGCAGGCACTACACCAGAAATTGCTCCGGTTATTGTGGCAAATAAAACACATCCTACAAATAACTCAACCGAATAATATGGTGCCAAAAAACTCCATCCAAGATTAAAAAGAATTTTTCGTGCAATTTCCGTAAATAAAAATCCTCCCAGAACTCCCAAAATTCCCGAGATAAATCCCAACACTCCAGACTCAAAGAGGAAAAGATTGAACACCTCTATATTTCTAGCACCAATAGATTTCAGAACACCTATCTCACTTGTTCTTTCAAGGACAGAGGTAATCATCGTGTTGGAGGTATTTATCGCCGAAACAATAACTGATATTAGTGCAATCAAGATTACAAATCCTATAACAAATCCGAGTGCAGAAGTGTATGTCTCGAGAAGATCTTCAAATGAGGCCACAAAAAAATCTTCTTTGCCTTCCTCCAGATTTCTAGAACTGCGAAGCTCTTTTTCAACATTATTTATCACTTGTGGAATATTTGTTGTATCAACTCTGGCAATTATCATACTGTACCCTCGTGAATCATTGTAAATTTCCTTGAATTGCGTGTTTGTCATATAAACGGAAGAATCATCCTGTGGATTGCCCAACGATTCGTAAAACCCGACTATCTTTAAATTTTCACCTTCAATCTTTATATTATCGTTAATGTCCAATGCCTTCGAAAAAATTTTGTTTTCTACCAAATAATTGTGGCCGAGAATAACTTTTCCTCTTTCGTTCTTTTCTAGATTTCTTCCTTTGAATATCTCCACATTGCTTAACTCTGTGAAGAGTTCCTTTTTAGGATCAAGCCCTGATGCAAAAACATATTTTTTTGTGCTACCCTGACTGATTTCTGTAACTGTAAAACGCAACCCCGACGCTTCATAAACTCCTGACGTTTTTTCAACAGCTTTCAAATCGTCTTCTGTTAGGGCAAATGTATCGTCCAAACCAGGTGCACCGATGCCTCGTGGCTGAATAGTAATCTTGTCTGCAGATGAATCTGACACAAAACTGTTAATATAATTGTACAATCCAAATCCAAAACTTACAAAGATGAATATTGTTGTGATCCCGATCAATATTGAAAATATTGTCAATATGCTTCTCGTTTTTCTTTTTTTCAAGTTTTCCAAAGAGTATCGCATTATTTCGTTGCTTATCATGCTCTAAGAGCCCCCACCGGATTTTCTTTTGCGGCGTTCATCGCAGGCACAACTCCCGAAATAGAACCTATCAAAAAACTGCCAACCAAAACCAAAAAAATCAAAGTGAAATCAAAATCCGGGCTTGCCGTGCTCCCAAGAAAGTTATTTAACAAACGTGTGCCAAGGTAACTTGCTCCTGTTCCAAGGAGCACTCCAAGGAGACCACTCATTGCACCGAGCATCCCTGCCTCGATAAAGAATTGATAAAAAATGTGTTCGTTTCTTGCACCAATCGCCTTCATTGTTCCTATCTCTTTTCTTCTTTCAAGGACAGAAGTCATCATTGTATTTGCTATACCTACTGCTCCGACAAATATTGATATAGAGGCAATCAACACAACAAAAATTTGTATGCCAAATATTATCTGATTTATTGACTCTAAAGTTGCCTGAGGAGTTGAAACCTGAAAGTCTTCTTCGCCCATTTTAACATCGCGAGTTTTTCTGAGGAGTTTTTCAATGTCCTCCTTTGCCTCATCCATAAATTCTTTATCTGATACTTTGACCGCGATTAAATCAACTTCATCGCCATAACCGACAAGCTCTTCCAAATCCTTCTCGTTGATCAAGATACTTCCATCAAGAATAAAACTTCCTTTTTTTTCCAATATTCCTACAACCTTAAATTCTTCGCCGTTTAGTTTTATTTTATCGCCGGTTTTTACATTTTTCTCAAATCCGTTTTTTTCTTTGTCAAGAAAATTGCTTCCTAATACAACCACTTTTCTCTCACCATCTTCAATCAATCTTCCGGAAGAGGTCTTTAGATCAAGTATCTCATAAACATAATCCTTTTTTTCATCGTCCGGAATTGTTGCCGCCATGCTAAAAACAACTTTATCGTTAAACTCCATTTTCACCGTTCTTATATTTCTCGGAATAGAAACTTCTACAGAATTTAATTTGCCGATTTCTTCCGAACCTTTTTTTGTCAGAGGCTTAGCGACACCACTTCCAGGAGGCCCGTAACCAGAAATCCCTCCCGCCTCGATGCTGATAATCTCCGTCGAACCAATGTCAAATTGCGCGTTGACGGTGTCCTTTAAACTATTTCCAAGGCCAATCAAAGCAACAACTGCCGCAACCCCCACCAAGACACCGAAAAGCGTAAGCCAACTTCTAATTCCTCTGCGTTTTAGATTTTTTAATGACAGGATAAAATAATCTTTCATTTTTCATTTTTTACTTTTCTCCATTTTCCTTTCACTTTTCTTGTAATCTTTTCAATTTGCCCGTCTTTCATCCAGTAAATTGTTCTTGCATGCTTCAGCGCAATTTCGGGTTCGTGCGTAATTATTATTACTGTTTTTCCATTCTTGTTCATATCGGAAAGAAAGTCCATTATCTTTACCCCTGTCTTTGTGTCTAAATTTCCGGTAGGCTCGTCCGCAAGAATTATCTCGGGATCATTTGCCAAAGCCCGCGCAATTGCAACTCTTTGTTGCTGTCCTCCGCTTAACTCAGATGGATAGTGATCTTCCCTGTCTTGAAGTTCCACAAGGTTCAAAAGTTCGCGTGCCTTTTCTTCTCTCTCCCATTCTTCTGTTCCCTGAAAAATCATTGGAAGTATGATGTTCTCCTTGGCAGTAAGATTCGGAATTAGATTGAACTGCTGAAAAATAAATCCTATCTTCTTGCCCCTTACCTGGGCCAAATCAGATTCGCTCAAATGAGAGACGTTGTGTCTATCCAAAAAAACTTTCCCTCTTGAGGGGACATCCAGGCTGCCTATGAGATTCATACCTGTGCTTTTTCCGCTACCGCTCGGACCCATTATGGCTATAAAATCTCCTTTTGATATTTTCAGACTAACATCTTTCAGGGCGATAACCTGGTTTTCCTCGCCTTCCTTGTAAATTTTCCAGACATCTTTCAGGGCGATAACGTCTTTCATCTAAACAAAACGTAATTCTCTTTAAAATACTTTTCCACTCTTAGGCTTTGCATATTAAGTAATTCTTGCGCAAAAAGTGGTTTAGTTATTGTGCAAAGCCCCACTCTTAGATACCTTTTTAAATTAAATTTATGTGAGTAAAATATGAAAACAAAATTGAAATACAAGACCAGAGTTTCCTTTAGCAAGCACTTTCAAAAATTCCAAAACGGAGAAATAGTTGCCGTCATAAAAAAACCATCAGTAACAGCGAGTTTTCCCGGGAGATTACATGGGCAAACAGGAGTCATTGACGGAAAAGTTGGAAAGGCATATGTTGTCAGGATAAACGGGAAAAAAAGAGACAAAAAGTTCATCGTAATGCCAATACATTTAAAAAAAATAAATGCCAATCCGATTGAGACAAAATGATAAAGAACAGAGAAATGCTCAGCATGGCGGAAGCGGAAGAATTGATAAAAAAATCCGGCGGAAGCGAAGAAACGGCAGGTTTCATTAAAAAATTCACAAAGATATCTGCGAAAGATGCGCGAGAAATGAGAAAAAAACTCTCTGATCTCGGGATAATGAAGTTAAAAGAAGAGCAGACTGTGAAGATAACAGATTTTCTTCCCGAAACAGGAGAGGAATTAAACAAAATTTTTACTGGAAATTTAAGCGAAGATGAGACATCAAAAATACTCGACACAGTTAAACAATTCATATAAGGAAAATGGAAAAAGAAGAACACGCAATAATCTTAGATTATCTACCAAACGGATATCCTCTAGAGAAGAAAATGATGCCAATCGCCCAGGCAATTGGGGAATCAAAATTAGTTCTGCTGGAACTTATCCCTCGAAGGGGAATTTCGCTTGAGCCAGGGGAAAAAGTTTACATTGGCGACGGCAAGAGAGACAAAATATACTACATCTTCGGAAGATTAAAGAATGAGAAAATAACAGAACAGGCAAAGGACAGACTTCAGGAATTTATTGAGAAGATAGTCAAAGAAAGAGAAAAGGAATTTGTGGCTTTTTTCAACAAGGCAGAGCCCATAAACAAAAGAATACACCAAATTGAGCTTCTTCCCGGACTTGGGAAAAAATATGTTAAGGGGATACTAGAGGAAAGAAATAAAAAGGACTTTGAGTCCTTTGAAGAGATGAAAAAACGGATAACAAATCTCCCATTTCCTGAAAAGACAATTGAAAAAAGAATACTCCTTGAACTAACAGGAGACGAAAGATATCACCTTTTCACATAAAAAATGGAACAAAAAATAGATAAAAAAGTTGAAGAAAGAATAGTCAGAATTTTGTCGACAGACATAGAAGGAGGCATGAAAATTTTTCCAGGGCTTACAAAAATAAAAGGAATATCTTGGGCGGTTTCAAACGCGATATGCAAAAACCTGGACATGGACAAAAACAGAAAGATAGGTTCTCTCACAGAAGCAGACATAAAAAAAATCTCGGAGTTCATGAAAAATCCAAAAATGTCGCAATTTTTGTTCAACAGAAAATTTGATTTTGAAACCGGGGAAAGAAAACATCTCATAGGCACAGATCTTGAGTTGAAAAAAGAGTTTGACATAAAACGATTAAAAAAAATAAAGAGCTACAGGGGGTTCAGGCACACTCTTGGATTACCGTCGAGAGGCCAGAGAACAAAGGGAAATTTCAGAAGAAACAGGGCAAAAAGCGTCGGAATAAAAAAGAAATCAAAATAAAATGAAAAGTATAGAAAAAACCAAAACAGGAAAGGAAATAGTTCATCTTGAAAATAATGGTGATGCTTTGAAAATTAAAGAGGGAGACATAGTAAAACTTGTTGATGTTTCAATTAATAATGACAGATTCTCCGGACCACTCTTAGGAATAAGTTTAAGTGAATCTGGAGTAGGGGCGTTGTATTTTTTGGTGAGAAATGAAGATAAAATTTCTAGTTTTTTTGCAGTAGACAGAATTTGGAGAGTTGATAATGATGGTAGATTTGAAGTGTGCTTTAGAGATGAAATTGGTAAGTATGAAACAACTCATCCTAATTATCAAGAATATCTAAAAATGTTAGAAGAGGCAGGAGTATAAATGAAAAGAAAACACAAGCAATATTCGAGGCCAAAGAAGCGTTTTGAAAAGGCGAGAATACTTGAAGAGGAAAACATAAAAAAAGAATTCGGGCTGAAAAACAAAAAGGAAATCTGGAAATCGGAAGAGAAGGTAAAAATCATGAGGCGAAGGGCAAAAGACTTAATCTCCTCCAATCCCGATGAGCAAAAAGTTTTTTTTGCGCGCCTGAAAAAAATAGGGTTGAATGTAAATTCAATCGGGGATGTTCTTTCATTGGACAAGAAAGATTATCTCAAGAGAAGATTGCAAACTCTTGTTCTGGCAAAAAAACTCGCGACAACTCCGAAGGGGGCGCGACAACTTATAGTTCACAAAAAAGTTCTTGTGAACGGCAATACAATCGACAGCCCATCATATGTTGTTCCAGTTGAACTGGAAAATGCAATAACTTTGAAAATTAATGGTGGTAAGACAAAACAATCCTCGGGCAATGCAAAGGAGGACGAAGAATGATAAAACAAGAAATTGAATCCGGAGATGAGGAAGTATTGGAAAAGAAAGATTCAAAAAAGAAAGAGTATGAGGCTGTTGTGAACATATACACCTCTTTCAACAACACGATTGTTCATGTAACAGATATGTCAGGAAAAACAATTTCAAAAGTAACAGGGGGGATGGTGACAAAGCATGACAGACTAAAGGCAAATCCAACAATAGCAATGTTCATAGCAAAAAAAATATCTGAAAACATCAAGGACCTTGGGATAAGAAATCTTTATGTAAGAATTCGGGCAAAGACAAGGAACCCTGCACCCGGGCCTGGAACAAGCGCAATAATAAAAAGCTTGTCAAGAGAAGGGTTTAAAATTCTAAACATACTTGACACAACAAGGGTTCCTCGCGGAGGTCCTAAGAAAAAGGGTGGACGCAGAGGAAGAAGAGTATAAATCGGAGAAAAAATGAAAATAATAAAAAACGATGAGAACACGATAACATTCAGTGCAGAAATTGAAGAGCCGTTGGCAAATTCAATCAGAAGATATGTGGGCCAAATTCCCGTACTTGCAATTGATGAAGTTGAAATCTCAAGAAATGATTCTCCTCTTTATGATGAGACAATAGCACATCGTCTTGGACTTATACCCATAACATCCAACAAGGTCAGTGATAAAAAAACACCTACTGCAAAACTCAAGGTAAAAAACGAAGGATATGTAAATTCTCAAGACATCAAGGGAGTCGACATTATTTACAAAAATATGCCTATAACTTTTCTCAACAAGGGGCAGGAAATTGAACTTGAAGCAACAACAAGATTTGGAATGGGTTCAGAGCATTCAAAATTCTCACCCGGAACAATGTTCTACAGAAAGGTCTTGGAGATTTCAATGGATAAAAAGTTCAAAGATGCTATAAAAGACATCTTGCCTGAAGTAAATATAAAAGAATCCGGAAACAAGATAACAATCATTGACGACGGGAAAAAGGAAATTACAGACATCATTGAGGGAATCTCAAGAAAGGCCGGTGCAACAGCAGAGATTGAACCAAAAGACTCGCTTGTAATAAGTATTGAATCATTCGGGCAGATTCCTGCAAAAGAAATCTTCAAAAAGTCAATTGAAGAACTGAAAAGCGACCTTAAAGATTTCTCCAAGAAAATCTGATTCTAAAACTTTTTAACCCGCAAAACTTATTCTTTTTTATGCGGGAGTGCCGGAGCGGTCAAACGGGCTGGATTAAGGCTCCAGTAGCTTAGTGCTTGCGAAGGTTCGAATCCTTTCTCCCGCATACCAGGAGAAAGGCGTTCTCCTTAGGATAACCTCTCCTCCTTTTGCGCTGAAGCAAAAATAATAGGGGATGAGAACCGTGAAGGTTCGAATCACTTAAACAAGCTGTGTGATGCAGAGTCGCGTGAAGTGTTTTAGTCCTAGAAAATTTTCAATTTTCTGAGCTTTCTCCCACATAGTAATTATGCATAAACTTCTCGCTAAACGTCAAACTTTATAAACCCAAATCTTCTGTGCTTTTTATCTGCGAGTTAACGCGATAGCAGAGAAAGAATTTTTCTCTGTAAATCCTTGTAAAGACTTTCTTCGGAGGCAAAGAAAGAAAGTCGCTTGAGGGATAAAAAACCGTAGGTTTTTAGAATGAAAAGCAAAACAAAAATTTCAAAACAATTGAAAAGAAAAACAAATGCGAATTTTATCAAAGATATTTTGGAATCAAAGAAAAATCCGTCGTGGCTGAATGTTGCAAACATTCTCTCTTATCCTCGAAGAAAAAGAATGGAGATAAATCTTGACAAAATAAACGATGCATCAAAGGAAGGAGAAACAATTCTTGTTCCGGGAAAGGTTCTCTCCCAAGGAAACATTGAGAAAAAAATAAAGATTATTGCAATGGGTTTTTCAAAGGCAGCTATGGAAAAACTCTCGAGCTCAAAAACTGAATTTTCACTGATATCTGAAGAAATTAAAAAAAATCCTCAAGCAAAGGGGATACGGATATTAAATACTGGAAAATGACAATAATCATCGACGGAAAAAACGCTGTTCTTGGAAGAATCGCAAGTTTTGCCGCAAAAAAAGCGCTGGGCGGAGAGGAAGTCGCAGTCCTGAATTGCGAAGAAGTTATAATCTCCGGCAACAGAAAAGATATTCAAAAAAAATACAAGGAGAAGAGAGATAAAGTCGGGAGCGGACAAAAAGGACCAAAAATTTCCAGAACTTCGGAGCAGATTGTGAGAAGAGCAATAAGAGGCATGCTGCCACACGCAAGCAGAGGAAGAGGCAAGGAAGCATTCAAAAAGATAAAATGTTACAAAGGTACCCCAAAAGAATTTGAAGATTCAAAGAAAATTAATCTTGAGGGAAAAATTAGAATGAAATTTATAAGGGTCAAGGAGGTCTACACAGAATGAATCAAATAGTCACATCGGGGAAAAGAAAAACATCAATAGCCAAGGCCGTGCTAAAAGAAGGCTCGGGCAAAGTGACAATAAACAAAAAAAATTACAACGTGCTTTCTTTTTTTGACAAATTGAAAATTGAGGAGCCATTGAGGATTTCCAACGAGGTCTTGGGAAAACTTAATTTTGATGTTGTAATAACTGTTCATGGCGGAGGAGAAAAATCACAGATAGAAGCATCCAGGCTTGCATTGGCAAGAGCAATAAGCAATTTTTCAAAATCGGAAAAACTCACAAAAGCCTTTTTGAATTATGACAGAAATCTTCTTGTTGCCGACGTGAGAAGAAAAGAGACATACAAACCCGGAGACAGCAAAGCCAGAAGAAAAAGGCAGAAGTCATTTAGGTAGTTTTATAAAACATTTTTACTTATCTTTGCTGATTGGAAAATGAGCGAGAGAAAAGAAGCTTTCATGAGACTTTTGATTGGAATTATCTCTGGAATCACGATGGCTGTTTGGAAGTGGCTTGTTTATGTTTTCATAATTCTGAATCTTTTTTATACTCTCATAAAGGGAAAAAGATCAAAGGAGCTTTCCAATTTAAGCGAGGTATGGAATACTCAATGGTACATTTTTTGGAGATACATGATTTTCCTATCAAACAGAAGGCCTTTTCCCATAGGTCATTTGGAAAAAAACATAAGCAAACACGACTTGCGCCCAGCACATCGTTTTAAGAAAAAATAATTATAATGGAATCGACGCTGATAAAAATTGAGGAGGCTTACCTGCCTCGCCCAACCAAACCGAGAACTAAATGTCCTTTTTACGGGTTCAGGATGTCAAATGGTGTAATGGGCGATTCAGGGAGCAATCAATGTGGCTTGGTTATAAACATGGCTAGTCCATGTCATATGGAATTTGAAGAGGGTGATTTTCCCAACTGGAATGCCTGTCCCTTAAACACCGTCGAGAGAAGAGGCTATCTCGACATGGTTGCAGATTCAACCAAAGTTTTTCCTTACGAATTTTGCATTAAAAAAGGCGGTAAATGGGAAGGCATATCGCTAAAAGAGTGGGCTGCTTACATCGAAAGTTTGGGTCGAGTAAAGATTTAGAGAAAGATTTTTGAACACCCAAATACATTTTATTTTATGAAAAAACTCAACGATTCTGTTGCAATAACGTTGATAATCGTGTCGGGAATAATTTTGCTCTCATTAATGGGAATGTTTTATTGGAATTCCCTCAATCCTTCAAATACGATAAGCTCCAGCGGATACGCGACGATAAAAACAATGCCTGACATAGTATCTGTTTACTTCAACGTGCAAACCTACGGAACAACCAGCTCGGAAGCCAGCGATGAAAATTCAAAAATAGTTGAGGCAATGAAAAATTCCCTGAATGAAGGGGGTTTCAGCGACGAGGAAATTCAAACGCAGGGTTTCAGCGTTTATCCTGAGTATGATTATTCAAAATCAAATCCTACAATAACAAGGTATGTTGCCGTTCATTCGTTAAAAGTAGAAATGCCTGCCGATGAAAGAAGCAACATTGGAAAAGTCATTGATTCAGGAGTTAATGCGGGAGCGGGAATCAGTTACATTAATTTTGAGCTGAGCCAGGAAAGGCAGAATGCATACAAAGCAGAGGCGATAAAGCAAGCAACAGTCGACGCAAAAACAAAAGCAGAAGCACTTGCAGAAGGTGCGGGCGAAGAGCTTGGAAAATTGGTCTCTGTTTCAACAAGCGATTTCTATTACCAGCCCTGGCAAATTTTTGCATCGTCGACGGGAAAAGACACTGTCGAGGCAAGAGAAGCGGCTACGAGCATAACGCCAAGCGAGCAGGAAGTCAGTGCGAGCGTAACTGCCGTGTTTAAAGTGAAATAATTTTTTAAGTATACAAATTTTTAAGAATTTGAGAAAATTCCAAGATTCATGGAAGAAGAGATGTCTCGTCAATTTACTGAGTTAATAGGAGACCTATTAAAAATTGGTGTAGACATTGATGAAAAAATTGTGAGGATGGACGATCCTAAAAAAAGAGGCTATGAAAAAATAGAAAATTTCTCTGAAAAAATAAACGAATTTTTAGTTATAAACAATTTTCTAAAAAAAAGACTGTCTGATATAGAAACAATCGCTTGGGAATTTAATATCACTAATGTAAAAAATTCTTTTAAAGAAATGTTCGAATCAATAAAAAATCTAAAAGAATCGGATAGTGATGGAGGTAGCGAAATTATTCCCTCATTTCATAGATCAAAAATAAGAATGAGTCTTAACAAATGTGCGATGAGTTTAAACTCAATAAATTTTATTCATATAAACAAGGAGATGTTATTAAGAGAGAAGATTTATAACAAAATACACGAATTTGACGAAGTAAAAAATATTTTGAAAGAAAAAAGGTTGCTTAATGATGAGTGGGGACCTGCGACATTGCTCCTTCAATCAATAGAGATGGTGGTAAATAAAAAATTAGCAGAAAAAAACTGAATTGGGAAGAACATAAGTTTAAAGAAAGATTGTCTTTGCTAGGAATTGATGAAGTAGGGGTAATAATTAACAACGCTTTCTGGGATTTAAGATCAAGGATTCTTCACAATGGATATCTGCCAGACTCGGATGAGTTAGAGATAATCAAAATAGGTAGTAGAAGAATTATAAAAAAACTTTTAGAAATACCTTAACAAATCCCCCTCTCATTCAACTTCTTCTGAACATGGTTAAACAACGTTGAGGAAATCAAAGCTTGGTGGAAGCCAATATGAATTTGTCCGTCAAACTTTATTTTTCCTAGATAAGTTTGGTTTTTTAGAATTTTTTTCAATCCATTAACTGAGAGATTGTGTTTTTTTGATAACTGGGTGAGAGAGATATTATTATTCAAAAATTCCTGGAAAAGTTCTCCTACAATATAAGAGTCTTCTTTTGGAACTAATTTTTTGTCAACTATTTTATAGCCGAAGGGCGCCCTTGAGATGGGGTTTCCTTCTCTAGCTTTTTTATCAAGAGAGAATTTAGTTCTTTCTCCGGTGACATTTCTTTCAAATTCTGCAAAAGCTGAAATAATATGGAACATAAGTTTACCTGATGCACTTGTAGTTTCTATTTTATCTTGAAGGGAAACAAAATCTACTCCCCACTCCTTAAGCTTTGCAATTGTATCTATCAAATCTTTTAATGAACGTGAAAACCTATCAAGTTTGTAAATAAAAATTGCCTGGATTTTTCTGTTTTTTGCATCTTCCAAAAGATTTCTCATCTCAGGTCTTCCTTTAATGTCTTTTGCCGATTTTCCCTCATCCCTATAAACTTTGAAAATATCATAACCTAAAGCAGATGCATAATTTTTTAGTGCTTCCTCCTGTGCTGAAAGAGAAATTCCTTGTCTTGCCTGTTCTTCTGTTGAAACGCGAATATAAATTGCTGCCTGTGATTTTGAATTTTCTGCCATTTTCCTCTTTTTAGTGTGAACTTAGACCATTAAAGTTAAGGTGCACGTTACCTAAGAGGACACTAAGTATATAAATTTTACGTTGAAAAACAGGGTTTTTAGGGCCTAAAGGGCAAAATGGGATTCATACAGTATAAATTGCGTGGAGTTCTTATGTGTGAGTTTATTTTTGGAGACTTTTGTATACTTAGACTATCTAAGTGAACAACTCAAAGGATAAATTTGAAAAAATTTAATGAAGAGAATTGACCTCTTTCTGAAGAAGCTCTGCATAAAAACCCAAACTGGTGTAGAGATTTCCCGTTGTGGGATAATCTTGATATTGTTTAAATCTTTCTTTTATATGTGCACCTTTAAATGAGAGTGTTCCTGCTTTCAAATCGATTTCAACTAGGGATGCAAGCAGGCTCTTTACATTTTTTTCCGCCAGTTTGTTCTGTAATTCAACTATTCTATTTGTGGCTTCATCAAAGGCTCTTCTAACATCTGTTTCTGCAAGTTTTCCACAATATTCTGCAAACTGTCCCATTCTTTATCTTAAAAAGTAGGATTTAAAAAATTTGTGATATGTGAACTTAGGTAACCTAAGTTAAAGAGAGATGGAACTAACCGAAAATATAGTAATCCTGAGTACATCTACTCAAGAGATTGTTTTTTCGTGAATTTCTCTGAGGATCTCGTCTTTTTTTGGAGAAAACTTGCTGACAAGAACAATACCTATAACTGCGACAAATGTTGTGATCAGGGTCGAGTAAAGAATTCCAAAAGATTCTGACGCAGGAAATCTGAAAAAGTCAACTATATGGGTCGTGTAGTTCACGATGGTGTCTCTCCAAACAAGTGCCAGCAAAAAACCAAAGGCCGCAACCACTGCGGTAATAACCTGTTTTTTTACTTCCTGTTCAAAGACCTTTATGGATTTTAGTGAAAGATCCAAGGCAAATTTTGTTTTTTCTTTCTGCTTTGCAAGTTCCTGCTGTAACTTATTTATTTGCTGACCTTGAATCTCATCGACACTGGAGTGTTTTTCAAGTTCTTGCTTTATCTCTGTTATTTGTTTTTTTGAAATTTCCATGAGAAAAATTAAAATAAAATTGCTTCTTAAATTATTATAATTATTCTTAAGGAGTGATCTGTCCTTTTTGTGAACTTAGGACAGCTTAGTTCATGTACGGGTGTTTAAAAGGTAAACAGGTGTTTGTGGGTGTTTAAACAGGTGTTTAAAATAAAAATCTTGAAAAATTTTATGTTTTTGAAGAAATTTTTCTATAATTTATTGCTCTCTTTAGAAGAGCATTAACCCTAAAAATTATTTTTTTCACGACGAAAAGAAAAGATTTTTAAAGTTAGATGTGTAAAAATTATAATGTTCTGGTGGTTTTCTGGGAAAAAAGAGGTCGAACGAGTCAGGGAAGATGTTAAGGAAAGTTTTGAGTTAGTAAAAAAAGACATGAATGATCTTGGAGAATGGATTAAGCATCTTAACTCCCACAAGGAAATGCATAAAAAAGATATCGAGAGTATAAGGGATATTTTATCGTCGATAAAGAAAGACGTTGATGAAATTAAAAATTCATTTGAAAGTCAAGAAAGTACTGAAACACCTGTGGTGTTTAAAACACCGAAACGGGTGTTTAAAAAACAAACAGCTGTTTATGCTGTTCAAACAGCTGTTCAAACAGCTGTTCAAACACCCAAATTAGAACATTTCTCAATAACAGAAAGAGCGATTCTCTGGATTTTGTTAAACACAGACATGAAGCTGAGTTATGAAGATATTGCATCAATACTCGGAAAAGAGAGATCAACAATAAGAGGTCAAATTAATACCATAAAACAGAAAAGTGAGGGCTTAATAATGGAAACTTCGGAGAAAAATAATAAGAAAAGAGTGTTTATACCTGAAAATATGAAAGAAAAACTCCTCAAAAAGGCAAAAGTGAGAGTTAAAAAAAGGAAATAAACTTAAAACATTAAGAGAAATGAGGGAAAATTTAGTAGAATTAGCAGGAGAATTAAAAATAGAGGGATCTTATGTGGGTAAAAATACTTTCTTTTATCTTATTTTTACCCACTACAAGTTATAATCTTCTTCAGATGCACACAAAACAAAAGTTATTCGGTGAACAAGAAAACTATTACAAATCTCTTAGTTTGAGGATAGTAGAAAGAGGAGTTATTTTCTTTAGTGAGGGTGGAATTGAAAGAAGTACTTGCTTATTATTCACCTTTGACTTATCAATAGAAATCCCTTTTTTAATCAATTTACCGACGTAATCACGAATTGAGCTTTCTGTAAGATTTAATCTCTGAGAAACAGACTTGTAATCTACCTCAAAACCCGTTTCTTCCATCTGGTATATTGTTGAAAAAACTAAAAATTCTTTTTCTGTAAGTCTTTTAAATTTGAGCCGGATCTCTTTTTTCATGTAATCTAAAGAATCAAGTATCTCGGCCGCCTTCTCAATCGAGTTTTTTCTTAAATCGTTAGGGACACTTGTCTGTCTGTCTGTCTGTCTGTCTGTCTGTCTGTCTGTTGGAACCCCATCATTTCCTGTGGAAATAGACAAATTTTGCCCGTTTAGGGGCCTAAAAGAGGAGTTATCTGTTGGAAAATTTGTTGGATCTGTCTGAAAATCCGACCGGTTTGTTGAATCTTGCTTAATTAAAAGAGGTAGAGATTTCAGCATATTTTTAGTGATTACGGATAATTCCTGATCCCTCTCCACTAAATTTTTCTTCAAAGACAAAATCTCTGAATTAAGAAAATCCATGTCTTCCTTTATCTTCTTAAACGCATCCCTTATTTTTTCTTCATCCATTTAACTCGCCATACTCTTGTAGGTGTTATAAACCTTATCATTAAGCTTCCAGCGCATTCTTCGGGAGTACAGAATCCCTTTAGGGTTCCTATTTATCCCAACAACCAAATTTTTGGATTTTAATTCAGAAAGCAGGTTCTTAACAAACTCTTCATCTCTGGCTATCTCCACAGCTATATTTGAGGTGAATAAAGGTCTTGGAGAAGATGAGTAAAGAAGAGACAGAATCTGCTCAAAAATCTTCTCTTTCTTTTGCCAGGAAATTTTCATGAAGAGAATTTTATTTCCAATTATATAAATTTTTAGTTTATTAAAAACTTAACAAGACTAAGAGGTTTAATAAAAGTCGGAAGAAGTTTCTCGGTCAAATCTATTTTTTTATGTCCTTCACTGTTGGAAGGGGGATATGGAGGGGCAGACCCATTTCATCCTCTAACTGAAGAGCCTTTATGTTTGATTTCTTTAATATAACATTAAAGAGCATCACCTTGTATTCAGATGGAAAAATCTCTTTGTCTTTCCAACTTTTCATAAAAGACTTAAATTCTTTTGAATCGACCATCAACAACAATATTCCTTTCAAATCAACCTTTGCAATGTTTGGAGAATAACTTATCACGTACCTAAATCTTACCTCAATGAGGCTTTCTTTTGAAATAATGTCTGACTTCGCCTCTTCAACAGACTCTATATCTACATTACTCTCGATTTTCAAATCCTTGAAGTCATTTGATTCCTTCTCTACATTCACCTTGGTAAAATTAAATCCGATAATCTTCATTGGAACCCTAAAGGAAAAATGTTTTTAAATATTTCTGTAAGAAAAACTCTGTTTTTGTGTTTGAAGAGTGTATAGAATGTGAAATTGTCTTTTTGGAAAGGTTGAGTTCTTTAAATCCGGCTTAGATAAGGTCTTCTTCTGAGACTATCAAGAAATCTCCTATTGCAATCACAGAATTGTAAGGAATAAGTATCTCGTTATTGCTTACCCTCTCCAAATTAAGGTTTTTGGTGTAGGGTGTTGGATCCTTCACTACGACGTTGATTATCTCTCCGGAATTGGTTTCAAAGGTAAGATCCTTTACAAATCCAAGTCGCTTACCTTCTTTTGTAACTATCATCTTTCCTGTTATAGAACTAAAAGGATTCCTTTCATTCATTTAAAATCATGATATTGGAATTTTATAAACTTTTCTGTGAAATTTTGTATATGTCCCGAAAAGAAAAAAATAAAGAAAACTAAAGAAAAATAGAAATAAACCTCTCAAAAAGTACAAGGGTCACCCCGCGGTTTCGTGTGGAAAGGTTTAAAAAGAAAATTCAAATTTTTTATATTTATTATTAATTTAAAAAAATTTATATTATATACTATATACTTATTACTTATTATATTATATATTTATTAATATTGTATATTTATTAATACTACACAATTTTATGATACCTCCATTTATATTACACTGTTATCATATCATACAATTTTATTAGACAACTGTTGGTATTCTATAGCTATATTATCCTTGTCCAGTCTACAATTTTATTTTGTGTTATAAACTTATTACTTTGTTTGTTTGTGTTATATAATTCGTACACCTTGTTGTGTAGGATCACTGTAGGTCAATTTTATTGTGTAAGGTAGAGTTTTTGGATTCTCTATCTTCTCCCTTTGTACCTCCATGTCTCTCTCACTTTTTTTTGCATTTCACATTCTGTTCTCACTTTACCCTTTGTTCTTCTGATTTTATTTTTTCCCGCGTCTAACTAATCTTTGAAAAATAACATTTCCACAGGAAACATTGGTGTCTTTCTTTTTTAGTAGTCATAATCCTTTATATACCATTCAAGTTTAATATCGAGTATAAATTTTTATTTTCCTAAGTTTCTATAGGAAATAAGGGTGTGACACATGGCAAATCAACTAGACAAAATATTTGAATCCTTTGACAAAAACTTTATTTTCAAAGACAAATCTGCACTGCAGATAAATCACCAGCCAAAAGAGATAATCTACCGCGACGAGCAAATCAATCAAATAGCATCTATTCTTGCGCCGATTTTGAGGGGTGAAAGGCCGAGCAACCTTTTCCTTTATGGAAAAACGGGAACCGGAAAAACACTTTCAATAAAGCATGTCCGAGAGCATCTTCTAAAAAGAGTGAAAGAAGATGTTGGCTTCCAGCTGAGAATAGAGTATCTTAATTGCAAATTAAAAAAAGTATCCGACACGGAGTACAGGATTTTAGCAGAGTTGATACGAAAAATGGGTGGTCAAGTTCCTACAACTGGCTTACCAACAGAATCTGTTTACAATAAATTTATAGAGATAGTTGATGAAAAAAAACAACTGGTAGTTTTGATACTTGATGAAATTGACTACACTGTTAAAAAAATATCGGATGACTTTTTGTATAATCTGACTAGATTAAACTCGGAATTGTCAAAAGCACAGATTTCCATTGTAGGAATAAGCAATGACCTGACTTTTTTAGAGAGTGTGGACGCAAGAGTAAGAAGCTCTCTTTCAGAAGAAGAAGTGATCTTCCCCCCTTATAATGCCGTTCAACTGAAAGAAATTCTAAAGAAAAGGGCAGACGAAGTTTTCAAACCAAATGTGGTTAATGAAGGGGTTGTTGAGAAGTGTGCAGCATACGCGGCACGCTCTCATGGTGATGCCCGTCGCGCCCTTGATTTGTTGAGAGTTGCAGGAGAACTTTCAGAGAGAGAAGGTTCCAAGAAGATTCTGTTGGCACACATCGATGCTGCAAATGAAAAGATTGAGAGAGACAAGATTCTTGATGTAGTAAAATCCGAGCCAAAGCAATTCCAGTATGTTTTGTACTCAATAATCAAACTCTCGGAAAAAAGCAATCAAAAAAAACTTTCCCAAAAAAATGAAAGAGAATACTCACTGTTCACGGGAGAAATC
Source organism: Candidatus Nanoarchaeia archaeon (assembly GCA_035283785.1). Taxonomy (GTDB): domain Archaea; phylum Nanobdellota; class Nanobdellia; order Pacearchaeales; family GW2011-AR1; genus DATETG01. The sequence goes on from DATETG010000005.1 coordinate 60,141, forward strand.
TACAACTATTACAGAATGTTGTGTGAAAGAGACAAAATGGAAATTCTTACGCAGAGAAGAGTGAGTGATGTAATTCAGGAATTTGACATGTTAGGAATAATAAATGTAAGAGTCATATCAAAAGGGCGCGGAGGAAGGATGAGAGAAGTTAAACTGGCAGTTTCACCCCCAATAGTTGATAAAGTAAAACAAATAATAGAAGAGTCGCTTTTCAAATAGATGGATTCAAAAGAGATAATTAATTTTTGCATAGAAAAGGGGATTTTGATAGATAAGGAGCTCTTGAATATTTTTGAAGATGCCAATGATATCAATTCCGTAAAGATTATTTTAGAAAAAATCCTGGAACAGACCTCACAAAAGATAATAACAAAAAAAATCTTCAGTCAGAATCGCGAGCATGTTTACAAAGTTTTTTCCTCTCTCCCAAATGAACAGAAGAACAATCTGGATAAATTGAGAATAAACCTAGGACTTAGCATAGAAATTTCTAGAGAGGGTCATCAACCAAAAATTCTTGATGAACAAGCAGTGTCTGAGAATGAACTCCGAAACGTTAAAGTCCTCTCTTCTAGCCTTCCCCCCACAAAAAAGCTAGAAGTCAAAGATTTTTCAAAACACTTTTCCCAGAGATATGTCGATCTGAGGAAAATTCTCCAGGAGCATCCTGGACTTTCAAATTTAATTTCTATAAACAAACTTTCAAAAGCGAATCAGGAATTCTCAATCATAGGAATCATTTACAACAAAACTACAACGAAAAATAATAACCTTATTTTTGAAGTTGAAGATTTGACAGGGAGGATGAAAGTGATAGTCACACAGAAAAATAAGGAAGTTTATCAAAATGCAGAGAATCTTCCGTTGGATTCGGTAGTTGCATTTAAAGGCTCCGGAAACAGCGAAATACTTTTTGTCGACGAGGTTATTCTCCCAGATGCCTTTTTACTCGAAAGAAAAAAATCACTGAATGACGAGTGGGCATTGTTTATAAGCGATGTTCACGTCGGAAGCCGTAACTTCATGGAAGAAAATTTTCTAAAATTTATTGATTATCTCAACGGAAATATTCCGGGCACTCCTGAAGCAAAAAAGATAAAATATCTTTTTATTGTCGGAGATTTAGTGGCAGGTGTAGGAGTTTATCCTAATCAGGAAAAGGAGCTTGCAATAAAGGACATTGAAGGTCAATACACAAAAATGGCAGAACTTCTTTCAAAGATAAGGAGAGATATAAGAATAATCATAATTCCTGGCAATCATGATTGTGTCAGATTAATGGAGCCGCAACCAATACTGGACGAAAAATATGCATGGGCACTCTATAATCTGGAGAACGTAACTCTCGTGCCGAATCCTTCCTTGGTGAATATCGGTTCAACAGAAACATTTGAGGGATTCAATGTTTTGATGTATCATGGTTTTTCCTACTTTTACTATGTTCATAACATTCCAAGCCTTATAGAGGGAGAAGCATCAAAATCTCCCGACAAGGTCATGGCTTATTTGTTGAAGAACAGACATATTGCTCCAACACATGCCTCAAATCAGTATCTCCCTTCAGAACAAGATGGGTTGATGATCCGTATTGTTCCGGACATATTCGTTTCAGGACATACACACAAAAATTCAATTTCGTATTACAACAACATTCTGATCATTTCCAACGCCTGCTGGGAAGAATTGATGCCCTATCAAGAGAAAATGGGATTTGAATCGGATTATTGCAAAGTCCCGATGTTTAATCTAAAGACTCGCGAGACAAAAATCCTGGATTTTTTAGGGGAAAAGAAAAAAAGCAATCCTGAGGAAATTTTAAATGAAAATTAATGATAGAGTTTATGGCGAAGAGGAAATAAACGAGAAAGTTTTAATTGACTTGATAAATTCAGATGAAGTGCAAAGATTGAAGAAAATTTCTCAGCAAGGGCTTCCGGAAGAGTACTGCCGCGAACCTACATTTTCACGATATGAACATTCTCTTGGTGTGATGATTTTGTTAAAAAGGCTAAATGCAAATCTGGACGAGCAAATTGCAGGACTGATACATGATGTTTCTCACACCGCGTTTTCTCATGTTACGGAACTGTTATTTGGAGACCCAAGAAAAGATGATTATCAAGACAAAAAACATCAGATATTTGTAGAAAATTCTGAAATCCCGGAAATCCTCGAGAAGCACGGATTTAATTGCAAGAAAATTATCAATTTGAAAAATTTTTCCCTTCTTGAAAATGAGGTTCCCGACTTGTGTGCTGATAGGTTTGATTATGCGATAAGGGAAATTTTTATGGAGAATGAAAAGGATAAGATTGATTATATCATTAAGAGCCTGATAAATTGCGGAGGTAGAATGGCGTTTAGTTCATACGAGGCCGCAAAAATTTTTGCACTCAGTTTTTTGAAATGCCAGGTTTATCATTGGGGTAGTGACGAAGCGAAAATCAGATTTAAAATTCTTGCAGAGATATTGGACTACGGGCTAAAAAAAGGAATTATCTCCAACAGAGATTTATGGAAGGACGACGAGTTTGTTCTTTCTTTACTTAGAGGAGCCAACGATGGAAAAATAAGTCGCGGATTTGAACTGCTCGAACGAGGTTCTGTTGTAGATTTGGAAGATTATAACAAGAATCTTATTAAAAAATTTAGGTATGTTGATCCCCTGATTATTGTCGAGGGAGATTTATTCAGGCTGTCCGATGTTCTAGAAGATTATAAAAAATTACTGGAAATCGAAAAAGAAAAATCAATGAGCATAAATTCCAAAAAAGAATAAAATGAACACCAATGAATATTTTCATGAAATTGAATCGAAGGTCAGAGAGGTCTATAAAATCGCCAATATCGCAAGGAGCAAAGGATATGATCCTGTAGACAAAGTAGAGATTCCTTTGGCAAGAAGCCTGGCAGAAAAAGTTGTCGGGCTTATCAGCACGATTTACCCTCAAATGGAAGACAAAGGGATTGCTGAAAGAATTTTGGAACTTGAAAAAAAATTTGGGAAACTTGATCCTGCCGTTTGCTTGCAAATCGCCGAAGAAGTTGCTAGAAGGAAATTTTGTGAATTTTCATCAGAGATTCAGGCGATTGAAGCCGGAGCGAGAATTGCATTTGCATATACTACACTGGGGGTGGTCTCATCTCCTATCGAAGGACTTACTGAAATAAAAGCCGTCGAAACACCCTCGGGAAAATATTTGTCTGCTTATTATTCAGGACCCATCAGAAGCGCAGGAGGAACAGGTGCCGCATTCTCACTCCTTATAATTGACTATTTAAGAGAATTGTTTGGTTATGAAAAATACATCCCTCGGGAAGAAGAAGTGAAAAGAACAGTGATAGAAGTAATGGACTACCATGAAAGAATCACCAACTTGCAATATTTTCCGACAGAAGAGGAATTATATTTTCTTGCAAGGAACATTCCAATTCAGGTTAACGGAGAAGCATCAACAAAAGTGGAAGTTTCAAATTACAAAAATCTCGAAAGAGTGCATACTAATTACATTCGCGGAGGTCTTTGTTTAACAATTGCCGAAGGTTTGGCCCAAAAAGCCGCCAAGATAAGAAGGTATGCTTCTTCCCTAAAAGATAAGGGGTTCAAGATAAGCGATTGGAATTTTCTTGAGGAATATTGTGAGATTCATTCGCGGCGAGACACTGGGAAGTCGGACAATTCTCCGACATATTTGAACGAACTTGTTGCAGGTCGTCCGATTTTTGGACATCCCTCAGCGTCGGGAGCTTTCAGATTTAGATACGGGAGGAATAGAATTAGTGGTTTCAGCGCCGCTTCAATACATCCTGCTACAATGGCAATTACGGATTCTTTTATTGCGACAGGAACTCAACTGAAATTAGAAAAACCCACAAAAGGATGTGCAATAACTGTATGTGATAATATCGACGGACCGATTGTCAAACTTTTCAGTGGGAGTGTAAGAAGATTAAAAGACAAGAATGAAGCAAAAAAAATATATCCTGACGTGGAAGAGATAATTTATCTTGGAGATATTCTCTTTCCATTCAGTGATCTTAGCAACAGGAATCATAACTTAATCAAGCCGGGTTACGTCGAAGAATGGTGGAACCTAGAACTCCGGGAAAAAAATCCAGAATCAAAAGTAGACTTTTCCAATGTCTCATTTGACGAGGCAATAAAAATCAGCAAGGATTTCGGAATTCCTCTGCATCCCGAATACATTTTTTACTGGACAGAAATTTCAAGAGAAAATCTTGACTCCTTTCTCGAATGGATGAAACATTCAAAAATTGAAAAAAAAATAATCCTTCCCTTTACAGAAGAGCACAGAAAAAAGTTTTCAGGCGGTAAAAGAGCATTGGAACTTTTGGGGATCGAACACGATGTAGTTATTGAAAATGTTGTGATCTCCGAAGAAAATAGCAAGGCCATTTTGGCAAACCTTGGGATTAGCCCGTTCGTTTTGGAGGATAATAAACAAATCTTGAACGAGATGGAACTTTTAAAACAAAAACTAATTTCTCATGAAGGAAATATTTTAGATTTTATCAATAGTGTTTCTGCATTTGAAATAAAAAACAAAGCAGGAAGCTTTATAGGTTCACGTATGGGGCGTCCTGAAAAGGCAAAGCTCAGGAAGCTTATTGGCAGCCCAAACATCCTTTTTCCCGTAGGTAGCGAAGGTGGCAGATTGAGGAGTTTGAACGCCGCTGTTGAGGTGGGGACAGTGAATAATTCTTTCCCTCTCTTTTATTGTGAGAAGTGCAACAAAGAAACCATTTACTCTTCGTGTGAAAACTGCGACGGAAAAACGCAAAAAATGTTTTATTGTCATGACTGTAGAAAAAAAACTCTGGAAAAATGCACAGAGCACGAGAGAGTTTACAATTATGCCAGAAAAGAGTTAAACATAAAAGAGTATTTTGAAAAAGCCTTGAGCAAAATAGGAATGAGAAGAGAGGAAGCACCTGCTTTGATTAAGGGAGTAAGAGGCACTTCCTCGTCAGACCATAAACTTGAACATTTGAGCAAAGGAATTTTGCGTGCTGTTTTCGGACTGCAAGTTAATAAAGACGGTACTGTGAGAATCGACGCTACAGAACTCCCCTTGGTAGCTTTTAAGCCAAAAGAAATTTCGGTGAGCGTTGAAAAACTGCGAGAACTCGGATATGGGACAGACATCTTTGGAGAGAATTTGACCTACAGCGAACAAATTCTAGAATTGAAGCCACATGATATTTTGCTTCCATGCTCCTTAGAATCCGGAGAAGAAAGAACAGATGAAATTTTTATTAGAATCTGTAATTTTGTGGATTCACTTCTTGAAAATCTTTATGGAATAAAAGGGATTTACAATGTTTCAAAGAGAGAGGACTTGGTCGGGACGCTTGGAGTTTGCATGGCTCCTCACAATTGTGCAGGAGTAATCTGCCGCATCATAGGGTTTACAAATACCCAGGGATTGTTTGCCAGCCCGTATATGCACGCAGCGATCAGAAGAGATTGCGACGGGGACGAGGCTGCAATAATGCTTCTTGGAGATGTTGTTCTGAATTTTTCAAGAGAGTTTCTTCCAAAACATCGAGGAGGAACCCAAGATGCACCTTTGGTTTTGAATGCAAAAATAGACGCAGGAGAAGTTGATGACCAAATACTGGATTTTGAACTTTTGAAGGAATATCCCTTGGAATTGTACAGATTTGCAGAGCAGGGAAAGCATTCCTCTTCGATAAAACTTCACGACGTTAGAAAGGCCTTGTTGAAAGGAGAAGATCCATTTGTAAATTTGGGGTTTACCCATGACACTTCTGATATCAATGAAGGGGTTACCTGTTCGTCCTACAAATCACTCGCGACAATGCAGGACAAACTTTATCATCAAATGCAGCTTGTTGAAAAACTCCGCTGTGTTGATACTGCGGATACAGCAAAACTTGTTATCGACAAACATTTCATAAAGGACATGAGGGGTAATCTGAGAAGGTTCTCAACCCAAACTTTCAGGTGCGTTGAATGCAATGAGATAATGAGACGCCCACCTATCAAGGGCACATGCATAAAATGCAACGGGAAAATAATCTTCACCGTAAATGAAGGCGGAATAAAGAAATACCTCGACGTTGCAATTGAACTTGCGGAAAAATACAAGCCATCGAAGTATATGCAACAAAATCTTGAAATGATTAAAAGATACATTGACAGCATTTTTGGAAAAGATCCGGAAAAACAAGAGGCATTGAAGAAGTGGTTTTAGGGAGAAAATGAACGAAGGAAATAATTAACAATAATCTTTTAATATCAAACTACTTTTGATTTTTCATGGAGGTTCTTAGAGAAGAAAGCAGAACAAAAACTTTCCTGTGGATTTTTTCACTTTTTGTTGCCTATGTTGGGCTTATTGGATTTACGTGTTTTATATTCGAGGAATCTTTGCAACTGCAGAGTTTTACAGCATTCATGTATGTAAATTCGGAAGATTGGAATGGTTTGGAAGAGCACGTCAAACTTATGGAAAAAACGCAAAATTTTGCAGAAATCTGGATTAAAGGCATTGGATGGTCAAACCCAATAATGTGGCCAGCGTTTTTGTCTTATCTGGAATCTAATGACGCGTATATAAAATCATTAAAAAGAAAAATTGAATTCGAACAGAACAAATAACTTTCTTTTCTTTGCACAATAATTTTATAAATGTCTTTTATTTAATTATTCAAATGAGAAAAGAGGTTTTGTTTTTACTTGTATTTTTTACAGTAAGTATTTTCCTTGCTGCCGGAATTTCTGCGCAAAATCACACAAGTGAAATTACTGAAAATATCGAAGATTCAAGTAATGTTGATATAGAAGTTCCAGATACCTCTATCCCTGGGACAGATGATGATATTTCTGAAACTTCAGATACCGAGACCGACATATCCAATTTTGAGGAGGGTGTTGAGTTAGAGGTAACGAGTGGGATAACTCCTGACTCTGGAATTTATTTTGTAGAGGATAAAATTCTAAGTAAGTTCAGAAGTGACATAGAAAACAGAGAGAAAAAAATAGCCGAAATAAGGACAATGATTCAGGAAGGAAAAATAGATGAAGCAAAGATAGCCCTTGAAAATTACAAAGAATATGCCGATAATCTGGAAAAGGAAGTTTCGCCTGAAGATAGGGAAGAAGCGAGAAGAAGTGCATCTGCAATTTATAACACATTAAAGGAAATTAGAAGTGAAATCCCTGAGGAAGAAAGAGGTGAATTCTTCGACGATGTTATTGAGAGGGAAGGCAGGATTGTGACAGCAGTTGAAATTGCAGGAAAAATAAAAGAACTTTGCGAATCACTTGCAAAGATTGACCCTCTGGAATATTCAAGGGTTTGCAAGACAAGTGATAACGCACCGAATTGGCAGAAAAAACTTGATAAGGATTTGACTGCTGAGCAGAAAACAGAGGCGGAAAAGTTTGGAAAAATTATGCAACAGTGTTTTGAGACTGCCGGACAACAATGTGCTTGTGATGAGATACCTTTCACAGAATTTGCCAACACGTGTTCCATAGCTGCACCTTTGGCAACCGCTTGTGAAGTAGAAAAGAATGAAGCTGCTTGCGAGAAACTTGACAATTTGGAAATGCCGGAACTTCCAGAACACTTGCAGAGTGTTTTTGACAGTTTGGAGAGGGGAATGATGGAATCACAATTTGATGTGCACATGCCGTTTGAGTGCAGAGAGGCAGGAGCTACAAATCCAAGAGAATGTGCAAAGATAATGATTCAGACAAACGCTCCCGAGGAATGCAAACAAGCATTGCTCGACGCAAATGTTCAAAATGAAAGACAAGGCAGAGAGATTTGCGAGAAAATAATGTTCGAACTTAACGCACCACAAGAATGCATTGACGCCAGACTGACAAATCCAAGAGAGTGCGGAAAATTCATGTTTCAACAAAATGCACCACAAGAATGCATTGACGCAGGATTGACAGGAGAGCATCAAAGCGATCCTAGAAAATGCGAGCAGATGATGAAAGGCCCGAATCCAAATAGAGGACCGGGCGGACCTGGATTTGGAGGAAATTGTCGTGATATACAAAATTCCGAGGAGAGATTGAAGTGTTATGATGGGGCAATTCAGGGAACAAATAATTTTGATGACAGGTTCAGACAAACAAAGGAGGCAGAAAAGCAATGTGCCCAAAGTTGTTTGAGTCGGGGCGGTGCATGGGACTTCACAAACGGAGAATGTTCTTGTAACTTTGAACAAAGAAATTTCGAGGATGATTTTAGGCGAGATGAGTTTAGAGACGTTCCTCCACCCCCACAAGGAGAATTCCAGCAACCACCTGAAGGAGTCATCCCACCTCCTCCACAGTCAGAAGGAGAATTTGCAGAACCTAGCACTTCTGGAGAAGGAAGTTTAGAATCTGGTTCTAGTTCCGGCGATAGTGGAACAACAACTGAAAGTTCTGAACCGGCACCATCTGAACCAACTCCTACAGGAAATGCATTCTATAACTTTTATTATAGATAAAAACATTTAATAATAAATTTTTCTTTTTCTTAAGATGACAAAACAATTAAGCGAAGATGGGAAGATAAATCTTGTAAGGAGAAATGTTTCCGAGATAATAAATGAGAAAAAGATATCGAGTTTTCTTAAGAAAGGAACTGTTTATTGCGGCTATGAAACTTCCGGAGAAATTCACCTTGGGCATTTGGTAACTATAATGAAACTTTTGGATTTGCAGAAAGCAGGGATTAAAGTAAAAGTTATGTTCGCTGACTGGCACACATGGTTGAATAAAAAAGGTGATTGGGATTTTGTACATAAGCAGATGAAGCAATGGGAAAATGGTTTCAAATCCCTCGGATTAAAAGCAGAGTTCGTCCGAGGAACAAGCTTCGAAAAAGATTTGGAATACATAGAAGACATTTTGAAACTTTCCCTCAACATCACAGTAAGCAGAGGATTGAGGGCGATGCAGCAAGTTGCCAGGGATGTTGAAAATGCAAAGATCAGCCAGATAATTTATCCGCTAATGCAAGTGGAGGATGTAAAAGCATTGAAAGTTAATTTTGTCGTCGGCGGTTTGGACCAAAGAAAGATTTACATGCTCGGTATTGATGAAGGGAAGGAAGTTGGGCTGCAGGAGGCAGTGTACCTTTTCACGCCGATAATTCCCAGTTTGAGAGGGGCAGAAGGAAAAATGTCCAGTTCTGTCAAGGAGAGTTTCATTTCAATAAGAGACAAAAAAGAAGACATAAAATCGAAAATCAACAAAGCCTATTGCAATAAAGGAGATATCTCCAACAATCCTATTCTGTCGATGTCAAAGCTTATCATATTTCCAAAATTTGAGAAGATGGAAATAAAAAGGAAACAGGAACACGGAGGAGATTTGATCTTTGAAAACTACTCAGAGATGGAGAATGCCTTTGAATCCGGAAGATTGCATGCAATGGACTTAAAGAATTCTGTTGCAGACTACTTGGAAAAAATAATTGCACCCCTAAGGAAAAACTGGAAGTGATAAAAATGGTTAAAACAAAAACAGTAGATGAAAATAATTTTTTTGACATAAAACCTCTAAAAGATTGGGGGCTCATTGTCTTTCCTCTTTCTATGTCTGGGTTGAATAATAAACAATCTATTGACCCCATAATTAATTGGTTGGAATTTTTTGGAGACAAAAAGGCTGGCGAACCAAAGATAGGTATTAATTTCATTTACTGTGATTTTTTATATTTGAACTCCAATGAACCATCAATAAATCTAAAAGAAAAATTTACGCATCAAATGGTTTCTCATGTAAACGGATTAAAAAATGCTATTTATAAAAAAAGAAAAATTTTTCAAATACAGCATGCAGCCCATTTTCAAACTTGGGGAAATCTTTATTTGGAAGTTGAGGGGGATTTTAATTCTCACCTAGACAAAATTGAGAAGTTATACCGAGAAGACAATCAATTTCGAGATTATATCAAAGAAGATTCGAAATTTTACAAAAAGATATTAACCAAAACCCAATTAGCTTTTTTTATTGAAGAACACCTTATGACTTATTTGATTCTCAGTAAGAGGGTTAAACTTCGAAATGAATATGTTCAAGGTAGGGAGAAGTGGATTCTTTTAGCATACCCCGGAATTCCTCCAAAGGCATTGATTTATCTACTACAAAAAAATCCACTTAAATTTTTTTATGAGAATCCATTTATAGGGTTATACAATTTACTAAATAAAAAATTTTATGACTATAACAATATTGATTTAAATTCTTGGGATTATAAATAATCATCTTCCTCCAAAAAATCTTCTTAATCTTTCAAAATTGTTTTTTCTTTCGTCATTTCTTCTTTTGATTATTGGCTGCATTTCCCCCATCTTTTTTTTAGACCTTTCGTAATCAGTTAGCCCATCTTTTCCGCGACGCGTTCTATTGTAATTGTCTAAAACTTCAATCATGTTTCTGGAATCCGAGATTCCAAAACCTTCATTGAGAATTCTTCCAGCGCAATTTTTTGATGCTTCATATCCTGCATTTTTCCCGCAATATTCAACACCTCTCTGGAGGAGTTCTCCAATATTTTCTCCCATTTGTTTTGTCCTGTTCAATTCTTCGCCAGCATATGCATTTCTGTTAGTGAGAGAAATGTCAGAATAAAAAATCCCTGCTATAGACAATGCAAAAACTAGGCCTCTTTTCATGCTTTGATTAAGATGTTTTATTTTATAAAAATTATCTTATTTTAAATTCCACAACATCCATATCCTTGAGTTTGTGTTTTAATCCAACTACTTGGTTTGGAAATTTTCCACTTGGACCTGTAATGCGAGTTTCCTTTATTCGGGAAGAGAGCCCATGGAATATCTTTTCAGCAACGTCCCTCACGAGGGAATTCTCGTCCAAAATTATCGGCTTTTCCTTGTCAGACATCTTTCCAGGATCCTTAGTATAGACTCTGATTTTTCCCATACTCTTGAATATCTTATCCTGTAATTCGGGGATGCCTTCTCCAGTTATGCAGGAAGTCATGACAAAATTGTACTTGTTGCTTTTCATTCTTAAGAAAATTTTTCTTTTTTCCTCTTCATTCAGCAGATCAATCTTGTTGAAAACAATTATCTGCTTGGCTCGTGATTTTCCCAGAAAATTTTTCACCTCTTCTATTTCAGAAAAACTTTTCACTACAATAAGTATCGTGTCGGCTGTATTTGCAATTGATTTGTCATAGTACTCTGAATTTATCGATGGAACGTCAACTATTTGTATTTTCACCCCCTTAGGATATTCCATTATACCCACCTCCGGAGATTTTGTTGCAAAATAAAACTCGCTAATTTCCGGCTTTACATTTGTTAAGAGAGATATCAGCGAAGATTTTCCAGAATTTGTTTTTCCGATAATTACTGCTTGCATTTCCTCTTTTTTTATCCCTCTTTTCCCGCCGGATTTTTTTGATTCCTTCTTGCTAGAAGAGATTAATTTTGCAAGCCGTTTTTTCAATTGGGCACGCAGATTCTCAGCTCCCTTGTGCTTTGGCATCAAAGAAATCATTTTTTTCAGAGAAAGAATTTTTCTTTCAATTGTTTCGGCAGCTAAATATTCTTTTTCAGCCGCAAGATATTCAGGATGTGCATTTATTGGCATATAATTATTAAATACTTCTGACTTAAAAAATTTATGAGCAGGAAATTTATAAGGGATATTTCAAGAATGAACTGTTCTATTTTTGATATAAAAGCATGGTACGAGGGGGAATCATATGAACTGAAAAAATATTTGGGATTTGGTTTTTATAACACTATTTTTCTTGTAGACAAAGGTTATGTAACACTTTTTTATGATAAGCAAGAAGTTGATGAATTTTATAATTTCTTAAATGAAAAATTAGATGGGGAGCTATTTAACAGATGGTGTGATGATTTTTTTGAAATAATAAAAGAATCAAAAAATATTAATGATGATGAAAAGATATTTAGCTTAATGATTAGGTGCTGGCCCGCACTTACTATTTTTCATGAAATTTCAAATTATCCTGAATATGCAAATAATTTCATGATAAGAAGACTTGAAAGAGTCAGGAGGAATACAGAGACTTTCAGCCAAAACTTATCAGAGAAGTTGAAATGGAAGGACGAATCTTCTGAAAATTATGTCTTTTTTCGGGGAGAGATTATTAATAAGCCTTTTATTGAATTTATTAATGAAAACGATTTTGAAATTATAAAATGAACAATTCGGAATTAATAGATAGGATAATGCAAAAAAAGGAATTTTCAAAACTTCCTCATGAGGACGTTGTTCTTGCCTTTGAAAAATTTGATAAACCGAGAAACAGTGAATATCAGAAGCTTAAACTTACAAGAAATTTTCTTAGAGGAATTTACTCAAGCTTTTCCAGCAGAAAACTCCTCTCTGTCAGCAAGACAAAAGAAGCCGATTGGTATTTGATAAAACATAAATCGACAAAGGAAAGATATGATTATTACAAGGAAATTTACGGAAGAATTTTCCGAGACATTAAAAAAGGCAGTGTTGTAGACCTTGGTGCAGGAGTCAACGGTTTTAGCTACCAATTTTTTAAAAATTTGGGGTTGGAAGTGGATTATGTTGCAGTTGAAGCTGTTGGGCAGCTCGTTGAACTTATGAACAAATTTTTCTCGGAGAATAAGATAAATGGAGAAGCTTTTCATTTAAGCGTTTTTGAAATAGACAAGCTAAAAGATTTAATAAAAAAACAGCAAAATCCAAAAATTATTTTTTTGTTCAAAATAATTGACTCTATTGAAGCGCTGAAGAGAGATTACTCAAAAGATCTTATAATAGAAGTTTCCAAATTATCTAAGAGGATTGCACTAAGCTTTGCAACAAAAAGTTTGGGAAAAAGAAAAAAATTTCATGCGAATAGGAATTGGATCTTAAAATTCATACGAGAAAATTTTAATATTTTGGACGATTTTGAATTAAACGGCGAGAGATATATTGTTTTTGAAAATTAAGGTTATATTTATATAGTGTTTTATTTTTTAGGAACATTATGGCAAATTTCACCAGAAAAATTTTTAAGAATGGAATCACCCTTATTTTTGAAAAACGAAATTTGCCCGTTGTAACAATAATCTTTGCAGTAAAAAACGGAACAATAAATGAGGACTCCCATGAAAAAGGTATTTCTCATTTTATTGAACATATGTTGTACAAGGGGACAAAAAAAAGAACTTCCTTGAGGATTGCCGAGGACATAGAAAAAAACGGAGGTATTTTAAATGGGTTCACAAACGAGACAAGCGTGGCCGTATGGTGCAAAGTACCTTCCGAACATATCATGAAGGGGCTTGACGTTCTTTCCGATATGGTAAAGAATTCTGTCTTTGACGAGAACGAATTCAGAAAGGAGAGGAAAGTTATTATTGAGGAATTAAAGATGAGAAAAGACAACCCCCATATTTACGCTCTTGATAAATCATGCACGTGTCTGTATGAAAAGCCTTTTGGAAAAAATGACGATGAAAAAACAATGAATTCTATAACGAGAAAAAAATTGATAGGTAGGTTTACGGAAGTTTTTCAACCAGAAAACCTTATTTTGTGTGTTGTGGGCAAGGCTGATGCTAAGGATGTTGAAAAATTCGTTAATGAGAATTTCCATAAAAAAATGGGAAAGAAAAGAAAGTTCGAGATTCGGAAAAAAAATCAAACAAAAATCGAAAAGCGAAAAGGCATTGAGCAGGCAAGCTTGGTCTTGTCTTTCCACGTTCCAAATTCACGAAATAAAAAATCCTACGCTGCAATTGTCCTGAACTCTCTCATGGCCGAAGGATTGTCTTCAAGATTGTTCGTGGAAATTCGTGAGAAAAGAAATCTTGCATATAATATCAGAGGGATTTGCGATATTTCAAGAGATTTTGGAAATATTATGGTCTATGTCGGAACAAAAAGAGAGAATGTCAAAGAAGTAAAAAAACTGATATTAAAAGAATTCGAAAAAGTTTCTTTGGAGTTAACGGACGACGAGATTAAGAGTGTCAAAAGAAAGATTATCGGGAACCATAAGATTTCCATGGAGGATTCAGAAGAGCAGGCCATCAACCTGCTTTTTTATGAAATACAAGGCAATGCTTCGGAATTTTATAATTTTGAAAAAAACATAGAAAATGTTAAGCTAACCGATGTGAAAAACCTGGCCTTGGGGGTTTCAAAATCACATAGTTTTTTTGCACTGGTCCCGAGCTAAATTAGAACTCATAAAGACAGGGGTAAGGCACGAAATAGCTGAAAGATTTTTGCTTGGTGAAATATAAATGAGAAAGCATCCTTTCTTTTATAAAACTTCTCTTCTGAAAAATACATTTTATTGTGACACTTTCTTTTTAAATGCCTGTTCCTTAGAAAGATTTTGATGGATATTCACTTGATAAAGCCCCTTCCAAAAGAAGAGAGGTTTGTTAGTTTAGAGGACTCCTTTGACACACCAATCAAAATGAAGGAGTTTGTTCTGAAAAAAACAAAATTGAGCTTGGAGGAGGTTGCCAATGAAGCGATTGAAATTTGTCTCAGCAAAAAAAAGAAAATAATTGTTGTTGTTGGTTACTTTGGATTTGTTGATTATTTGAGAATAAAAAAGGTCATTGCGTCAAAAAACAGAGAAATAAAAATTTCTTATTCGATAAAGCGACCCGATATAGGAATCCCTTACACGAAAGGTTCTTATTGCATACAAGTAAATCGTTTTCGATTTCGTTAATATTTTTCATCAACTATCTTGAGCGATTCCGCCTTTTTCCCTATTAATTCCTTGATCTCTTCATGTGGTGCGTTAATAATGTTTTTCACACTTTTGAATTTCTTCAAGAGATTTTTAGCTGTTTTTGGACCTATGCCTTGAAAACTTTCCATTATGAACTGCATCCTCTCTTTTTTGTTCAATGCTTTTTTTGAAACATTCAACGAAACTTCACGAGTTTTTTTCCTTGCCAGAACATTGATAAATTTTGCGGTGTCTTTATAGTCTTTTGAGAATATTATCGGAACTTTAAATTTTAAGAGTATTGAAAGAAGAAACCCTCGAACCGCATTCGGGTGCATTCCAATGAACTCTTCGGAATCAGTATAAAGTTCCTGCTCGTCAATTCCTTCGATGACAAGCAAACGATTTTTATACTGTTGAATCTCTTCAAGCTGTTTTATCATTCTTTTGTTTTTCATCGACGACACAAAATCGTTTACAGTTTTTCTTTCTATTGCAACTTCTCCCACGATATAGTCGGCAACTTTCAATTCCAAGAACTCAACTTCAAATCCAAGTTTTATGAGCTCAGATATCACGAGAGAATTCTTCTCCCGATAGTCCACCTTTATTTTTTTATTGGGTTCTTCTTTTATAACCATTTTTTTCTTTGAGAATATGTCAATAACTTGTTTCATTTTAATAATTATCAATTGTTTTTTGAGAAGAGTCCTCCTTTAATTTTTTCCCATTGGCCATCTCTTCTTTTATCGAGCTGATTGCAGCACCCATTTTCTTCTCCTTTGATTTTGAAGAGTAATAATATGCCTCATCTCGGGTTTTTTTTGTTACGAGAACTATCACCTTCCCCCTGCTTAATCTCGCCGTTCTGCCTGAACGTTGAATTGTTCTTATGGCAGAAGCCACCGGCTCGTAAAAAATTACGGCATCTACTTCCGGGATATCCAGTCCCTCTTCGCCTATGCACGTTGCGCATAAAATGTCTATTTTTCCTTCTGAAAACTCTTCAATTATCTTCTTTTGTTCTTTTTGAGTCATCCCAATATTCTTTTTGACCAATTGTCCGACGAAGATTTTTGATTTCAAAATTCCCAAAAGATTTATTTTGTTTGATATCACGGAGGCAGTATCTCTGAATTGAGTAAATATCATTATCTTAAGTTGGTCTTTCTCTATCTTCTCATTTTTTATTATTTCTAATACCTTCTCTATTTTAGGATGCTCAACGTCTTTTTTTAGAAGTTCTTCTGATTTTACCAGAGAAAAATTAAATTCCGGAGTTGAAACAAGTTTCACAACTCCCTTGCTCTGATTTTTCTCTGCTTGTTCAACCAAATTTTTCAGATATTCATTAAATCCTTTCATTGTCTGAGTTTCCAGCAATTCGAGAGCGTGCTGTAATTTTATTAGTTGTGCACATATACTCGCCCCAATCATATAGTTGAAGTTCTTGTTTCCTTGAGATATTATGAACGAAAACTTTTTTTGCAGACTTATCAGCTCTGTTTTTGTCGGAATTCTAAAGAGCAAATTTCTGTTTCTTAATTCCTCGGTGTACTTATTCGACAATCTTCTCAAATGCGTTTTTATTTCTTCAAATTCTTTAGGGAATTCAACATTAACCCTTTCAAATTCCATTTCCTGCAAATAGTCCTTTACATCATCACTGTTTCTGGTGCGTATTTCAACATCCTCAATGAGAAGATTTTTACAAATCTCCTTTATTTTTGATATCTCGCTTCCAGGACTGGCAGTCAACCCCAAGATTCTTGGATTTTTTGATTGCATATTGTATTTTTTTGCAACATACACATAATCATAACTTTTTAGGCACCGATGCGCTTCATCCTCGACAAGGAGGCACACATCACTAAGATTGTACAGATTTTTTTTCAGATCATTTCCTATACATTGGGGTGTTGAGAATATTATGTCTGAGGAGTCCCAAGATTTTTTTCTTTTTTCAGCGCTTATAGATCCTGTAAACATGTTCATTTCGCCAAAAAGTTCAGTGAGGTGTTTTTTGAAATAGTTGAAATGCTGCTCTACAAGAGGTTTTGTAGGAGCCAGAAAAAGAACTTTTTCTCCAGGGAATTCAGTCATTCTTTTTACTGTAAGCATGAGGGCAATAAGAGTTTTTCCCAGACCTGTTGGAAGTACGACTAGACAGTTCTTTTTCGCGCATGTTTGAAAAATTTTTTCTTGATAATCCCTAGGAGAAACCTCTCTTAAAAATTCCATATCATCACACTACCAAAAATACGTATGCCAGTCCTATGAGTGTTAATGCCACAAGAAAGCTCCACAATACCATGCTCCCGAAAAATATCTTGTTTCCGTCGAGGTCAGAAAGTGGGAGCATGTTGAAAAAAATGTAATAGATACTTATTTTTGCGAAATCATCAAATCCGATGAAGTAAG
Organism: Candidatus Nanoarchaeia archaeon; assembly: GCA_035283785.1. Taxonomy (GTDB): domain Archaea; phylum Nanobdellota; class Nanobdellia; order Pacearchaeales; family GW2011-AR1; genus DATETG01. The sequence goes on from DATETG010000005.1 coordinate 77,279, forward strand.
CTATAATTGCGAGTATGAAATTGAAAAATATTCCTGCAGATGCAACAAGCCCGAGATGATTTTCCGTTATTTCGGAGAAGCTGTATATGCCGTGCCTTTTGGCAGCACGATGAATTTGAGGTTTTATTTCGAAAATCAGTGAAGCCATCCACTTCAAGTAACCAAGAGATGCCACCACCAAAATCACGGGAACAAAAATTCCGGCAATTACCGGTCTCTTAAAATAACTTCGAGGTTTAAAGCCGTATCTTTCAACTTCCCAGAAGCCCACTTCTATTTCCGAGTCAAGGTAAAATGCAGACATCTTTTTTGCGAGAGTATTTGCCGCGAGGATTATGAAAACAGAAGCAAGCGCATAAACAAGCGTTGATGTTGATATCTCAGGAAAAGCGACAACAAAACCAAGAATGAGGGTTGCGAGTAATATTTTTAGAACCTCTTTTTTGGATATCATAAATAGACTACAATTACTCTTCTTATAAATTTTATTGTATTTCTTCCTAAAACCAATTTTGAAAAAGCAGCACATTTAATTCTGAAAAATAAAAGAAAATTAGTTTGTAAAATGGAATGTCTCTCAAAAAAACAGTTGGTGAAACTTTTTTCCCGGAAAATTTCTTAAAAAATAAAAATAATTTATTTATATATTCCGTTATGGAAAACTATTTAAATAAGTCATTATAAATTTTAGCATGATAGTAAGAAAAATTACAGATGTGATAGGTTTGAAAGTTTATACTAATTCAGGAGATTACTTCGGAGAGATTGAAGAGGCTAACATAAAAGACAACAAACTTGAAGGATGGAAGATAAGAGTCTCTGGAGGAATGGCTGCACTGATTTCAGGAGCAAGAGGAGTAATAATTCCCCATAAATTTGTTACGGCGGTAGGTGACATTCTTATAATAAACAGGTCTTCACTGCCTGTTACAGAGTCTTCAAACCTTGCTGAACTTTCCGAAGAAGCAATGTAATTTTTTAACAGCGTTTCTCTTTTATTCCTAAAATTTTTTGGTGCGCTTACATCAAAATATTTAAATAGACATTTTATTTTTAGATAGGAACGAACTAAAATGGCCATCGAGACAGTATTTCAACACTGGGTTTTTACAAAATTCATACTTCCGTTTCTTTTGATTTTCGCTATTGTATTTGCAATTCTCGAAAAAACAAAAGTTTTCGGCGATGATAAAAAACAGACAAATGCCATAGTTTCAATTGTAATAGGACTGATATTTGTGGGATTTGCATATCCGAAAGATGTTGTCCAGAACATGATTTTATTCCTTACTGTCGCACTAATTGTTTCGTTTGTAGTTATCCTCTTATGGGGATTTGTGTCCGGCGGAGATTTGGAAAAAGATTTTCTTCCCAATAACGGAATCAAGGCCGCAGTCGCAATTTTTGTTCTTATTGCTGTAGCCATCGCGGTTATTTGGGCGACGGGATTTCAAGAAGGCGCCCTGGACTTTCTTTTCGGGCAGAGCTGGAGCAATGAGTTTTGGACAAATGCACTTTTTATCGGAGCAGTTGTGATTGCAATCGTTCTTGTCATGAAGAAGAATTAACTCAGAAACATATTTAAATCTGTTTTCATAAATTTATTCATGGTTGGTGAGTTTGTTTTTGCGGCAATCGGACCGTATTATGGTGGTTCAATACAAAGTATTCTACAGCAATGGGAACAGATAGGAGTTTTTGCTTATCTTCTTCCTTTTCTTATGATTTTCGCTCTTATTTTTGTTATCCTTAATTCAATAAAAATATTCAAGGATAATCGCGGAGTAAACGCCGTAATTGCAATCGCGGTTGGTCTGATGGCATTGCAATTTCAGTTTGTCCCTGTTTTTTTCTCTGAGATTTTCCCAAGGTTAGGGGTGGGGCTTGCAGTCATATTGGCCTTACTTATCTTTGTAGGAATGTTCATTGACCCAAATAAACCCGGGATAATGTACGTTTTGCTCGGAATAGCTGCAGTAACCTTTGTTGTTGTTCTTTACAATACAGCAGGAGAATTAGGGTGGAGTTTGGGTTATACCTTTCAACAGTATTTTGGTGAGATAGTTGCTCTGATAATACTTTTAGTTGGAATAGGGGTTGTAGTTGGAGCCACAAACAGGGTTGCACCCGGTCCTTCTTATAACGCTGCAGGATGGCATTCTCCTCCCTAAAAAACCGAATCTACTTTCTTCTCGGAATTTTTTCTGACCTTGCTCTTTTTGAATTTTCAAATTCAGTTTTTTGATTTTCTTCCTCGCCAAGAACAGGCGAGATCATTTTTCTAAAAGAATCCTGCATCATAGACATTTCTTTTTTCACGCTTTCAATCCCGTCTCCATAAGAAGAAACTTTTTCAAGAATCCTGGCGTTTAGAATGTCTATTGTTGATTCAATCCTCCTCAATCTTTCTGAGATATTTTCAATTCGTGATTCAGCCATAACCCTGAATTCGGTGAGGTCTTCCGTTTGCCTTTGTATCTTCTGAATCTTGTCAGAAAAAACCTGCTCTGCTATCTCTATGATTGTGCTCGTGTCAATTCCTCCGGAGGAATAATCGCCAAAATCATTTTGATATCCTTCTTCTGTGCGGGGTTGTTCCTGGTAATACCCTTCGCCTTCAGGAGAGTATGGTTCTGATTCGGAGACTTCCTGTGTTTTTGGATAAAATCCGTCTTGCTCTTGAGGTTGAGAATAATCTCCCTCATCGGAATTTTCTTCTGAAACAGCCCTTTTTATTTTCGAGTGACTCAGCGCTTCATTTATTGCCTTCGGCGAGATGCCTTGATCCTGAAGGCGCTGTATTACTTCTTCGTCGGAGACTCCTTGATTTTTCATTTGATTAACTTGTTCTAACACTCTCATGTTTATTGGAATTTTTTAGATATTGGCTGAAACATTTTTGCTTGCTTAGCCAGAATATCCAAATCATCTTTTTTCGCGAATTTGTCCATTTGATAAGAAATTGATTCCAAAAAAGATTTTATTTTTTCAATGTCATTTTTTACGCCTAAAATCTCCCTTTTTATCTCTAGAATCTTTTTGTTGTTCTCCTCACGAAAGTCCACTAAGTTTTTACCGATTAATATCATCCTTTCACGCAGTATGTTTTGTTTTTCTTCTAAATCCCGGACATTTATTCCGCTCATGCCCGTATTTGCATACTGATTGTAATTTTCCTGCGAGTTTGCATCCATTATTATTCAATGCCAATATAGTTTAAATGTTTTTTGCAAAAAATTTGTGAAGATTTATAAACAAAATCCCATCACTTTCTTAATGACAAATGAACAAGGTCTGAACAAATTGAACAAGGAAGAATATGCAAGGGTATTTTCCCCAAGAGTTAAAGATGCAGAGGTGTATTTGGAAGAATTGTTAAAAGATGATGGGTGGTATAATGAAAATAAAGGGAAATGCATTGCCATTTCAGCACATCCGAAAGGTTATGTGATTGCCGGCACTTCCCGTTTGTTGCGTAAAACAGACGGATTTTTGGAATTGGGCA
>DATETG010000006.1:0-6335 GCA_035283785.1 Candidatus Nanoarchaeia archaeon
CGACCACCCGCCCCTAATTAGAGAGGGTTTGCCTTAGTGCTTCGCACAATTAGTCGCTTTCAGCTAGGTAAAAACAGAAAAATACTTCTTTTATCGGACCGAGAAAAACACCAACGAAATTCAAATTTCGCCCAACAAACGATAAAAGGTTTCATTTCATTACACCCAAATATTTTTCAGTTTTTTATTTTTGAGATGGGGCGTCCTTCGGACAAATAGTCGGCTTCGCCGAAATGATTATAAAGTTTGTTCTCATATATTTTTTATGGCAAAAAGAAAAATAAACACACCAAAAACAATGAAAGGACAAATGCGAAGAGCATTAACTGGCGATGGAAGAAAAACAATAAAAAAGAGGAAATAATTCTTTTTTACAAACTACTAAATACTCCTATTAAAATCAGTGAGATTAAACTTACACTTCCCCAGAAAGCAATTTTATCTTCATAAAACTTTCTTAAAAAGTTCATTTCTTCGTATTTTTTAGAGTATTGGTTTTTATTCTTCTTTGAAATAAAGAATTTTGTTTGTAGCAATAATTTTTTCTTAAAGGCACATCTTAAACAAACAGGTGTTCTGTCTATTGCATCAAGTCTTTTATGATATGAGCATAAAATTCTCCCACAATTTTTACAAAAATAAAGGTGTGAATTAAAAATTGTTGAATTTCTCTTACAGGTTTTACATTGATTAAGTTCATCTTTATCATAAAGAAGATTATGTTTATTTGAATAAACTTCTTGAAGATAATTTTGGTCTTTTATTTTTATTTGATTAACAATCTTCGGAAGGTAAATTGCTTTTGTATCTTTTAACTCTATATCTCTTGCATTTGGTTTGCAGGTTTTTGTATAGCCAACATTATTTTTACCATAATATTTTACATTCTCAGTATTTTCGTCCATAATTATTTCAAATGCAACATCTTCTATATCCTTTTCAGTAAATTCAAAAGGCATTATTTTTTTATTTTTGTCTTTTTTTAATTGAATAATATTTGGAAACCCCTTTCCAAAAAAATGCTCTTTTAATGTTTCGTTAATTTTCCCTACTTTAATCCCATCTAAAAAAATCTCCTCATTTTGTTTTTGAATAGTATTCACACAACCGACAGAAGTGCAAAATTCAGAGTCAATGTTATACCTCATATAATAACAAGGATGAAAGATTGTTTTTGATTCAAATTTTAATAAATCGTCTTTATGCCCTATTACCTGATGAAATTCTTTGAAGATTTGATTTTTTACTTCATCGCCCTCCAAAAAATCTGCCGAATTATTTGTAATAATTTGGATTTTTCCATTAAGGATGATTATATCATATTTTTCACACAAACTCTTTAATTTTCTCCCATCAATTAATTCTATTTTCATAGAAAATGAATAATCTTTATTTATTTCATCAACATATTCGTCTACTGTTGGAGAAAATTTTCCAGAAGTTACAATTATTCCTTTAATAAATCCGTTATTTTTTCCCTCGTGGAGCATTGCCCCTTGTAACTTCTGAACAACAGGACGACCTACAAAATTTTGATGTTTGCATTCTACAACAACTGGATAAGATTCCTTTTCATCTTCATATCTCATAATAATATCTTTTCCTTTGTCGTTTGATTTTGGAGTTAGAACAATATCTTTGTATCCGACCTTTTTCATAATTCTTGCAACCAAATCTTCAAAATCATGTCCATTGAGAGTATCAATATTAAATTCTTGTTGCATACTATAAAGAATAAATAGCATATTTATAATTTTAACTAAAAACTTCTTTTAGAAAAAGAAGGCAAAAGCCCCATCTCAAACTTCTTTTTAGAAAAAAGAAGCAAAAAATCGGCAAACCCTCTTATTTATTGGGATTTACTGGCATCCCGCCATCCACAAATCTGCACTTACTCTTCGGAATTTTTTGCTACGCAAAAACCACTTGCAGTTATTCCTCGTTGCTCCAAGTATTCGCAAGAGTTGAACAGCAGATTAAAACTCCGCTTCGTTGCACTCCGCTACGCCCCTCATTTCATTCAGGGGAAATTTTTTACTTCGTAAAAAACTCACGAGGAAACTTTGGGTTTCAGCTCGTGCCCTTCGGGTCTGGGAACAGCAGATTAAACAGAAAAATGTTTTCGCTTCGCTCACCCTCTTTTTTCGGGACACATTTTTCCCAAATTTTTTCTTTCAGAAAAAACTCTCGAGTGTTCCGCAATTTTTCCAGCTCTGACTTCGTCGAGGGAAAAATTTCTCCACCTCGAGCCCTACGTGTTGTTTAATCGCGATGTTCAACGCAATAAAATACATCACCTCTAAAAAATCCATATAAAATCCTAACACTTGCTATAACCACAATCAAAACATGTTGGCTCGGCACAACCCGAGACCATTCCGACGTTTGAGCTGTAGCATTTCGGACAGTGAAGCTTCAAATCAAAACCATCATCCGCAGGGTTTCCTTCATTTACAGAAACAGACTCACTTTCCTTAACATTTGTAGTTGTTAATTGTTTTATCTTCCCTGTTTTTATAAGATGATTTCTTAATGCAACAGCCATTCCGTGTGCAACAGAATCAATTCTGTTTTTGCCGAATCCAAACGGTTTTTCAGATTTTATGGAATTCAAGTGTTTTAAAATTCTTATAGGATCTCCTCCAAGAGTAAGATATTTTGAGAGCAATATTGCAGTCGCTGTTGTCATCCCTGAAATTTCAGTTCCTGTCGGCGAGAGATTTGCAAAAATTCTCGTAGGACCATCGTTGTCATAGTTTATATGAAGGTGCAAAGGTCCTTGTCCTGTTTCCACTAGATAATAATCAGACAGCTCCATAGTATTCTTCTTTTTCACTTTAGGTTTTTCTTTTTCCGCTTCGTCTTTTTTCTTTCCGCCTATGTTCAAAATTTGGAATTGCTTGCTTCCATCTCGGTAAATTGTAACTCCCTTTGCCCCGTTTTCATAGGCAAGCATATAAACCTCTTCCACATCCTGTTCTGTCGCCTCGTTTTTCATGTTGACAGTTTTTGAAACGGCATTGTCGGTGTATTTCTGGAAAGAGCATTGCATAAGCACGTGTTCTTTTGCTGTCAGGTCGTGGGATGTAAGGAAAAGTTTTTGTATTTTCTCAGGTATCTCTCTTATTCCTAGAAGAGATTTGTGATTGTTATTTATTTTCATGTACAATTCCTCTTTTTTCAATCCAAAATAATTGTTCTCGTCTGCAATTTTTTCAAATAGAGGGTTTATTTCAAAGAAGGTGTCTTTCTCAGCAGGAATTTCTCCTTTTTTCAATGCGTCAATTCCTGCAGCATTGTATCTTACATAGACAATTGCAAAGAACGGTTCTATTCCCGCACCTTGCAGTCCTGCAGCAATCCCTATTGTTCCCGTCGGCGCAATTGTTGTTCTTGCCGAATGTCTTGGAGTAAATTCTTGGTTTCTGAAATATCTGCTGTTCCTGTCATATATTGAACCCTCCCAAGCAGGGAAAACTCCTCTCGAGTCTGCAAGTTGTTCAGAGGCATTTAGGCATGAGATGTTTATGAACTGCATAATCTCCTCGGACTTTCTTAATGCCTGCGGTGAATTGTAAGGAATTCCAAGCTTTACAAGAGATTCAGCCCACCCCATCAATCCTAATCCTATCCTTCTCGTTTTTTTTGCCATTTCCTCTATTTCAGGAATCGGATAGTTGTTCACGTCGATAACATTATCGAGAAAATGCGTGCAATCATAAACACATTCCTTCAACTCATGATAATCGAAATCTGCTTCATGAGTAAATGGATTTTTCACAAATTTTGAGAGATTTATCGAACCAAGATTACAAGGCTCAAATGGGAGCAATGGCTGTTCACCGCAAGGATTTGTTGATTCTATTTCTCCAATATGGGGAGTTGCATTGCTTCCGGTGTTATTTATTCTGTCAATAATGATGATTCCCGGATCTCCTGTTTCCCATGCTCCCCTGACAAGTTTTTTCCAAACTTCTTTTGCGTTGAGTTTTCCGACAACCTCTCGGCTTCGAGGATTTATCAAATCATACTCCTTGTTGTTTTTTACGGCCTGCATGAATTTGTCATCAATCGTTACAGACACGTTGAAGTTCTCCATTACCCCTTGCGTTTTTTTCATGTCTATAAATTCAAGTATGTCTGGATGCGTGTAATGAAGAATTCCCATATTGGCCCCTCTGCGCGTTCCTCCTTGTTTTACAACATCTGTTGATTTATCAAAAATTTGCATAAAAGTTACAGGACCTGAGGAAACACCACTTGTGCTTTTTACCTTGTCACCCTTTGGACGAAGACGCGAGAAAGAAAACCCGGTGCCTCCTCCGCTTTGATGGATTAGGGCCATGTTTTTTACAGAGGAATAAATCCCATCTATCGAATCTTCAACAGGGAGAACATAACATGCACTTAGCTGTTGCAAATCCCTTCCTGCGTTCATCAGCGTCGGAGAATTTGGAAGGAATTTAAAACTTGAAAGAAGATTGTAAAATTTTTCTTCTGTCTCTTTTATCATCTCAGGATATTTTATGTTTATTAATTCCAGGTTCTTGAGAAACCTCCTGAAATTTTTATGCCTCTCGCCACTGTCTAACAGTCCTTTGTGCAAAAGCAGTACACTGGCTTTTTTCCCCTTTGAGTTGTATCCTATCTTTTCATAATAAACGTCTTCGAACATCTCTTCTTCAGGAATTTTGTCTGAATAAAGAATATCTCCAAGCGCTATATTGTGGCATACTCCTCGCAGCCAGCTTTCAATTGTAGGACTATCTCTCAGATATTTGTCACGTATGACTTTAATTTGATTCTCGGTGACGTTTAGTTTTGTTAATTGCTGTAATCCTACTTCCATTTTTATAAATCCTTCAGCTCCTTTCTGAAATCTTTTGCGTGCTGAAAATCCCTGTAAACAGAGGCGAATCTTATGTAAGCAACGTTGTCGAGTTTTTTTATTTTTTTCATTGTCAGTTCACCGATGATTGAACTTGGGATTTCTTTTTTGCCTCTTTTTTTCAATTGTTCTTCTATTTCATTAATCATTTTGTCAATTTTCTCCTTTGAAACAGGGCGCTTTTCGAAAGCTTTTTCAATGCCCCTCTCAAGTTTTTCCCTGTCAAACTTTTCCCTCCTTTTATCCTTTTTTATGATGTAAAGGTTATTTTCCTGAACTATGCTTTCATGTGTTGTGAACCTATTCTTGCATTTCAGGCATTCGCGCCTTCTTCTGACTCCTTCGCCGGAACCTAAGGGGCGCTTGTTTGTAACCCTTGAATCATCATGTGAACAAAATGGACATTTCATTATCAAAAAAACGATGTGCCACGGCGCCTTTAAAGGCGCGGTTTGATTGGCGCTCGTTTTTGGGATGCCTAAGATTGCATTCATCCACGCACTAAAATCTCAAGAACTTACCAGTTCTTGATGATCATCAAGAATGCAATTGTTAGCATTCTTGAGATGCGCAGTCTTCTGCCCAGCAATCTTGGCATAAGTACAATATCTTGTATCTTAGCGTTTTCAACACTTCAATCTATTGTACACACGGAGAAAACTAAATTATGAGATTATATAAATTTTTATGACTATTTCCTAGTAACCACTAAACTTTTTAGTCATTATTTTTTCTTCATTTATCTTCATTTCTTTAAGCATTTCGTTCATTCCAAAAACCATTCCTTCGGGGCCGGAGATGTAATAAAACGGCCCTTTGATGTTGGGGGTGTATTTTTTTATCATACTTTCATTTATTCTTTTATGCTCAAATTTTTCATGATTGTTCATTTCTTTTGTAAGAATAAATATCACTTTTAGGTTTGGATTTTTTTCCTGCATTTTTTTCAGCTCCCTGTAAAATGAGATATCTTCTTTTTTTCTGTTTGAATAGAAAAGAAAAATTTCGTGTTTGAGATTGTCATGAATTGTCTGCGAGATTATTGACAGTGCGGGAACAATTCCAATCCCGCCGGCGATGAAAACTGCCGGAATTTTTTTGTCTTCATGCAAAGAGAACTTGTGCCCTGTCGGACCCTCCATCTCCATGAAATCGCCTTTTTCCAGAGAGATAATCTTTTTCTTGAATTCCGAATCCCTGATTCTCATGGCAACTTTCAAATCCTTTTCATACGGTGCGCTTGCAATAGTAAATGTTCTTCTGCCATTTTCCACGTCGGGAAAAACCAACCGAAGATTTTGCCCTGCCGTGAAGACAAAATCTTTTGGCCTCTCAAAATAAAAGGAAAAAGTATTCTTTGCTATCTCTTCCTTTCCCAAAAATTTTAGCCTATATTTTTTAGGCAAGTTTTCTTCCATGAAATTCCTTGGAGAAAAGCAGTTAAAAA
>DATETG010000007.1:0-37369 GCA_035283785.1 Candidatus Nanoarchaeia archaeon
GATTGGCAACGGATTGCTAAAAGGTTCTTCAAATTCTGTAAACAATATCCTGCCTGTTCTGGATCCGGGTCATGATTTCGACGATGTATGGGTTTCTGTCAATGGAAATGAGCAAACGCTCAGGCAGGCGCTTGCTTCTTCAGGAGGGTTATGTGGAATTTCAAATCCAAAAATTTCCTATTTGAATAAATCAATCAAAGGGCATTATGCAACAGAAGTGGAAATAAATGTAAACGGAGAAATAAAAAGTTTGCAGGATGCAATCAACGACGGAAGCATTTCGGAAGTTGGAGAATGTGACCCAAGAATAAAACTCAACATTGTGTCCAATGTTCTAAATTACAACATCTTCTCAGAAGTAGGCTCACCTATTGAACCGGTGAATATAACTTTAACAATAGAAAGTGGAGTCAGAGTTGGAAGTGCTTCGAATTCAACTCCTGCATTGACAACAGGAAATCTTCCTCTTGGATCAGAGGTCATAATAATAAACAAAGGACGCATACAGGGGGCAGGAGGAAACGGAGCACCCTCAAATACTTTCGGAACAGTTGGAATACCAGGAGGAAATGCAATTGAAATTACTGTTAAAACAATAATAAACAACACTTACGGACAGATATGGTCTGGAGGCGGAGGGGGTGGTGGAGGTGTTAGTTATTTCCTTGGTGGAGAGTGGTATAATGCGTGTGGTGGAGGTGGTGGAGGTGGAGGTGCAGGAGTTAATCCTGGAAAAGGAGTAATGTACCATCCTGGCCAACCACAGTGGAACTACCTTATGAGTCCTGGACAAGACGGAACAACAGAGTCGGGAGGAGCAGCTAGCGGAGATGATAGGGCGGGATGTGTTAATCAGCGTGGTGGTGACGGAGGTAATCCAGGAATGCCAGGCAATCCTTCAGAAAATAATTTTGCTGGCGGTGCTGCTGGTTTATCAGTAAAAACAAACAGTAATTCATTAACATGGATTTCACAGGGCGACTTGAGAGGTCCTGTTCAATAATAACACAGCAAATTTTTAAACTTACTTTGCCAAAATATAAAATAAAATAGAGGTGAAAATGGAAACTGCGTGGAAGCCAAAAGTTGAAGATTATCCGATGGTAAAAATAGATTTTTCTCCGAAAATTCCGCCATTGAAAAAAGCGCGCGACAAGGCGCAGATAAATGTTCGTTATGCCCTCATTTCGCCGTTTGCATACGCGCATATTTACTGGGACAGCAAAAATTACGAATTGATTTATGAAGTTGAAGAACCTAAACTAAGTGAAATAGAAAAAAATCATATGAATGAAATAATCTCTGCTATGGAAAACATGATAAACATCGGAGACATAATTGAAAAAGACGAGCAGATCATACTGAGATACATTGACAGAATGATGAAAATTCTTATAGTTGAACTTGGAATTGAGATGCCGTATGAAAGCTACAAAAAAATATATTATTACCTATGCAGAAATTTTAGTGGATTCAATCAAATAGACCCTATGCTAAAAGATTATTTTGTTGAAGACATAGAATGCAACGGGCTTGACACCCCAATTTACATAATTCACAGAATTTACAGAAACATGAAAACAAACATAAAATTCACAAATTCCGAAAATCTTTCTAATTTCGTTGAAAAACTTGCGCAACGCTCGGGAAAATATATTTCATACGCAAACCCGATTCTCGACGGGAGCTTACCAGATGGAAGCAGAGTAAATGCAACGTACACTGAAGAAATAACGAGCCGTGGACCAACATTCACAATAAGAAAGTTCACAAAAACTCCTTGGACCCCAACTGAACTTGTTTCCTTCAACACCCTCAGCCCGGAGATGGTTGCATATCTTTGGCTGTTGATTCAGCACAGAATGAACATTCTCGTAACTGGAGGCACAGCTTCGGGAAAGACAACACTACTAAATGCAATAGCATTCTTCATCCCGCCTGAAGCGCGCGTAGTCTCAATTGAAGATACTCTTGAACTGAATTTGCCGAGGGAAAACTGGCTTCCCAGCGTCGCGCGAACTTCAACAGGAGTTGGAAACGTAGGAGAAATTGATTTGTTCACATTACTTAGAAGCTCATTCAGACAAAACCCGGATTATGTGATTGTGGGAGAAGTTCGAGGAAAAGAGGCTTTTGTTTTGTTCCAGGGAATGGCATCTGGACATGCTTCCATGAGCACAATGCACGCCGACTCCGTAGATACTGTTATAAAAAGACTTGAGACTCCTCCGATAGAACTCTCACCGACGCTACTCAATGTATTGGATTGCGTTTGCATAATGACGCACGCAATCGTGAAAAAACAGGAAACAAGAAAACTGAAGGAAATAGTCGAGATAATAAATGTAACCAACGACGGTGTGGCATTGACAAACACCCCTTTTCTTTGGAATCCTATTGATGACAGTTTCTATTTCAAAAAAAGTAGCAAGATTTTTGAGAAGATTTCAAAAAGATACGGAATGAAAATCGAAGAGGTGGAAAATGAGTTCAGAATACGTTCGCAATTAATCTACAAACTTTTTGAAGGCAAAGTTTTCGGCTTCAGGGAACTTCAAAATTTAATATATGAGTACTACAAAAAACCGCAGGAAGTTTTGAAAAAATACAACATTATTTGATTTATTCCAAGGTTTTCAAATACTTCAACAAATTTTGATGTAGCGAAGTAGTGAAATATTTCTTAACATCAGTGGGTTTCACCCATTTTAACTCAACAAATTTTTCGCCGGCTTTTTCCTTTCCTCCAACAACTTCGCATAGATAATAAATGGAGAGAAATTCTCTTTTTTCCGGATATGTTTTGGCAAAAATCACCTTTTTTATTTCAATATCCAATCCTGTCTTAATTTTTACTTCATGCTTGAGATAAAACTCCAAATCTTCTTTGTATGAAGGTCTTCCTCCAACAAATGTCCATGATAACTTATTTATGTAAGGGTCATTTTCTCTTTTGCCTATCAAAATTCTCTTTGTTTTAGAATCATAAATAATGCCCATTAAATTAACCAAAAATACCCCCCTATCAAATTTCTTCCAATCCATAAAAAAACAATTCTTAAGATATTTATATTTTTTTGGTTTTATTTGCCTCGCTCTGAAGTCGCTCGGTTTTATAGACAATCAACGTAAAAAAACATATCTTTAACAGAATTAGTTATTGGATTTGTATTAGTATCAAACAAATATCGCGAACATAGTGGATGCATTTTTGCAGGTCTCTCAAAAGACAAATTTAAAAAAATCCACAAATCAAACACAATATTTAATAATAAAGAATTCTTTTTTTCATTATGAGGGGTGAAAGAAAAATTCCGAGCAAGGATGATATTGGAATTCTCTATCATTTGATAACTTCTCTCGATGAGGCGCTGACTCATCTTGAAAAATTCTATGAAAAAAAGGATACTGAAAACTTCAACAAGACGAAACGGTTCATGATTTCCCTTCAGGAAAAAATTTCCGAGGTGATCCAATGAACGAAGAAAAAAATCCTTTTGTCGAACTTAGGGAAAAAATAAGCAATGAAGCAAAGGCGATAAACGAGCTTCAATCTTTGATAACTGACATGGAAGGGGGGAATTTTGATGAAAAAAACCTCCTTATCTCTCAGGCATCCTCCATTAGAAAAGCCCTAAAAAAGGAAAATGATGAAATCCCAAGAATTTTGGAGAGAATAACTTTAATTAGAAAGCTTGACACTTCCGAAGATAAAAAAAGAGATGTCTCTCTCGGCGAAAAGAAAGAAGGTGAGAGAAGAGGCTTTTTTGAAGATTTTTCCAGAGGCAGAGAATTAAGAAAAAAACTGGAAGTGAAACAATTTGAAAATGAAACTCTAAAAAGAATAAAAAGACACGAAACCGGCGAGATTGTCAAGAAAAACATTAAGCCAAGTTTTTACGTGCGTGCTTCAAACAAAATGTTCTCGAATTTCTCCTCTTATCTTATTGGAAGAGGACTGTTCAAAAACATGGAAGAAAATCTCGTAAAGGCAAACATGGAGCTAATGCCAAAAACATACGTGTCGCTGATTTTTTTTGCGACATTCGCGTCATTTTTGATGTCAATAATAATCTTTACTTTCTTCACTTTTTTCAACATTCAGGTCTTTTTCCCATTTGTAACACAGGTTTCTGAAAATGCCCTTGTTAGAATTTCAAAAATTTTCTGGATTTTGATTGCCTTTCCGATAGGAACTTTTTTGTTTGGATATTTTTATCCTTCAATGGAAAAGAGCTCAATCGAAAACAAAATAAATCAAGAACTTCCTTTTGCAGCCATAAATATGTCGGCCATTTCTGGTTCAATGATAAACCCCACAAAAATTTTCCGGATAATTGTAATCACCAAAGAGTATCCTAATTTAGAGAAGGAATTTTTAAAAGTGTTAAACGGAGTCAATGTCCTCGGTTATGACCTGATAACAACATTAAAGAACAGTGCCAACAACAGCCCAAGCAAAAAACTCTCGGACCTTTTTAATGGAATAGCGACGACAATATCCTCGGGCGGAGACATGCCAAAATTCTTCAACGAGAGGGCGGCGAGTCTTCTTTTTGAGTACAATCTGGAAAAAGAAAAAAGTACAAAGGCGGCGGAAACTTTCATGGATATCTACATAAGCGTCGTTATAGCGGCGCCAATGATCCTCATGCTTCTTTTGATAATGATGCAAATAAGCGGTTTGGGATTTTCAATAACAACTTTCACACTTACTCTTGTTATGATCTCCGGAGTGTCGATGATAAATATAGTATTCCTTGCCTTTCTTCACTTAAAGCAGTCTAGCGAGGCATAAAAATGGACATAAAAAAATCCCACTGGTTCGGAATTGGATTTGGATTTGCAGTCTTAGTCCTTGCTCTTTTTTTCATAGGAGAGAACATGTTTTTTTTCCTGATTGGAATGGGGATGATCATCGTCGCCGCCCCCTTTGTTCTGTCAACAATAACTGAAACAAAGGAAGAAAATGAAAAGGAAGAAATGTTTCTTGAGTTTGCAAGAAATCTCGTTGAAAGTGGAAAAACCGGCGTGCCCATAAGCAGGAGCATAATCAACATAAAGGACAAGAACTTTGGAATTTTAAGTGACCACATAAAAAAACTTGCAAATCAGATATACATCGGCATTCCATTGGGAACGGCATTGAAGGTTTTTTCCGAGGACGTTAAAAATAAAACAATATCGAGAGCAATAACCCTTATAGGGCAGGCTGAAAAATCAGGAGGAGAAATAGAAGAAATTCTCGAGTCTGTTGCAAGAGCCGTGAGCACCTCCGACAACCTAAAGAAAGAAAGAAAGGCCCTTATATCGTCGCTGATTGTCCAAGGTTATATAATATTCTTCGTGTTCATGATTATAATTCTCGTTCTTCAGTTCAAGATTATCCCCTTGATTTCAGAAGTCGGCGGAGCAGGAATATCGGAAATAGGCTCTTTTGGCATCGGCGGTGAAACAAACATCGGAACAGGAGAAATAGAAGTTTCAAATGCATTTTTCTATCTCTTAATCATACAAGGGCTTTTCAGCGGATTGACGGTGGGAAAACTGGCGGAAAAAAATTTCAAGGCAGGAATAAAACATTCATTCATCCTCATGATTCTGGCATTCATGGTTTCGTCAACGGCGAATTTCTTTTTCGGAGGGTAATTTCGTCAGTTATAAAAACCTTTTCTGGTTAATAAGAGTATGAAAAAAGGAGGGACTCATGTCGAGGTTGCGTTGTCTTTCGTCATATTCATAACCTTTTTGGTTTTTGTCTATTATGTTCTTATTGTTCCGCTCTCGGAAAGGGAAAGCAAGGATTTCATCCTCAGTAATTTCAAAGAAAATTTCATGGGACTTGTCTCCGACGATATAACAATAATCAGCATAAACACAGAATCCTCGCCGCAAAATTGCGTGCGATTGCAAAACTTAATGAGTGCATTTAACATCACCAATAAAATCATTGTAAAAAACAATCTTGGAAACAGCGAGCAGGTTTATGTTCTTGGAAGCGATTTGGAGATAATAAAAAGCAATGATAACAATTTTCTCAAGATATACCACTCAAAAACATTTGACAGTGTGTCTGACTTGGGAGAAACCCCGTGCAACCAAAGAACGTATGAAAAGGGACTGAAAAAAACAGAAAGCCATGTTTTTGAATCAAAAGTCATAGAACTAACGGAAAACTACAAGGCAAATTATGAATCGCTAAAAAGCAATCTTGACATCGGAGAAGTGAACGGATTTGGATTTTCCTTCACATACGCAAACGGAACAACAATAGGAACCTCTGAAAATACCACATTAAGCGTTTATGCCTATGAATTTCCCGTAGTTTATGTTAGTAAAAAATCAGAGATTTTAACAGGGGTGGTCAACGTCAGAGTATGGTAAAAATTTTTTCCAACAGAAGAGGATGGATTCGGATTGTCGAGGCATTCCTGACAATACTTTTAATAGTGGGGGTCGTGTTTATTTTTATCGAAAAGGATTACATAAAAAATGATTCCTCAGAAACAGTATACAACAAGCAGCAAAAAATATTGAGAGAAATACAATTAAACTCGACACTCAGAAGTTCCATAACAAGTATTGATGCAGGAAGTTTGCCTCTTGAGTTTAATAGTTTTCCGTCCAATGTCAGAAATATGATAAATTCAACAATCCCTTCTAGCTTAGAGTGTACTGCAAGAATATGCGAGGTTGAAAAACCGTGCAATCCGCAGGAATTTACGGAAGAAAATATTTATGCACAAAGCATCATTATTGCTGCAAGCCTTGAGAATTACAATCCTGTGAAGTTGAATCTTTTTTGTCGGGAGAAATAATTTTTGAGTTTTTTCATTCACAAAAATCATTAGATAAACACAAGCGCCCACTTTGTTCGCAAATTAATTTAGGCTAACACAAAACACACGAGGTAGTAGTTGAAAATATATCAATTAAAATTGGTGGACATCCCCACGTTAGTAAAATCTGCGATTAATATTGTTTTTATGGCCTTATTCACAATCTGCCACATCAAAGATAAGGTTAAGTTTAATTACGTATTGATAACACCCTAATAAATTTTGTTAAAGTTAATTTCATGTTAACTATAAAAAATTATTAATGAAAAAGTGAGTAACAGCGAACGTCTCTTTTGGGATGGGGGTTGGGCGAGCAAATTAAATATAAAAACATCTTTTCTCTCTAAATCTCATGGAATCAAAAAAGAAGGTATACAATTACGGGGTCGACGTTGATTCCAAAACATTGGAACAATTTGAAAATTGTTATTCTGAGGATTTTGTTGTGTCCGCGGCGCTGATGCCCGATGCTCATCTTGGGTATGCCGCACCGATAGGTGCTGTTTTGAAAACAAAGGACTTTGTGGTTCCTGCATGGGTTGGATTTGACATAGGGTGTGGACTCATAGCTGTAAAAATCAATGGCAGAGATTTGGTGAAAAAAGTCAAAAACAAAGAGGAAGAAATTTACAAAAGAGTCATGAAAAAAATTCCCATGGGCGTCGGGGAATACAACAAACTTGAAAATGTCAACGAAAAAACAAAGAAATCATTCATTGAAACACTTGAAGAATTTAAGAGAGGCCCGTATGACAAACAGATTCTAAACTATCTGAAAACAGCCTCGATAAGACATCTTGGCACACTCGGAGGAGGAAATCATTTTGTTGAATTATGCACAGATTCGGAAAAGAAAAAAGAACTTTGGCTCGTCATACATTCGGGAAGCAGAGGCATAGGACACACCGTCGCCAAGAAATACATGGTTAAGGCTTCGGGAGGCGAGAAAAAAGGCGAATATGAAAAGACATTTCCTCTTAACAAAAATTCAGCGATGGGAAAAGAATATCTTAACATTCTTGATTTTGGACTCAAATATGCACTTCTTAACCGTCTAGAGATGGCATACAAGGTAATTGAAGCCCTGAATGAAACTCTTGGAGAAAAATTGAAGTACGAACTATGGGCAAACAAAAATCACAATCACGCCATTTATGAGAAAAACTACTTTATTCATAGAAAAGGTGCAACACCTGCAAAAAAAGGCGAGAGAGGAATTATTCCTGGAAATATGCGTGACGGAAGTTTTCTCGTCGTTGGTAAAGGAAACGGGAAATTTCTCAACAGTTCAAGCCACGGGGCAGGAAGAAGCATGAGCAGAAAAGAGGCAAAGAGAAAATACACTCTCTCGGATTTCAGGGAATCGATGAGAGGAATAAGAGGTAATATCTCAGAAAAAACTCTTGATGAATTGCCAATGGCTTACAAGAATGTTTTCAAAGTCATGGAAGCTCAAAAAGATTCTGTGAAAATTTTGAAGTATCTGAAGCCAACAATCAACTGGAAGGGGTAAATAGAAATAGAATAATATTTATAAAATATAATTTACAATAGTATTCATGGAAAGAGGTTTAAACATATTAAAAACAGCTTTTATTTTCGTGCTGGTTTTTTTGTCCTTATCACTAATCTCCGCTTCAAATCAAAATTGCTTTGTCTCCGATAAAAGCGCCTGCACTTCATCCGGAGGAAACGTTGTTGTTGGATTGTCCGATGCAAGCAATGCTCACGGAGAAACATCAACCTCAAGCAGTTACAATCTTGCTCTGTGCTGCAACTTTGCAGGAAACTTGACGTGCAGCGGAAGCAACAAGATTCTTGGTCTCTCCTCGGCAACTAACGCCCATGCTCAAATCCCAAATCAAACAAGTTATACAACAAATGTGTGCTACAAGGATTTAGAATGCATCAGTACTTCAAATTCGTGTGGTGATTCTCAAAATCCAAATTATCCAATAAAAACTCTTTCCCTTTTTAGTACTTCAAATTCTCACTTGGGAATCTCAGGTTTTCATGAAATAAACGTATGCTGTAAATCGGCAACCGTCAATGTGCCTGAAGTAAACTGTGGAAATGGTGTGGTTGACACAGGGGAAACGTGTGACGGAATCAAATTAAACGGGCTTACCTGCAATAGCTTCGGATTTTCAGGAGGACAAATTTCATGCAGCAGCAGATGTGACATAATAACAACTCAATGCACAGGAATTTCCCCAAGTCCCGGATATGTGGGTGACGGAGAAATTAACGAGGGGGAAACGTGTGACGGAACGAATTTCAATGGATTGACGTGCAGCAGTTTCGGATTTGAAAGCGGAGGCAGTTTAATCTGTGTCGGAGGTCAAGTAGACACTTCACAATGCACACCATCAACATATGGATTTTGGTCGAACAATGGAACAACTCAAATCTCAGAGAAGGACGCTGTTCCGGGAACAACAAGGATAAAGATGATTTTGGATTATGTAAATTTGCCAGGAGGAAGTCAAATAAGCTTGAACATCTACGAAAATGACCTGTTCCTCGATGATTTCATAAAAACATTAACTGCAACAGTGGATGCAAACGGCAGGGCAACAGCTGAATGGGAAGTGACGCTGAGTGATTTGGAAAAAACACAAAATGATTATGAAGAATTTTATTTCACCTACGAAAGCGAGATCAGCAACTACCTGAAGTTAAACATATTTGAAATTTCCCAATGTTCAAACATTGTCTTGTGCAGCAGCTACCTCGACGAATCATCCTGTGGCAATGACATATGTAATGTTGTTGAATCGAGCAATCCTTCAAGCGTGAGCTGTGATGACCCTAACGTAGGGTGTGCATGCTCATGGAGTTCAAGTTCTGGAAAATGCAATTTTGATTACTCGCTGTTTGACAATCAAACGCAAGAACTACTTGGAAGCTGTACATTCTCTGAACAGACAAGTGATGACTGCAGCGACGGATTTTTAAGCTACAGCTGGACAACAACGTGGACAGGAAATCAGGAGAACAAACCCCTGTCATGTCAAGACGGAAGTCAAGTTCTTGAATGTCCTGCACAGATACAATTACCTCTCTTCGGGATTTACAATTTCATTATGGCAACAGGTATTGTTTTATTAGTTTACTTATTTTTAAGTTTCAAACAAAAAAAGAAAAAAGAGAAAAAAGCAAGACACTAAAAAAAGAGAAATGAAAAAAGAGAGTGGGAAAAAAATCAGCATCCAGATTAATCTTACAAATCGGGGGGTTTACACATTGTTGCTATTAATGATTGTGGCATTTGCAGGAGTCGGAGTTTATGCATTTGGGACACAAAATCCTGCCAGTTTCGGACACAGTTCAAAAGAGCTTGACTTGAGCGGAGGAGTCGACGGAAACGCTGTCTTTAACGGAAATGTGGGTATCGGAGTAAGCAATCCGACGGCAAAATTAGATGTTGCCGGCGAATTAAAAGTTGGCAATACAGGGGTTGCCTGTGATACAAGCAGAAAAAGTTTTCTACGTTTTGATTCTACTTCGGGAAAGATGCAACTTTGTGACGGAAGTTCTTGGGCAGAGGTGGCT
The DNA here is from genome assembly GCA_035283785.1 of Candidatus Nanoarchaeia archaeon. Lineage (GTDB taxonomy): Archaea > Nanobdellota > Nanobdellia > Pacearchaeales > GW2011-AR1 > DATETG01. Next base: position 10,395 of record DATETG010000007.1, read on the forward strand.
TCCGGAACTGCAGTGGGAGGATTACCCTTCTACGGGACATCCCACACTAAAGATCAATGTAGAAGTGCAGGTGGAACAGTGACTGATTATCAAAGCAATTCTTTCTGCAAGTTCCAAGCAGGCACGTGTCCTGCCGGCTGGACAAAACATCAGAATCTAGGTTCAACCTCAATTGCAACTTGCGGCAGTCCAAGTCCAGGTACAGTCAATTGTCCTGCATCACCATGTACTACGGCAATTCATTATTTTGGGAACATTGCTACAGAAACATGTTCATATAGGAATGGAGATGCTGATTATGATGTTGAAAGCGGATATACTTGCACTTTTACTACTGCTTTTATATGCACCACAAATTTGATTGAAGTGGGATGTTACTAATCCTTTAGACAATATAATTTGGCTCGCCGATTGAAAAGAGGATATTCACGATTGAGCAAATTCGTGGGAGTTTATACATTGCATTTTCAGAAAGTCAAGAAAACATAATTTTCAAAAACACTAAAGTAATTGTCACTTTCTCAGCATCAAAAAAACGACGTGCCACGCATCTTCAAGGATGTAGTTTAATTGGCGCTCGTTTTTAGGATAACTAAGATTGCATTCATCTCGCCACTAAAGTGCGCAATTTTTAAAAACCTTTTCTGGTTAATAAGAGCATGAAAAAAGAGGTCTTGATAATTGTTTTTATTTCATTTGTTCTTGCTATAAATCTTGTGAACGCCGGCTTCAAATTAGGAGAGCCAAGTAATGAATTAAAAACGCAATACTCATCAAGTGATTTCATAAAAGGATGGATAAACATAAGCTTTCAAGATGAAGATGCATCGGGTATTGTTGAGGATAATTTCGAAAATAAAATGTCTCTTCTAGATTTGCTAAAATTAAATCCCAACTACAATTACAACTGTACACCTGGCGACTGCCTCTCGGGGTATGGGGAGGCAAATCCCCAATCAACAAAAACATTCACATTAAACAAAAATAAAGAAAAAATTCTGGGATTTGAATTTATCGGAAGCAACTTCGAGGGAATCTCATCTTTCTCTTTCAACATTTCTAGCAACACACAGGAATCTGCGAATCAGCAACTTTTCATTGATCTGCTCTCCGACGATGAAATCGAATGGCAATCGTACAAAGCAGCAGATAATTTCTATAGTGAAAATCTTGGATGCTACACGGAAAATGAGGAACAGGTTTTTATACACAGTCAAGATTATTGTGAAGATATAGATATACCTCTTTCTCCAAATGTTGAAATTGGAGCTTACGTAACAAAAATCTCCGGAGATAATGCAGTGTTTGTCATGAGCGTTAACGGAGAAGGTGTGAGTGACTCTTGTGAGATCGTGGCATCATCCACGGGGAGAATTGTGTGTACAATAGAAACAAAGATAAGCAAAAATCAAAAATATTCTGTGTGCATAAAAACAAAAACCTCTATGGATGACAATAAATTCAAGATAAATTCGGAAACTCAAAATACATGCGGTTATGCGGGAACGCAAAGCAACCAAAGAGATTTTGAGATATTTGCAAAACCAGGAAGATTTGCCGGCGTTGGAAAATTCGTATTCAATAGTGACGAGGCTGAAAATTCAGGTAGCAATTCCAACCTTGAAGGACAAATAGAAGAGTACACTGGAAGATACAATAACAACTGTGAAAACGGATGTGTAATCCCGATAAGAATCATATCAGAAGAAGACAACCAGGAAATAACTTTGTCCGGACTTAGTGTTTTTTATACTGTTGGTGGAACACCAAAGGAAGCGAAGCAAATTTATGAGTTGACAAAAATCCCTGCAAAAGTCAGTTCAGGATTTCAAAAATTAAATCTCGACAAAGCAAACTTCTCGATTTCGGGAAAAACGGAAGAGGGCAAGACATATTCTCTAAAATTAAACGGGCAGAATGCTTTTTCCGAGGAGATATCATTCAATAAAGTTCCAGTAATCAAATTCCTAAATACCAAAACTTTCGTGGCCGCATATCCATCCAAAATCATTGTCAATGTTGATAACTCCGGATTTAACATAACCAAATACGAGTGGAAATTTGGAAACAATGAAACTCTTTCAACATCGGAAAATCAAGTCATGTATACATATCCTTCTGTTGGTTTATACAAACTTGAAGTGAAGGTGATTACGGAAAGTGGTGCAACAAGTTCAAAGAAATTTGATGTCGAGGCAAAAACTCCAAAGGATGCAATAGATTTTGTACTTAAAGAAAAAACTGGCAATTTTAATAGAATAAGTCAGCAAATTCGGGGCTTTGAAACAACTCACCAAAATTCAATAAAAAGCATAATAAAATTTGAAGATATTGAAGATTCATTGGCCAGCATACAGAAGAAAAATTCAACAGCGCAAACTGATGCCGAGTATATAAAAATAATGGAAGAGCTTATTCAACTAACTGTTCCGAAATCAATCTTCGAGAGTAAAAAGGCCAGCTCGCTGAGATTCATTCCGAACAAAGAGCAAATGAATCTGGGAATATTAAAAGACATAGCCGGAGGAGATTACGATGAAAACAAAAAAAATCTCTATCATAACTCAATAGTTGGATGGGACATCGAGAACATAGATGCACAAATCAGTTTCACAGAGGTTTCTGCGGATTATGACGACATTCAGGAATCCATAATAAGTGTGTACAAACTAAAGATAAATGCCAAGCAGGGAAGAATTGATTCTTACATCATAATAAAAGACCTTGAAAATCTTGATTTTGTTGACAACTACGGGCAAAGGCAAACGCAGGGATACACTTACATAAAATTCGGCGAGGAAGAAAGAGAGATTGAATTCTCCACGATGGGGGAGATAACTTTCGAGAATCTTCCCATTTTCATATCTCCTGAGATAAATCGGCTTTCAATAGTTGATGCCGGCAACATTTCCATGGCAAGCGACAAACCAATAAACGCAGGACTCTTGTCCTTAATAATCTTCTTCGTAATTTTTTTCGGATTTGTGGCATATCTAGTGCTGCAGGAATGGTACAAGAAAAAGTATGAAAGCTATCTCTTCAAAAATCAAAACGACCTTTACAACATAATATCATACATAGAAATCTCAAAAAAAAGAGGCATGGAAAACAAACAAATTGCCAACGGATTAAAAAAATCAGGCTGGAACTCGGAGCAGATAACTTACGTTATGAAAAAATATGCCGGAGAAAGAACGGGCATGTTTGAAATCCCGTTGAATAAATTGATAAACATTTTCAAGTCTGACAACAAAAAGAAAACATATGATAAAAATAACAAAAACTTATAAAATGGATATAGTTAGATACTAAAATGAGAATAAAAGATTTTTTCAAGAAATTTGTAAACATTTTCAAGAACAAAAAAGAGATAAAACTTGGATTCTACGGGCCTCCGAATGCCGGCAAAACTTCGCTGGCAAACAGAATATGCAAGGATTTTACCGGAGAGGAAATGGGTTCTGTAAGCAAAATTCCTCATGAAACAAAAAAAGTGCAATTCAAGGAAAAAGTAGAGATAGCGTTCAAGAACAAAAAGATGACTTTCAAAATGGTGGACACGCCGGGAATTGCAACAAAAATTGACTATGAGGATTTTTTAAAATACAAGATGAAAAAAAAGGACGCAAAAAAGCGCGCGAAAGAAGCCACGCAAGGAGTAATAGAATCAATAAAATGGCTTGATGATATGGATATGGTCGTTGTGGTTTTGGATGCTACTGAGAATCCTTACAATCAAGTCAATATAACAATAATAGGCAATCTTGCCGCAAGGAAAATTCCTGTGCTCATAGTGGCTAACAAAGTTGACCTAAAAAAAGCCGACATAAAAAGAATCGAGGCGGCTTTTCCGGAATATGACGTTGTGGGAATAAGCGCACGCTATGGCAAAAATCTCGACATATTTTACGAGTCAATATTTAAATTATCAAAAAAATTTTAATAAAAGAGAGATAAAATGACAAAAAAGAAAGGTAAGATAAAGGGGTTCTCAATCCAGTTCATGCCATATTCAGAAATTCGCGGACTTGACAGTAATGGTAGAATAAAGAAGATACTTAATATTGTTTTGGGGAATAACATTCTTTTGCTTCAGGGAAAATTAAAACCTGAAGAAGAATCGCGACTCATCGGAGACACAATGGCTCTTGTAGGACACCTGAAAAGTTTCAAGGGGATAGAACTGGCAGTTATTTCCGAGAATGGAAACGACAAGTTTTTCAGCAAAATGAGGATGGGAATCGCCAATGCCCTTTTCAGCGGAGATCTTGGAGCAGTCACTATAATCGGACCTGCCACAATCGTCAAAGAAATAAAAAGAAATCCAAGAAAAATAGAACTATTTTTGAATAGATAAATGAAAAATTTAGTTGGCAAAACAGCATTCATAAAAGTTATAAGAGAGAAAATTTCTAAAACCAAAAATCAGAAAGAAAGGGAAAAGTTAAAGGAACTTGAAAAAGCTGTAAAAAATAATCAAAAGAGCAAAATTAAAAAGATAATTGACGAACTTCCCGAAGACATTGGAAAATGGATGGATTTTAATGTGGTGGGCGGAATTTTAAATGCCGTCTAAAATCAACCCCTAACAAAGGATATGTATTTTAATAAGGATTGAAAATTTACAAAAGCACAAAAACAAAATATATAAACCCCCACTATTTTTTATAAAAATGCCAAACGAAAAATTTTCCATTACTCGGGTTGTTACACGTGACGTGATTACGGACTTTATTCAAATTGTAAGGAATTTGCTTGGAATGAGATTGAGCGGTTATGAGGAGGTTATAAGCAAGAACATAAACGAACTGATAAAGGAAGCTGAAAAAAAATATTCTGTAGCATGGTGGCGACTTTCCGTTAATCCTCTGACACACAGTTCTGTTATGATCACTATTTACGGTGAAGGAAACAAAAGAAAATAATTTTAAAGTAAGATATTAAATAATTTTTATGAGAGCAAGTTCTATAGGACTGGAAGTTTTTGTGAGATTAAAAGAAAAAGAGATCAGCATATTGAAGAACTCTCCAATAATTGGTGACTTTAATTTTAGAGACAATATAGGAACCCCTAATAGAAAAATTCCATTTGAGATTCACCACAAATCAGAACAAAGAGAATCATTAATTGTTACGACAGAACCAAGTGAGGTTTATTTTGGACTTATAAACAAGGCAATATTTTGTATTAACCATGAACTTTATGAAGAAATAAAAAATCATGGTATTTCTGGAGATAGGTTCTACACTGGGGGAAAATTAACCATTGTTTCAGAGGAAAAATACACTTGTTACTAACACGAAAAAATTAAATACATCAGATTCCTACCCAACGCATGCCAATGATATCTTTCACCCCATTATTGGTAAAATAAAAGTAGTCAAAACTAAAAATGCCACACCAATGCGTTCACTGCTCAAAGATTTATCCGACTGCGAGCAGGGAATTATTGGAAGGGTGCAACAGTTGCGGAGGGCATTTCTTTTTTTACATAAGCGACGAGCGGTTGAGGAAACTCAATGAAGAACCAATTGAAATACCGAAGGAAGAAAAAAAGAAAATAGAAAGGGACGTGAGAGATATTGCCGGAATTCCAAATGAAAACGAGCCCGTGGTTTTGGACATAGAGTCAATTCGTGTTCTTGGTGAGGGAAAATACGAGATAGACATAGTAAACTTATTCAGCAAAAACAAGCCGGTGATATACAAAGTTGAAGAAGGAAAATACATAATTGATCTGATCAATTCATTAAGGGGAATTGGGAAAAAGGGAGATTAAAAAAAGAAAACAGTGAGAAATATCACCAAAACTTCAATATCTTTTCCTTTTGTTTTCTAAAGATAAATTTTCAAAAATTTTTCCTTATTTTGAAAAGAATGTTCTCTCTTGAGGGATTGTTCCCAAGGAGATTGGTCAAAGAAACGCTGAAGTCTGCTTCCCCGATATTAAGTCCTATCCTTAAATCAAATGTTTTCTTGATTCCTTCTGAAGAATCTTCTTCCCTATACTTCATTTCTCCAGAAGGCCTTAAAAAGAAGTTTACATCAGATACACTCCCAATATCAAATCTCCTAGATAAAGTGGTTGTATATTCATTATTGGCATCTCCAAAATTTAACAATCTATACAATCTGAAATTAAATCTCGCATCAAACGGCATCTTATATTCCAGATCTGATACTAAATTGTCTATGGGTTCTGCTTCACCGTAATAATTTCTTTCAGCACCAATCCTCCCCTTAAATCCGAAAATTGAAAGATTGTATCCTACACCGAGATACGTGTTCACATTCTCGTCTTGCGTCCTGTTGTATGAGTTTGACAGTGAGAAATAAGCCCCATTGCAGGAAAATCTGCTGGTGGATTTTATTATTTTGTTCCCTTCCATATCGGACTCGTAGACCATTTGTTCCATTCCTCTCTTCGGAAAATCTGTTCTGCATTCTTCTGCGATAACTTCTCCACTAAGAAGAAGTAAAGGCGTACCATACGCCAGTAATCTCTTAATGTTTTTTACCTTCATTTGTCAATAACCTCTTAATGCTTTTTATTTTGTCAAGATTGTGAAAACATATTTTATAAATTTTGCGTTTGTTAAAATATAAAAACCCTTCAACATTCTTTCATTAATGAATAGTGAAAAAATTCTGGAGGGAATAAAACCATCTCCAAAAGAGATAAACGAATTTAGATTACAGGTTAAGGAATTCGTGAAAAAATTGGAAAAAATAGTAAAATCTCTGAAAATAAAAGTTGATGTCTTCGTTGGGGGGAGTTTTGCAAAAGGAACAGTCATGAAAAAAGATGTTTATGATGCTGATGTATTCTTAAGATTTGATAAAAGGCACAAAAATGATATGCAGAAATTAATGGAAAAAATTCTCTCGGAATTTTCAGACAAAACAAAAATCCACGGGTCAAGAGATTATTTCATAATAAAAATGAGCAACTCTTTTGTCATTGAAGTCGTGCCTGTACTGAAAATAAAATCTCCAAGAGAGGCAGAAAACATCACGGACTTGTCATATTTTCACGTCAATTACATAAGAAGAAAACTCTCCAAAAAGCTCTTGAATGAAACGGTGTTAGCTAAGACATTTTGTCATGCCTCGGGATGTTACGGTGCTGAGTCATACATAAAAGGATTTTCAGGATATGGAATAGAGCTGTTGATAAATGAATACAAAAGTTTCTCCAAATTCGTCAGGGAAATTTCAAAAATGAACGTCAATGAAAAAAAAGTCATAGACACAGACAAGAAATTCAAAAATAGACAGGAGATTCTTATGAATCTAAACGGCGCAAAATTGCAATCACCGATAGTTTTAATTGACCCTACCTTCAAGCAGAGAAACGCTCTTGCTGCATTATCAAAAGAAACCTTCATCAAATTTCAGAAGTATTGCAAGGAATTTTTGAAGAACCCCAATGAGAGATTTTTTGATAAAAAAGAATCTGACTTTGCAAAACTCGCGGAAAGTGCCAAAAAAAGAAAATCTGACTTTACTGCAATTGAGATAAAAACAGACAGGCAGGAAGGAGATATTGCCGGAAGCAAACTTTTAAAATTTTACGAGCATATCCTGGAGGAGTTAGAAAAATCCTTCGTCATAAAGAAAAAAGAGTTTGATTATGAAAATGGAAAAAAGGCAAAGTGTTTTTTCGAAGCAAAGAGCAGGAAAGAAATTTTGCACAAAGGACCGAAAACAAACGACGAGGAAAACGTGAAAAATTTCAGAAAAAAGCACAAGAACACGTTCACCAAATCAGGAAGAATTTATTCAAAAGAAAAAATAAACTTCAAGATTGGAAAATTTCTTGAAGCATGGAAGGCGAAAAATGCAAAAAGGATGAAAGAAATGCATGTTGTTGGTTTTGAGATTGTAAAGGTTTAGTTGAAAAGGTTTTTTAAGGATTCTTGAAATGCCCAGTACAAATTAGGATAAAGAGATAATTTTGCCACAAGATATGCACCGGCAAATGGTCTAAGATGATTCGTTAAACGTGATCCATCATAAGATTCTCCATTTACAACTATATTAGCAACTACGAAATCCAAATTGCTAAGAGGCATTATGACTGACTCTGCAATTATATTTAGAGGATTTTTATTTAGCCCTTCCTCCAATCGGTTACCGCATTCAAAAGCAATTTCCTGAAGTTTTTTCATTTTTTAATCCAAATAATTTAGAAAAGTGTATCCTGCATATGCTGTTAAGGGATATAATGCTAAATATTTAATCATTAAAAAATACGTGGAAACTGTCATTAGGTCTTTACTTGCAGGTTCTCCTTTATGATTGGTTTTGTTAATCAACACGTTAAACATCATCATGTCAGTATCAGAACATGGAAGAAGACATTTCAAAAATACTCCAGTGAAAGATTTACTATTTTCTTTTTCTGCTTTAAGATTTTCTCCTGCCTCAAGCGCCATTTCCTGAAGTTTTTTCATGTTATCTCACCCTTTTAACCCTAAGTGTATTGATTTTGCTATTGTCCTCATCAGAGGTTATGATTATCTCATACTTCCCTGCTTCATCGCCAAAAGCTTCCTTTAGTGCATCTCTGTAAAATTCAACTCTTCCTCTTCCCTGATTATTTTTTGTTATAAAGCACTCTTGTCCAACAACCATGTTCCCCAAATCTTTTACTATCTCTCTAAAATCTGTGTGCATAATAAAATCTCTTTCTGCCTTTCTGCTTAGTTGATATTTTTCTGTCATTTTATTTTTTAGTATAAGCTTTTATGAAACTCTCTGTTAATCTATCGCATTCTTCTCTTCCCTGCAAACATTCACACATTACAACATCAGTAAGGTACACCCGATTCTCTCCTGAAGGCATCTCCTTAATTGAAATTCTACGGCAATAAAATCTGCCCTCGCCTGCTTCGACAACCAAGCCAGTTTCATCATCCAGATTAATGAGAACACATCCTTTTTGAGAGAAATGCTTCCTCAAGGGTTTCTCGAATTCAGGGAATACATCCACTATTCTATCTGTCATTTTAATTGTCCCACTATATCTGAAATTGAAATATCATATTTTCCTTCATCGTGATACTCTTTCAATCTTGGAATATACATTAAAGTATCTTTTCTTATTGATAATAATGAAACTAAATGTTTTGCATATGGAAAAATTTTCTCATCACTTCCTTCAGGTACAGTATGTCTTTTAAGCTTCAAAATTTCTATTGCCTCATCTATTCGGCGGTCAAGATCACTAACCAAAGAAACCATTCCTTCAAGATTAATATCTTCTTTGGACATTTTTCAACTCCTTACCGCCTTGTCGAAAAGTGCTGCAAAGGCCTGCGCGAAAAATTCTGAGTTAAGCCATATCGCAGTGTCTTCGTTGTCAGAATTTTTTGAGAGGTAGAAAAGTATTTCCTTTCTGTCGATTATAAAGAATTTTGCATTCACATTTATCTTCTTGAACTTCAAGCCAAGTTTTTCCGAGATATCTTTCATTTTTTTATCATCTCCCGACAAGGCAATCTTTAGATTGACTTTTGACTTATCAAGCATCTGGAATGTTTGAACAAAAAGTTTTGACTTAACCAACATCTCATCGACGTCTGTGCAAATTATCACTTCCTGTTTCGCATTCTTTATTATTTCCCTAATCTGGTTTGAAATGTTTGACCTTCCCTTCAAAGCCACGGAAACATCTTCTTTCCTGACAGGCTGAAGTCCGTTGTTGTACAATGATTCCAATGCCAAGAATTCATTTGTATTTTTTATATTTGACAATTCCACCATTCTTTCTTCCGCATCTGTGCGCACATTGTTTTTCAATTTCTCTATTATTGCTCTTGGCTTCACACCTATGTATTTTACCGGCTTTCCAAGTTTCGCTATTGCAAATCCTCGCTTTTCCAATGATTCTAGAACATCATACGTTCTGCTTCTGGGCACTCCGGAGGCGGAGGCAATTTCTCCTGCCGACGCAACGCCCTTGTTTAAAAGAGCGAGCCACACTTTCGCCTCGTAAATGTTCATGCTGAAGTAATCTCTTACTTTCCTGACTAAATCTTGTTTGAGTAACATTTTATTGCGAGCCTCTTTCTTGTGATTTTTTCTCCAGGGATTGTTTATTTTCAATAACAACCACCTGACCATCGTCGTCGGAATCCGCCAAGTACCTGTCGTAGGAAAGCACGTCGGAGTCCCTGTCCAAGACGAACCTAGACAGACCATCTTCTCTTGTGTAAAGATTTCTATTTCCGTTTTCATCTTTTACTGGAATCCCTTTTTCATTTATCGTTTTGAACATGAAGTCATTTGTTAGTTCGGAAGCATCAATTATATTTTTTCCAAGGTTTGCTCTTTCGTTTAATTTGTAAACCAAACCATAAGCAGAATCCTTGTTTTCTTCCAAATCAAGAGCGTCAAAGTAAATTATTTTTGGATTTTCTAAAGTGATACCTTTATGCTTTAATTGTTCTGCAAGATTTTTTGCAAGTAAATCATTTTCTTTGTATGAATCGCCAGGAGTTCTCAAGACCAATCCCGTATCAATGTAAAATCCTTTTAGGGCATCTGGATTTATTTCCGTGACTCTTTCCAAATCATACATTGTTGCCAATCTTGAATTTTCAGGCAAAAATTCTCTCAAAACAATTGGTGCGAAGCAGTTGCTTCCTGTAAGTTCTCCTTTTCTGTCTGAAAAAATGTCAAGTGATTCTCTTGCCTTTTCATTGAATGATTTTATTCTCTCATTGTACTCTGGAAGAACTTTTGAATCCAGCGTGGTTACTACTGGAAAAACCATTCCTCTTGGTATTAATGTTATTCTTTGCATGACTTTTTTAGAAAAAAGATATTTATAAATCTTTCTGTTTTGTTGTTCTTTTAAAGTGGGTACAGTATGGAAAGACTTTTATAGTTAAAATTCTGGAAAAAAGTATGACTCAAAACAATAGCAACCTTGAATCTTTGGTTAAAGAGATAGGAGAACATATTGAAGAATATCCTCGGAATTTAAAAGAACTTTCTAAAGCAGTTGTTCCTGCATTTGTAGCAGGCACGATTGGAGGATATGCAGGACAAAAAGCAACTGGTATGTTAACAGATAATTTATGGCTAAATACATTTGGAGGATATATCGGTGGCAGCATTCTTGGTTACCCTACTTTTTTCGGGATAGAATTTTTTAGAAATAGAGACAATTACAGAGGAAAGGAAGGAATGAAAAAATTTGGAAAATTTGTACAGGATTTTGTAATTGCAGATTATCTGACTGACTTTATGTTTTTTACGCCATTTTATACCTTGTTTGATCAAATTGCACAGAGGAATGGAATTGAATCAGGAGATAGTGCAGCAATTGCATTTGTCGGAGCCGGAGCAATCTACACTCTTGCAATTCCAGTGACCATGCCAGTTATTAGCAGAATAAACAACAAAGTTAATTCATTAATAAAAGAAGGATACCATAAATTAAATTCTTTTCAAAATATCAAATAACCCAAAAACATACCAAGAAAGATTCCTGCTGAGATAAATGGCATTGCAGGATAGAACTTTTTCTTTTCGGCGAAGAACATCAAGTAGCAAAGTCCTAAAGTTGCTCCAACTATAACAAAAATTGCTGGAAACAGTCCGAGAGTTTTCAGCATTACTCCTGAAGCAATTATCGGAAACACAACATCTCCTCCCCCGAGTACGGCAAGATTGACACGGAACTTTTTCTTCCTTAATTGGTTCTTGCTTAATTTTTTTATCTGAAGTTTCATTCGCTTTGAGACATAAGGCACGAAAAATCCCGAGAAAATGTTTAACTTTTCAATTTGATATTTTGCCATGCGCTGCATCAATCCCGAGTGCCAAACAGCCCACATGTCATAAATGGAAATAATGACAAGCAGAAGAGAGATTGTATAAATGTTTAATATCGGGACAAAAATCGCGGCGATTCCAGGATAAATTAAAATCTCTGTAAAATTATGAACAAAAAAATTCCTCCTGTAAATTTTAACAAATCCAAATGGCAGTGCTATTGCAATTGCAAGAATCCACGTCTCTAAAAAAGATGAAATAATTCTTTCGGGAAGAAAATTTATCAAAAGAATATTGAAGGAAATGGCTAACGCCACTACAACAACCGAGAAAAACCAGAATTTTATCAAAAAATCAATGTTAAATTTCGTTAGGAAAATAAATATGGTGACGGCAATTATGAATGCAAAAATCATCAATGTAAAAACTTGCCCGAATTCAAATGTGGTCTCCGGTTCAGGGGGATTCAGGCCGAAAGGCAAATCATTAGAGAAGTAACTGTTCACAACATAAAGTCCAAAAAACTGGGTTATTAGAAACATCACAAGAATTACCAGCGTAATTTTAAGATTGTGTTTCATATAACACCTCTAAAATCATACTAATTTATCGACGAGATTTTTAGTTAAATACAAGATTAAAACTCCGATTACAATTGAAACGGAAAAACTCAGCAAATGATTTCCCGGGAAAAGATAAATGTCCATCAACCCCCAAGCACCTCTCCAAAATGAGATAATTGCAAAAGCCACAATCAACGTAAAAAAGACCTTCCTTAAATGCCCGTTAATTGCCCTCTCCTTTTTCATTAAAGCAAAAGAGAAAGAGAGTTTTTAAGTTTTGGGTGAAATTAATTTGTTCAGTACTAATGTAAAATTCTGCGGTGAGGGAATGATATTTTCTTTGTATTAGTAATTATCTATTAATTAAAATGAAAATAATAAAATAAATGTAGCTAAAATTTATTGAACATTAATTTCTTAAGTCAAATCTCGCGAGTGCCGACGAGCTAGCAAATTTTCAGGATATGATGGCGACTTCACATATAAAAATTAATTTAGCTTCAGCGTTTCAAGAAGCCGAGGAACATTCGTCTCGACGCGATTGAGTTTGTACAGCGAGGATGCAAGATCCAAAGACTTTGAAATTTCTCCGTGAACAATCATTATTCTCTTAGGTCTTGGACTTAGCTTCTTAAAGAACGCCATCAATTCATTCCTGCCTGCATGAGAAGTCATTCCCTTCGCCGTGTGAACCTCCAATTTCATTTTGACAATCTCTTCTCTTCCTTCTACATTCATTTTGACTTCCTTCACTCCTTCCTGAACCTGTCTTCCCAATGTTCCTGATCCCTGATAACAGACAAATATCAATGAGTTTTTTTCGTTGCTGGAGAATTCTCTAAGGTACTCCACGCTTGCCCCACCCATAAGCATTCCGCTTGTTGCAAGCACCAAACATGGTCCTCCTTCAACAACTTTTTTTCTTTCCTCCACAGAACCGACTCTCGAGAATATTTCTGAAGTGAAGGGATTCTTGTCATGAAATGTCTGCATCTTCAGCCTATTGTTTAAGAAATCCGGATATGCCGTGTGAATTGTGTTAATATCCCAAATCATTCCGTCGATATAAACAGGGATTGGCCTCATTTTTCCCGAACGAATTGCATCTTCTATGATGAGCATGGTTTCCTGGGCACGTCCAAGACCAAGTTCGGGAATCAAAACTTTTCCTCCTCGCTCTATTGTCTTGTTTATCAAATTTATAACATTCTCTTCAACTTCTGACCTCGGAGGAAGAACATCATCTTTTGAACCATAAGTTGACTCGGTTATCACTGATTCAAGTCTCGGGAAATTTGCGACTGCCGGCTCAAGCAATCTTGTTCGCGAGTATTTGTAATCTCCCGTATAAAGCAAGTTGTGCGAACCGTTGCCGATATTCAGATGAATCATTGAGCTGCCAAGAACATGTCCTGCGTTGTAAAAAGTTATTCTAACATCAGAGGTTATGTCTGTAACTTCGTTGTAATCCAAACAGATGCTATGCTTAACCATTTCTTTTATGTCTGTGGAACTAAACAATGGTTTTTCCGCCTGTTTATATGCAACTCCGATAAAATCCAAAGCCAGCAATGCAGTAATGTCTCTTGTTGGAAGAGTCATGTATATCGGACCCCTGTATCCCATTTTGTACAAGTAAGGTGCAAGCCCTGAATGGTCTATGTGTGCGTGGCTTATGATCACCGCGTCAATTTGGTTTATGTCAAATTCAGGAATGTTAAAATAAGGGAATTTTTCAGTCCCGTGTGCGGAAACATCAACTCCGCAATCCAAGAGAATTTTCGAGTTTGGCGTCTGAAGCAAAAAACAGCTTCTTCCGACTTGACGTGCCGCTCCAAGAAAAGTAATGCGCACCCATTCGTCTTTTTTTTCAGGATTCCAATTGTCATATATTTTTTTCCCTATTGAATTGAGAAATTTTCTTCTGTAGTTGTTGTTATCATACAAAACTTCCCTTATATTCTCTACAATCTTGCTTTTTATTGCGGGACTTCTCTGGATTTGCGGAATCCACATGGTGGCTTGTTTTATCTCTTCCAAAATACTTCCCTGTTTTCCGATGACCATCCCGGGTTTTTTTGCCTCTATAACAACAATGCTTCTGTGCAAATCAAAGATTATGTTTGTGATATCCGCCTCTCTTGGGACAATCTCACGGATTCTCTTTTCCGTTTCTTCTTTGCTCAGCAAAATTTCTTTTTCGGCGCGAAGTTCAATACGTTTTTTTATTTCGTTTACGACTTTTTTTATATCGCTCTCGCCGTTTCGGAAAAAATTCTCGTCCTTTGTGTAGAGGACGATATTTGCTCCTTCAAATCCTGCTTCACTTATTTTTCCACTGAATTTTTCAGTTACCGTCTTCAATATATCCATTTTAAATTATAGAAAATTAGTCGTCCTTATATTCCGGTTCAATAGTTTGCTCAACAACTTTTGAAATCCCTGATTTTGTTATGGTAAAAACATCAATTCCGTAGCCACTTCCAACATCCCTTTGAGTTGAGGATTTCAATGCTTCCTTAGCAAGTTCAACACCTTCGCCGACAGACATGCCTTTCTTGTATTGTCTTTCCAAAAGCCCGAGAACATAAGGCATTCCGCTTCCAAAATTCGCGTCATAATCGTCTACTTCGTGAATACTGCCTGCAGGATCGATAGTATACAAACCAAAAGAACCATCTTCATTAAACCCTGCAATTAATGCACCAATTTCATCAGGAACCATTGAGGGCTGTCTTATTGTAGAGTAAATTATAGAAGCTAACAAATTTGCTGCTTGCTTTACAGTTGGCCTTGAACCTGATCTTAGTTCCTTAATCTTAAGCTCTGCAGGAAGAACTTTTTTCACTCTGTCTGAAGCAGCAGCAAGTCCGCATGCAGCAAAAACAAGATAATCATTCAAAAGCATCACTTTCTGTTTATTTTTATTATGAACAACAGTGCCTGCAGTAGTCTGCCTGTCAGCAGCCATGACGATTCCGTCTTTGCAAACAATCCCCAGTATTGTCGTTCCTGTTTTCAATATTGAATTCTTTAAGTCGTTATCCATTTTAACTATAATATTAATATCAGAACAATCTTACGATTTTATTCAGTAAAAGGGTTTTATAAAGTTTTCGTTGATTACTTTTAGAATAGTTTGTCTCACTTCGTTTGGATAATTTAAGGACTAACGCAAAATCATACATGTCGTGAAGTAATAATTTATTGCAACCTTTGATAAGACTAATTTTCTTAATAGATAACTCATGAGAGAGGGAACAAATTAAAACTAATTCGATGAAGATAATTTCAACAATGAATTTATTAAACAAGCTATGTCTCAATAAAACTAACGCCGTTTTCCTTCCTAAACTTGATAACTTTGTCCACAAACCCCTCAATCTTCTGCTCATGACTGACTATTATCAGCTGTTTTGCATTCAACTGAAACAAAACGTCGCGCATCTTGTCAAGTTGCTGCGACGAAAATCCGTCTGTCGGCTCGTCAAGGATTATTATGTCGCGCGTTTTTATGTTGCTGAACATTGAGTTTATCACCTGATGCAATGCCAATCTATAAGCCAGTGCAATCGCAGTGCGCTCACCCCCTGAAAGATGAGAGTAATCAATTTCATAATCCTGCTGTTCAATTATCGGAGAAAAGTCATCACTCACACGAATGTTAAACGACTCGGAAACAAGCATTGAAAACCACCTGGCAAAATAAGTGGAGAATTCATGCTTAAGTTTCGTCATTGTATTCTTTTCTATTAATGAAACCAAAACCAAAAACTTTTCAGAAAGCCAGTTATCAAGTTCCAAGAGATATGAAATCTTTCTCTTAAGTTCCTCTGATTTTTTCACACGATTTTTCAATTCCTCAATTTGCAAGGAAAAGATCTGGAGTTCTCGTTTCAGTTCCGCAAGCCTTATCTCAAGTATCCTCTCTTCCCGGGAAAGACTTTCAAGAATTTTTTTTCTTTCATCAAAAATTTTCTCTAGAGGTTTTAATTCCTCAATTTTAAGATTAAACTTTAAAATATCTGCCTGAATTTTTATTATTTCTCCTTCAAGAACCTTATTCAAATTTTCAATTTGGTTAATATTCTGCTTCTTTTCATTTAGACTCTGGGTTTTTACCCTCAAAATGTTAAGTTCGTTGAGTTCTCTTTCAAGACTTGCTGTCTCCGAGTCTGTTAACTTTATTTCATTAGACACTGATTCCAAGCTCGTTTTAAGCAAAGATATTTTCTCGTTATTTTCTCTGATTTCAAATTCAATCCTTGAAGAAACATTAGTTTTGTACTCTCCTCCCAAAATCTGTAAACAAGTCGGGCATTTTTCAATATGATTAATCCTCTCGATAAATGAAAGGTTTTCCCTGTTTTTAGAGTTCAATGAACTTATCTGTGAGGATAATGAAAGATACTCTTGATTCAAATTTTCTTTTCTACTCTTTCTCGACGAGATTTCTCCGGCTACAACAGGTATTCTTGACTCATCAAACTTTATTTTTTCCGTCTCTCCTATTTGCATCCTCAGATTAGATATTAATCTGCAATTCATGGAAATGGACTCTCCTTTATTTGAAAGAAGAAAATTCATTTTTTCCGTCTCTCTTTTTAATTTATTGCTCTCTTCAATTTCTGTGGCTATTTTTTCCATCTCCTCTTGAAACTTCTTTCTTTCTTCCGACTTAAGAAAAAATTCCTTTTCCAAGACACTGAGATTTTGTTTTTTTGTTTCCAATTCCATCTCTCTTGAAAGCAACAAATCTCTGTCCCCCTCCATATTTGAAGCAATTACCTGATTTATTCTTTTTTCTTCGCGTATCTTTGACAGCAAAAGAGAGGTGTTTTCTATCACTCTTTTGTACTTGTCAATTCCAAAGATATGTCTTAAGGTGTTTACTCTTGTCTCTGCATCCTCTGTTATTATCTGCTTCATCTCTTCTTGAGGAGTGTATACCGTGAATTTGTAAAGAGTATTTTGTTTTTTTGAAAATTCTTTTGGGTAATTCAACAGATTCAAAACGACGTTTTTTAATTCCATCACAGAAATCTCTTCCTTTTTTCCGTCGATATGGACTGAGCAATAATCCTGGGAAATCGTCTTTTTTCTTTTCATGGTTCTTTCTATGACAATGTTCCTGCCGTCCACTTCAAACTCTATTTCAACTCCTCCAGAATCATGACCGTTTCTCAAAAGAGAAGTTGCTTTTTGTCCCGGCTGCAATCCAAAAAGTGCAAATTCAAATGCGAGCAACACAGAAGTTTTTCCGGAACCTATGTCTCCCGACAAGAGTGTAGAACCGTCAGGAAAATCTATTTCCTGGTTCTTGTAACTCCTTATGTTATTCAATCTTATTCTCTTAAGTCTCATTTTAATCAAAAGTTCAAAATTTTTCTTGATTCGTCCAGAATCCTTCTAGTAAAATTCTCAGACGTTTCCCCTTCCTGTTTTTCTATTGAAAGGGAATTCATAAGAGAAGATATCAAAGAGTTAAACTCTGAATTATTTAATCCCGAATATTCTTTTATTGTTTCTTCTTCGATATTCTCTTCATTTTTCAGTTCAAATTCAAAATTCTCTTCCCTAATCTTTAAGTCGTGCGTATTTCTAAGCACGAAGTAAGCTTTTTTTTCCATGCAAAACCTGCTTATCTCGGTAAAATTTATGTCTGATAATTTGCCTCTTTCCAATTCTCCGTCAATTCTTAGAAGCACTATCTTGTCCTCAAGATTTCTCCCCCCAAGTTCCGCGATTATATTCTCGGTCGCAGTTATTGATTCTTTCAAGTGAACATCAACTTTCTCTATCTCTTTTATTTTCAAGTCAATCTTCCTTAGTGTTTTTTCCTTATCGTTTAAAATTTCCACAATGAAAAAAGTTCCGTGTTTCAATGCTTCAAGCTCTGCAAAATTGTTTGGAAACATCGGACCGGGGTAAACAAAATTCTCATGCCTGAAGATAATGTGCAAATGTCCTAAGGCATAATAATCTGCATGAGGCAGGACTTCTGTTTCTATTGAATCTATCGGGAGATTTCCCATGCTTCCAAGAGCCTTGTCTATCGTGGTGTGAAGCATCAAGATCTTAAAGTTTGAACCTGCATCCTGAAGTTTTATTCTCCGCAAGTCCTTTATCTCCAAGCCAGTTTTCTTTCCGGGATATCCGTATATGGCAACATCCTCAAAGAATGTCGGCTTGAGAATTATCTTTTCATTTTCCTCGTTGAAGTCAACAACATTTTTGCAGAATCCTGTCCTTTCAATAACATCAAGGAAGGTCTTTCCGGAAACGGAGTAATCATGGCTTCCCGCTATTATAAAGCATTTTATGCCTGCATCATGAATTTTCTTGAATTCTGTAAAAGTGTCCTTCAGAATCTCTATTGAAGGAAATGGTGTATCAAACAAATCGCCAACAATTAGTATGAAATCGACCTTCTCCAAAATTGAAATCTCCACAGCTTTTTGGAAAGACTTGAAATTCAAATCTTGCATCTCCGGAAATTTCCATCCTCCAAGATGAATATCCGACATATGGGAGAATTTTACCATAAAATAACTTTTACAGTGAACTATTTAAAAATAGTTGTGTTAAAAGTTTAAACTTTATTCTCCAATCTTAATTCAAATATTATCAATTCCTCAAAGAAAATTTTTTTCCTGGAAATCACGGTTTTTTCATAACCTGAAAAATCAACCTTTTCTGTCAAGGAACTTGTAAGAAGAAAAATTTTTCCGTTTTTTCTCAGATGGCTTTTTGCTAGTCTCAAAAATTTGTTTATAATTTCGCTTCCTTTTTTTCCTCCAGTCGTTGCAGCTCTTGATGACTTCGGCTCACGATTATCAGTAGGAAGATAAGGTGGATTAAAAATTATAATATCATATTTTCCGGAGATTTTACTAAAAAGGTTTGAGAGTACACACCTAAACCCTAAGGACTTGCACTTCCTGACAGCGGCAGGATTTATGTCTGTTCCCGTTATGTTTTTTATTCCAAGATCTCTGAGGGTTACTAACTGAATTCCGCTTCCCGAACCCATTTCCAAAACTTTTGTTTTAGGATTCTTCTCCAGAATCTCCGGAACTTTTTTCCTTAAGATTTCAGACATAAGATATGAATCCTCTGCAGGGAAATAAATCTCGCTATTCATTTTACAAAAATGTTGTTAAGAAATCCTATCAGATTTTCCCTGAAGAAAAAAATCGCGAAGATAATTGCCGCCGTAACCGCCAGCAAAATTGAAATCAAAATTATTTTTTTCTTTCTCAATTTTTCCATTTCTTCGCTGTTAACATAATCGGAAACTTTTTGGGAAGATCTGGGCGGTTCTTGTTGAACTTGAGCATTATCACCTTGTTCGGGAGATTTTGATTTTCTGAATATCGAATTTGAAGGATTTTTTTCCGCTGGTTTTGAAATCGGCTTATTGAATTTTTCAGTTTGCTCTGAGTACTGAAATCTCCTGGCAGCATCTTCAATGTCTTTTTTCAGATATCCTGCATTGTAAAAACTCTGCATTGCATCTTTAAGAGATTCTCCTTTTGAAATTGCCTGCCGCAAACCTTCGAGAATTTCGTCGTCCATTTTATATCTTTAATCTGCTTCCGTTTGAAATAAGATGACAGTTTTTCTTAGAATATCCCAGCTCCTCTGAGAGTTCTACCATCGGTTTTAGTTGCATGTATGAACCGTGAGAAGGAATCAGATGTTCCGGATTAATGAGTTTTATCAAATCAATCAAATCCTGCCTTCCCCCGTGTCCCGAAACGTGGACATCATCAAAAATTCTCACTTGAGATTTTCTAAGTTTTTTATTCAACGCCTCTTTGTTCTCAATATTCACCGGCACCGGAATTGTTTTTGATGAAAAAATCAAGCTGTCATGCGTTTTAAATTCAAACGGAAGTTTTTTTGTCGCAATCCTGTCCAAAATACTGCCCGGCTCACCCTGATGTCCCGTGCAGACCACAATATAATTTTCCCTGTTTTTGCTTATCTGTTTCAATGTCGAAAAAACCTGGTTCCTGTACATTTTTAGTTCAAAATCCTTCCTAAAAGGTATAAGATTAACTCGCGATGCCGCCGAAACATACCTCTCCAAACTTCTTCCCAGAAATATTATTTTTCTGTCCAATTTTTTTCCAAACTCCACTATGCTTTTCAGGCGTGCAATATGGGAGGAAAAAGTTGTCACGAAAACAGCTGATTTTTCATTCCTCACTGTCAAAAGAACTTCTTCGACCATGTGGCGTGCAATACGTTCACTTGGCGTTTTTACGGCAGTGCCGCAGTACAAAGAATCAATTATTGCAACCTTAATTCCTTCTTTTGATATTCTCTTCAGCATTTCATAGTTTGGAGGATTTCCTACGACGGGAGTATTATCCAACTTAAAGTCGTTTCCATAAAGCACTGCACCTTCATTTGTATGGAGCACGGTCATTGCCGTGTGAGGAACTGAATGGGTCATGTTGACCAACTCTGCCCTGTAAGTTTGGCTTTTTCCCTTTATGTTTATTGAAGAATTCAACTGAACTGTTTTTATGTCATTCGGGATTTCTTTCTTTTCGTCTTCGAGAACTTTTTTAAGTATTGATATTGTAAAAGGTGATCCGATTATCGGAGCTTTGTATCTGTGTGAAAGAAAAGGCACTGCACCTATATGGTCAAGATGGCCGTGCGAAAGAAAAATTGCGCGAACCTTGTCTCTCAAACCGAGCCTGTCGAGAATCAAGTCATCAGGCAATGCCCCCTTGCTCCTTAATCTTTTTTCCGAATAATCTTTCTTTTCCTCTTCCTGCATCTCAACGATGGCAGGCATAAAAAATCCTGCGTCAAATATGAATGCGTCCTCTCCTGTCTTTACAACAGTCATATTCTTGCCAACTTCATTGTAACCACCTATTGGAAATATTTCCATTTTATTTTAACACGTTTCCGTGACGCATTATCGCGTTAGTGTTTAAATGATTGAAAATTTTAATTTTCATTTTAGTTTTCTCTTTTTAATTATAGCAAAAGACAGTTTAAAAATTCTATGAGATTATTTCAAGAAAGTCATCAATCATATAATAATTTTGAAATCCCGCCAAAAATTCCTCTTTGCTTGATTAAGCTGGTAATATCCTCTCCTGGCCTGTGAAATTCATTTATCTCCTTAAGTGTATGATAATCCAACCCTTGTATAGAGCAAAATTCTTCCAGTGAGATTATACTAAATCCATTATTTACATAATACCCTTCGCTTCCGAAATTAATCCCTTCACACTCAATGTCAATTGTTGCGCAAGTTAGAGAACCCAATCTCTGCCAAATTCCGCTAAACCAAAAGTTCCTGCCTTTTAATCTTTCATTTTTTTCGTAATGGTGTGTAGATTTGTAGATATTAACAAGTTGAATAAATTCTTCTTCGGTAGAAGTTCTAATTGCGGTATTCTCCAGATTTTTTAATTCTACAACCGGTCTGCTGTTTTTGTCTCTTTCCATATGAAATAATTAAGTTTAATCAAGAACTATCACTTTTACCAAGAGCTTCCCGTACCATTTCGACTACCCTTGACGAAGAATAATCACAATTCTTGCAGGCATTTAATGCATCTTTAGTAAACTCAATATCTTGTCCAAGATGAAGATTACTATCGACCAATTCTTTCAAACGATTTCTAACATTACTGTACTCTCTTTCTCTACTTTTCCCGTCTGAAGAAGTGCGGCAGTTTAAGCAACTTGCAACTACGTCAACACCAATTTGATGATTCAAATAATGATGGGTAGGATTCCCTGCCATTAAATAAAACAAAATTGTCCGTATATAAACATTTATATTCTTTTTTTCATTGCCTATCTCATGCCGTTAAAATCTCTTAAACCTTCGTTGCGCGAGAACAAAAGATATCTTCTTGTAAAGGGAAAAGATGTCAACAAAATTGAAAAAGTAATCTTAGAGTTCATTGGTGTTTTGGGATTTTCAAAAACAGGTCTAAGTTGGATAAAAAGAGAGAAGGATTCCGCAGTCATATGCATAAATCGCGAAGCTGTTAATGAAATCCAAGCGAGCTTCGCAGCTTCAAAAGAAGACATCTCTGTGAAAAAAGTTTCAGGAACTCTGAGAGGACTGAGAAATTAATTCGTTTCTTGTTTTTTCCACCCAGTTATGATAATCTCTTGTGATACCCGACCACAATCCGAATTCTTCACCCAAACCTCCGTATTCAATCTCTCCTTTTTTATCCCTGTAAACTTCCGCCCTTTCAAGAAAAAGTTCTGGAGGAGTTAAAAATCCTATCAAGAATGCAGATATCTGACTCCCTGAATCTTTCTTAAGATAAAAATCAGTGCTGAAGGGAAGGTTATTTTCACTTGAAT
Organism: Candidatus Nanoarchaeia archaeon; assembly: GCA_035283785.1. Taxonomy (GTDB): domain Archaea; phylum Nanobdellota; class Nanobdellia; order Pacearchaeales; family GW2011-AR1; genus DATETG01. The sequence goes on from DATETG010000007.1 coordinate 33,105, forward strand.
GGGTAAAATAATATCCCAGTGCACTTGAGAGATTCCAAAGATTTGTTTGAGGCCCATTGTCGCTGGACAAAAAAATCTCGAAGTTCTGGACTCCATAAATTCTTACCGGTTCGTCGGCATACACGCTCGGAGCCCAACCGGAATTAACGTGAATTCTTCCTCCAATATTTTCAGAGACTTTTATCAACCGGTCAAACAATAATTGAGAACCGTAGTAACGGCAACAATACTTTGAAGATTCCATACCTAGATATGTTTTTTTAAACGCCTTTTTCAATAATCGCTTGTTTCTCTCGGGAGAAAAATCTGCTACGCTAGTGTCCCAAAAGTCAAAGGTGAGCAATGCAGGAACATCATAAGAATCAAATAAAAACTTTCTGAATTCCGTTCCTCTTTCTACAAGTTCGTGCGTAGTCAAATTGACAGCTTCCGGCTCCTTAAATCTCCTTGATGACCTTGTGGTTTTATTCATAAGTTAAAATTAATTTATTTGTTTATAAAAATTGTTGTAAAAACTCACGACAGAAACGTTTAAAAAAGATGTCTTTTAGAAATTCATGAGAACATGCCTTCAAAATCAAACGGACACAATAAAATAAAAGAAAAAGTTGACGTTTTTATTTGTAATCCTGAAAATTATAGCTTTCTGTTAAATTACTCATCAAGACTTTGTAGAAACTCTCAGGATGCAAAAGACATAACGCAAAAAGCCATAATGAAATTATATGAAAGAGTTTCCGAAATGCCCGAAGACAGCTTCAGCAATGATGCAAAAATAAGGGCGTACCTGAAGAGATGCTGCTACACATGCTATCTAGATGCTATTAGCTCTGCGGACAGAAAAATGTCACACGAAAATGCAGATTTGGAATCAGCAATGGCCAGAGTCTCATTGGAACAGAATGCAGAAGAAAGTATTTTTATTAGGAAAATGCTCAGCAATTCATTAAAATCTTTAAGTCTGCAACATTTTGAGATTATTTCTCTAGCTGCTCAGAGATATTCTTACAAGGAAATTGAAGAGATGTTGAAAATACCCCCGGGAACTGTAATGTCGCGATTAAGCAGGGCAAGAAGCATAATCAAGAAAGACGTTTTTGGGTTATGAGAACCACATTTTAACTATAATCAATGCCTTTTAAAGATACATAAGTCTCAAAAACCCTAACATTTTTCATCTCGAAAAATTTTTAAACCCAATCTTCTTCAAATTTTTGAACAGAGAAAGAAAAGGAAATTTATTTATTAAAATTTCTCTATAAATAATAATATGGACACAAAGAAATTTACAGGTAAATTTCTAGCCTCCACATTTGCAAGGAGGCAGGAGTAAAGCAAATATGGATATGCCAACAGACTTGCAGCATCAGGCAATGGGCTATGACAGGACAGCTACAATGTTCTCGCCCGAGGGACACCTACTGCAGGTGGAATATGCTGAAAAGACGATAAGATTAGGAAGTTCAAGTATAGGAATGGTTTGCACAGACGGAGTTTTCATACTTGCTGACAAGAGAATTGACGACAAGCTGATTAATGGAAAATCAACAAGCAAAATACATGAGATTGACTCGCACATGATTGCAAGCGTTGCAGGAATAACCTCTGACGCGCGTGTCCTAATTGAAAGATCGCAGTTAATTTCACAACAGCACAAAGTGACTTATGACTCCCCTATTGAACCTGAGTTGGTGATAAAAGAATTATCAAACATAAAACAGCAGTTCACCCAGTACGGCGGAGCGCGCCCTTTTGGAGTCTCAATAATGCTAGCAGGAATAAATCGAAAGGTGCCTGAATTGTTCACCAGCGACGTCACTGGAAATTATTTCTCCTACCACGCGAACGCAATCGGGGAAAGTGATGATAAAATAAAAGATGCATTAAGAGATTCTTACACGCATGACTTGACAATCAAGAAGGGAGTAAAACTTGCGCTGAAAATATTCAAAGACATCCAAGGAAACCGATTTAATCTAAACCGGTTTGAGCTTTCATTCATAAACAAAGAAGATCAAAAAATAGAAAAAGTAATCGGGGAAAAATTAAAGGATTTTTAAGATGACAAGAGACAGATACTCATTAACTTCTGAAAGAGACCCTGCAGGAAAAATAACCCATAATTATTCTGGCAGATTAAATAGGAATGCAAATGAGGGTGAACGTCATAAAAAACCCTTTAATTCTAGGGATTTAAATGCCATAAAAATTGCCGATTTTCACGAGGAATATTTGTCTAGGAGAGCAGGTGTTCAAACAATAACCACAAAGGTTGTCAGCAAAAATTATAATCCTAATTTAATATCAAGACTATTAAATTATTTTAATTGCTTATGTGCAGAAATTAGGGGAGATGTTCTTGATTAAAATGACAAACACCATCGCAAGAATAAAGCAAAGGGGAAAACACTTTGAGATTATTGTTGACATGGACAAGGCACTGAATTTCAGGCGAGGAATGGGAAGTCCAGCAGATTTTTTGGAGATCGACAGAGTTTTTTATGACTCAAAAAAAGGCACTGCGGCTTCTGGAGATGATCTAGAAATTTCATTCGGCACAAAAGACGTTAATTCAATAGCGGAAAGAATAGTAAAAAACGGAGAGGTTCTTGTAACACAGGAACACAGGGACGAGGAAAAGGAGAAAAAATACAAACAGGTTGTTGACTTTTTGGTTGTCAACGCAATAAATCCCCAGGATAACCGGCCTTTGACTGCAGAAAGAATAAAAACAGCGCTAGAGCAGGCAAAAATCAATGTGAAAAATGTTCCGGTTGAGAGTCAGATAAACAAAATCGTCGAGGAGTTAAGCAAAATTCTGCCGATAAAAATCCAAACAAAAAAAGTCAGAGTTACCGTGCCTGCAATTCACACCGGAAGAACTTACGAAATAATAAATCAATATAAAGAAACAGAGAATTGGCTTTCAAACGGCGACTTAGAAGCTGTTGTAAGCATTCCCTCCGGGATAATCATGAACTTTTACGACAAATTAAATTCCTTGACACACGGAAGTATGATGACAGAGGAAATCAGCGAGGAAAAATGAACGAAGAATATTATGTGGTAACGAATGATGATGGAAGCGGAGGGATAGTCAAAATAGATTATTTTGGGAAAGAATGGATGACATGTGCAGAGATCACCATAATATCAGAAAACAAATCACAAAGAGATGCGGCACTCACAAGAATTGAAAGTTTATCTGGAATTAAACCTCTAACAGCAATTGTTATAAAAGAATAAAATGAGTGAAAGAAAAATAATAATCCCTGGAGAAGTTCTCTCACCCGAAGGAAAAACACTTCCCGGAGAAGGCACGGAGAAAAGAAACAATGAAATTGTTTCCCTAAAGTATGGTTTGCTGGAAGAGTCCAATGGATTAACAAAAGTAATTCCTCTCTCAGGAATTTACAATCCAAGAAAGGGAAACGTCGTCATAGGAAAAGTCGACAATCTCACATTCAATGGATGGGTCATAGACATAAACTACATAGAAAACGCCTTTCTTACTCTGTCTGAAGTCCCTAGATTCGTAAGCAAGAACAACATGGAGGAAGTTCTGGAAATGGGAGATATGGTTGTTGCGAAAGTATTCGACGTAAACAAAAGAGGGGTTGATTTGACGATTAAAGGACGTGGTTTTGGAAAAATAGAGCAAGGAGTAATAATTGAAATAAATTCGAACAAAGTTCCGAGAGTGATAGGGAAAGAAGGAAGCATGATAAATCTCATAAAGGAAGAAACGGGATGCGAGATAACCGTCGGACAAAACGGAATAATCTGGATTTCTGGAAGAAAGGTAGAAGATGAATTACTCGCAAAAAAAGCCATAAACTTCATAACGGAAAATTCATATGTCGAAGGCTTAACAGATGAAGTAAAAAAGTTTTTTGAAGAGGAGAAAGGAAAATGAAATTGGAAGATAAATTATTTGTAGGAGGAATGATTTTAGGGACTGTAATCGGATATATGGGGAGTGAAATTGGAAACGACCATGTTAAAAATACAGGTTACGCAATATTTCTTGGAAGTGCAGTAATACCCATAATTACAACATTAACAACTAAAAATAGAAGAGGGGAAAATGGGAAATAACGAACAAAAAAAATTAACAATGAAAGAAATGGAAAGAAAAGAAGACGAAAGTATGGGAAGAATTACCATGGCAGACGTAAATAGAATTGCAAGATATGACAGAGACGAAGCATCAATAATGCTTCATGGATTAAATTATAAAGGGAGAAATAAAGAATATTAAAATG
>DATETG010000008.1:0-17302 GCA_035283785.1 Candidatus Nanoarchaeia archaeon
AGCAAAATATTACATAAGATATGTTGATGATTTTGTTATTCTTCATTCAGAAAAATCACAACTTGAAATATGGAAAAAACAAATTGAAGAATTTTTGAATAAAGAATTAAGATTGGAACTTCATCCAGAAAAATCAAAAATTGCTTCTTTATCAGAAGGAATCAATTTCGTTGGATTTAGAAATTTTTATTTTTTCAGGTTGTTGAGAAAGAGAAATATAAGAAACATGAAGATAAAAATAAAGAAATTTCAAAGAGGAGAAATTTCTGAGGAAAAATTTACAGAAATTTTCCAAGGTTGGAATGCTTATGCAAAATGGGCAAGTAGTTTTAACGTAATAAAGAAATTAGAATTGAAGTAAATTCTTTAATCAATTCCCGACGAATTTTCGCATAAGCGGGTTCATATCCATCTGATGTTGCTGAACTATGTTTTGATAGAATTGGAACATTATCATGATGACAAGAAGTATCGCTGTTCCTGAAACAAGAGCTCCAAGAAGGTCTGTAACTGAAGCCAGAATTCCTATTGCTACCCCCCCCATTATTGTCAAGGGCATTATGTATCTATCGAGAATGCTTTCTAAAATTCTTTCATCCTGCCTGAAACCTGCAACTTGCAAACCCGATGCGGCGATTTTATGCGCTTGGGCTTTTGCATCCATTCCCGAGGTTTTAACCCAGAAAACCGCAAACAGCGTTGAGAAAAATACGAAGAATATTATATGGCTTAATCCCTGAACAAGATAAATTGGAAGCAAACCACCACGAATGAAAAGTTCTAGAAGATTATTTGAGCCAATCCAAAATGCCAGTCCTGAAATGGCCTGCCCCTGATTAAAACCTCCAAGCCAACTGAACCACGTCGCGAATCTTGCCGTTCCAGAGCATGATTCGGGATTTAACGAGCATTGAGACGCCGCATTTTCAAACATGCCGCCGAACAGTTGAATATTTGCTACAAGTGCTGCCGTGAGGATAACAGGAATAACAGAAGCATAAAAAAATGACAATGGCCATTTTACTCCATAACCCCTTAATCTTCCGAATGACAGAGGAACTTCTACTTTAAGCGATTGCGCCCAAACTACTGCGAAGAAGATAATAACTGTGGCTACGATGGCCCCAAAGGCAGAGAGGAATTCTGTTTGGTGCCTTGTAATCACCGCTTGAATTAATGAAAGGATTTTTCCCGAGCAGAATGTTGTTTCAAAATTTAATAAGCAGTTTCTTCCCTGCACGTCGATGAATTGCAAGGTGCTGGATATTAATCTCCAGCTTACTCCCGCGGCGATGAACAAACTAACACCGGAACCGAAACCCCATTTGCTGGTTACACTATCCATGTAGAATATTGCAAGTCCGCCGAGAATCAGTTGCATTATAACAACGAATGTGAATCCTGGCGTGGCTTGAAGACCTTGCATTAGGACATAGATAAGTGATTCAAATATTATGAAGAAGAAAATCAGGATTTTTTGCACTCCTTGAAAAAATCTTTTTCCTTCGGAAGTTGTAACGTCTATTCCCAAAATCCCAGAACCTGTGAGCAATTGCAGGATAATTGAGGCCATAACTATCGGTCCAACTCCAAGAGAGATGATGCTTCCAAAATCTGTCCCGAGAATTATTGCCAAATATTCAAATCTTTCCAGCGCATTGTTGCTCAGTCCAAAAAGAGGAATGTTTGCAAGCACAAAAAATAAAACAAGGACGATTAGCGTCCATTTTAATTTAGTGTTGAAACCGACTTTTTTTTCTTCCGGTGGAGTAACCTCCGGAATGTAATTGAAAATTTTTCTCAAGTTCATCTTTACTTATCAGAATTAGGAGATTTATTAAGTTTCTTGCCAAACAGAATTTCTCCTCCTGCTTTTTTCACACTTTCCGTCGCTGATTTTGAGGCATTCTCTGCAGTTATTAATAGTTTGTTCTTTATTTTGTCGTTTCCGAGAATTTTGTATCCTGCGAGATTTATTTCAATTCCTTTGCTTGATTGTTTTGCAATCCCCCTGTCCAAAAATCCTTTGATGTTCGATTCTATTGTTCTTAGACTTATTCTGTCGGATTTGTCTCTTTGTGTTCTCTTGCTGGTTTCCCCCTGCTTGCCGAAATATTTATTTCCATAAAGCTTTGTCATTAAAGTTTTTTTGTGGTCAGCCCTCTTTCCGGTTCCGGAAAGTCCTTTTCCCCCTCTATGCCCCGACTTTTTGTGTTTCTTTCTCGCACCCCAACCATGCGTTCCTTGCTTGCGCCCGTGCATTCTCGATGATTTTTTTCGTTTTGTTGTTTTCATTTGCGATTTTTAAGAGCAGATGAATGCTCAAAATCTTTTAATTTTGTTATCTATAATCCTCTTTCTTTTAATAATCCCTCCCAATATTCTCTTTCTTTAATGCTCATACCATAAACTCCATTATACCCTTTAATAACTACAACCCCCTCACTAATTCTCACTTTTTTATCAGAAAACTTGATAACATCAATAACAGGGCCTGAAGAACTTTTTCTGTATATCATCCCATGTAGTTGTTTTTTAACTCCAAATACTTTCCCGAGATAAACAGCTCTTCCTGAAAATTCTTTATGTCCATAAAGAGTTATTATTTCACAATCATATGCTTTTTCTTCTTTTAATGCAATTTGCTCTAATCTTGCCAACATTTTAAAGCATCCTCTCTACGAGATTGTCGATTTTATCTTTGTGATTTCCCAAAACACCTTTTGGAAAAGGCAGTTTTGAATTTATTCCTTTTCTTGGAGGATGAAGCCTGAAAAATGGTTTTATTTTCAAGTCTGCGTAGGTTTTTCCTTTTTTCAACTCTTCAATGATTTTTCTCGCATCCATTTTTGTCTTTGTATCTGCCAACTTGCCTCTTTTTTCCAAAAGCTTTTCAAAAATACCGTCGCTGATTTTTCCAAATGCCACAAAATCTTTTACCTTCTTAATCATCCCGAGATTTTCCTTTGTGTCTTTAATCACGACGCAAGCGAACTTTCTTTTTAGTCTCAATCTGTTGAGAGTTTCATTCATTCTTTCGTTTATTCCCACTCTTCCCCTTATTCTTATTATGCAAATCATTTTATGTTTGTTTTTTCCAATGCGTTCATGCCCGCTTTAATTAAGTTGAATGTTGTTCTTTTCTTTCCAAATGTTTTGCTGTAAACATCCTTTATGCCTGCGAGTGCCAGGAGTTTTTTCAATTCTCCTGCAACCACAAGACCTGTTCCTTGAGGTGCAGGTATCAAAGTTACGATAACGCTTCCCGATTTGCCCGTGACCTTCAGAGGGATGGTGTGTAGTTCTGTACAAGAGCAATCAAATCCTGAACATGCTCTTTTTATTTTTATTATGCCAAGCTTCGCCTTTCTTATTGCCTTTTCCTTTGCAGGAAGAGTTTCTTTTGAGTTGCCTGTTCCGGCTCCGACGTGTCCATTTTCGTCGCCGACAACAGCCATTGTAGAAAACTTTGGGATGTTTCCTTCTTTTGTTTTTCTCTGTGTTTGTCTCCAAATTCTTCTTTTTCCGCCGCCGAATTTTCCCTTTGATTGACCAATGTTTATCAAATCGGATTTAACATTTATCAAAGAGTCAACTATCTCGGGTTCAAGAATCTTTTTTTCGGCATCCAGTATCTCGTCTATGCTTTTTATTTTACCGTCTTTTACCTCCATACCCAGTTTTGTTTTTGGGTTCCATCCTATTATACCGGAAATTCCGGCACCTTTCTCTGATATTTTCAACTCTTCCTCTGCAATCAATTCCTTAGGTATATCCTCAACTTTGAGATCTTCTTTTTTCTCTGCCATTATTCCTTTTCTATTTTTGATTTAATTGCCATGAACTTATCTGAGAAATCTTTCCTTAGATTTTTTCCATGAATTGTCTCATCTTTCGGAAACGCTTCTTCGTCGCATTTTACATTGATTCCTGCGTCCTTAAGCCCTTTTATGAAAGCGAAGATTCTTCCTCCCCACAAAACACGGTACATCCCAAAATCCAATATTGGAGTTTCCTTCTTTTCCTTTAACATTTTCTTTCCCATTAAAAATCCCGTAAGATAACTTGCAGATATGGATTTCAGACTTCCTGAAAGTTCTTTTGGCCACCCATACTTGAAAAGCATTTTAGAATTTGCAGTTATCTCAACTCTATCTTGAGTTTCTTCGCTGGTTACATATTGAGAGGTTATGTATCGATTGGTTTTTCTGAAAACAATTCTTGGCAATTCACTTTTGAGAAGATTAAGCCTTCTTACATAATCTGTTTTTCCTTGAATTCTCCTTTTCTTTAAAATTTTCATTCTAACTCCTTTATGTATTCTTTCAGATGCGCCTTGCTCCTGAAAAATTTATTTCTGATTTTTTTTCTGATGTCTTTATAGTTCTCTCTTGAAATCTTGTCCGTTTTTTTTAGAGGTGATAGGTGTGCTCTGAGTTTTCTGGTCATGATTATGTATTCTCTCTTCCTTTTATTGACATTTTTCCTTATTTTTCCAGGACTTCTCTTTCTCAGATTTGCAACTCTTTTTCTTCCTTTTGTTTGTCTTATAGATATTGCCCCTGCATTTTTCAGATCAAGTACATCTTGTTTTGTTATGGCTTCTTTTATCTCGTTCAATCTTCCTGCTGCGAAGACAATTCTTCCTTTTCCCACTTTCAAGGTCTTTGCCGCAAGATTCTTCTTTTTTGAAAGATTCATTTTCTCACCCCCTCTGTTTTGTTTAATTTCTTAAGGAATTTTTCAATGTTAAGATTTTTTATTTCAATTTTCATTTCTTTTGCTTTCTTGACCATCTCAATTTTTTTTCTTTTCCCAATCTTTCCAATTACAACTGCTTTTTCTTTTCCCAATCTTTCCAATTCCGAAATGTTATTAACAAGGATCATTTTTTCTTTTCCCTTGAGAGATTTTTTGTGCCCTATGCTTACCACTTTCGGGTAACCTTTTCGTTTCTCCCTCATCTTGTTGTCTCTTCCTTTCGGTTTGTTCCACTTTAGTTTTTTCTTTCTTAGTTTTCCAAGTTTTGAGTATCTTGCAGAATCTCTTCTTAAAAATTTCTTTATCATATTTTCTTACCTGCCTTGCTTGTTATGAATATTCCGTCCTGAAAAACTCTTCTGTCTCTGGCCTTTATCCATGTTGCTTTTTCAAAATTTGCCGCTGTTTGTCCGGCCAATTCCTTGTTCGTGGACGAAACAGTTATGATGTCTTTGTTTACATCTACGTCGACACCTTCCAGAATATGAGTTTTTCTTGGGATTTTTTCTCCAAGGAAGTTTTTTATCATAACATCTCTGCCGTTTATCTCGACGCTTATCGGAAAGTGACTGGAACAAATTTTTAGATGATACTCATATCTTTCTCCAACACCGCGGATCATGTTCCTTAAATGGGCGGCAGTTGTGTTTATCATTTTCTTTTCTTTCTTTGTTGATTTTTTGTTTCCGACAACTATCTTATTGCCTTGTTGTTGAATTGAGAGATTCATAATTTTGAATTTTCTCTTTAGTTCTCCTTCTTTTCCCTTGACAAAAACTTCGTCTTCGTTAATATTGACTTCCACTCCTTCGGGAATTTCTATCTCCTGAAAAATTTCCTTTCTCATTTTATAGCATCCTCCCAGTTTTTATGTTTGTCAAGAACCCAGTTTTGTACAATCTTTTTCAGATCTTGAGGGCTTTGTACAGGTAGTCTCCCAGGATATTTTGCTGCAACATCTCCTCCAAGTCTCTTTATAGAATCCATTGCAGTTTCGTAGTTTATTGCTCTTCCTTGGGCTTCTTGAGTTAACCCTGTAGGATCATTCTCATCTAGAATGCGAGATCTCATATAAAGGGCTGTTAATTCATCCACTTGTTTTCCCCAAAATGCCAGCGCATCATATTTATCGTTTGTTCTCACAAGGTCCATTTTAATAAAAATATGCTATCAAGCATCCTCCGATGTTTTGTTCTTGGGCTTCCTCATGAGTCATCAAGCCCTTTGTCGTCGACACAATCATCGTCCCTATGTTTCTCGAAGGCAAGTACCTTCTTCTGTATTTTTCTATCTGTGTTTTGTCAACTGTAAAACGGGGCTTTATTGCCTTGCATTCCATGAAGTTTCCGATTGTTATATCCACACTCTTGTTCTTCGAGTTTATTTTGTATCTTTTGATTGCGTTTTTTTGTTTCATAATTTTCAGGATTTCAATTAATATATTTGAGATTATCTTTACATTTACAACTTCCTTTTTTGCCTTCTTGGCATTCCTTATCATGTTCAGTGCGTCTGCAACTATATCTTGAGACATTTTACAATTTTGCTTTCGTTATTTTATTTAATCTTGAATTGCGGAATTGAGTTGACATTTTAACTGTATTTTTTGAAACCTATTTCTTCGGCGATTTCCCTGAAACAATGCCTGCACAAATTCAGTCCGTAGGATTTTATGTGCGCGCCAAATCTTCCACAGCGCTCGCACTTCTTGCGTGCAATCCCGGTTGTTCTTTCCTTGGGTTTGTTGTGCTTTAGGAATTTTTGCATTATAACTGGTTTGCTTCTAAGTTGGTTAAGGATTTTCCTCCAGTCACTTGCTGTCATTTTACGTTTTTAGACCTCCATATTTTCTCTAACCTTGAATATTCAAAGAGATTTTCATCCTTAAAAACTCCGTCTACCACGTAGGAGCCATCTTTAATCATGATGTTCTTTCCATCTATAATCAAATTTTGCATTTCTACGTATATCCTTCTCATGCTGTCTATGATTGCTCCCTCTCTGAAAAAGACTTGGGATCTCGCATCGTTGATTCCCTCATAAATATAATCTCTCTTATTTTCATGCGAGGTTGTTATCCAATACGCTTGATTAGCATGCAACATTTCCTCTACCCCTAAAATTTTTTCTTCTGCTTCCATTTTAACTGAATTTCGTTTGAAAATTTTCTTCCATGAATTTAATTATCTCTTCCGGAGACATTTTTTGCTTTTTTGAAACTTTGCCTCTTTTTATTTTTTTTAAAGATACCCTTCTGCCTGTTCTTTTGAAAACCACAGTAACATCCAACCCCATAATCCCGATGTCTCTTTGGTATTCAATCCCGGGAATTTCTATGTACTCTCGTATTCCGAAAGAAAAATTATTCTCACTTATCTGTTTTTTTCTTAGAGAGTTGTCTATTGAAGAGAGCATTCTTTTCAAGAACTCGTGGCTGTTCTTCCTTATTGTGACAACTGCGCCGACCTCAAGTCCCGGACGAACATTAAATGAAGGTATTCTTTTGTTGGATTTCATCTTTGCTATTTTTCTTCCTGTAAGAATGCGAAGAAGTTTCACACCCTTTTCCAAATTCTCTCCTGTTCCTCCTACGTGGAGCACAACCTTTTCTATTTTTATCTTCCTCATTACATTTTCTTGTTCTATTTTTTGTTTCATTTTACTCGGTAACTATTATCTGTTTAATCAAAACATTTATCTTTCCGTCGGGAATTTTCAATTCGGCTATCTTGTGATTTTTGTCTATATTCTCTACTGTCCCCTCCTTGCCTGTGTGTTTCCCGTCGTAAACAAGGACTCTTGCATTTTCTTTTAAGGGTATGCACTTCTCTATTTTTTTGTCTTTGAGATTTATCACGACAGAATCATTAACCTTGCAATCAAGGTCTGAAAGAAAGTTTCTTCCATCTAGCAGATTTATTTGTATTTTTTTCCCACTGATTATTCTCTTGTCCACTATCTTAGAAATCTTTTTTGAGGATTCCCTTTCTCCTATTTCATCAAGTTTAAACTTTCCTCCTTCAGACATGGTAAGTCTGTAGCTCTTTTTTGCAGGAATTATACTTAGAGTGTCAAAAAGAACAGCACTATGTTTCTCATCCTTTAATGGTTTTGAATTCAGCAAAACGTTCTTCGAAAAAATCGCTTTTTTTACTTCCTTCCTTGTCTGCGCGATTTTCAATATGTCTCTTAATATTGTAAGGATGGTCAACCCGTTTTCTGAGTTGAAGTTTGGCTTGACTATGTATGCCGTTCCTTTTTTCACTATCGGCCATTTCTTTGGGGTGAGTTGTCTTTTTATATGCATTTTATTTCTTTTCCTGCTGCGACTTTATTCTTTTCGTGTCGGCCAAATTTAATTCCACTATCTGAAGATTTGAGGGCTGAACTCTGACGTTTACCTTTGAACCATCCTTTTTTGTTATTTGAATTCCCTCAATTGTCACTTTTTGCGTTTTTAATTTTATTTCCAAAATTTTTCCTTGTTTTTTTCTGAATTTTCCCCTCATGACCTTTACAGTGTCTCCCTTTCTCAAAGTGAGATTTCTCTTTCCGTATTTCTTTCTCAAATCTTTTGAAAGATTAGCACTCAAGAATCTTTTTATGACGTGCAAAGGAGCTTTAGCGCGATACTTTCGCTGCTTCCTTGGTTGAGTGCTTGCCTTCCAGTGTTTTGAAAATTTTTGTTTCATTTTTTGCCTTCTAAGATTTTAATTATCTCTGATTCTCCCACCTCATAAATTTTTCTTGCTTTTACTGTTAAAGGATGGTTGCGAATTTCTTCCATTACCGAGAATAAATCTCTATTTGCTATTAACTCTGTGTATACTCTGTCTTTTGCCATTTTTACTTCGGCTAAAACCTTGAATATTCTATCAGCATATATCATTCCTCCTTCTTCTGCCAAAATTCTTGCTTCCACAATTCCTGCCCCCATCATTGATATATGTTTTTTGACTTTTCTATCATCATTTTTTAATTCCATTTTATCAAGCCTACATCCATATTTTTCAAGCATAGATTTCATTCTTTGACAAATCATACCCCATCTTCGATTATTTTCGCCTTCGTTTCCATGATAAGTTGTATTGTCTAAAGGCATCTTAATAAACAAACTGCGCGATTTTCGCGACCTCCTTCCATCTTTCTGAAACTTCCCTTGGTACAGGACCTTTGATTTGAGTGCCTTTTGGATTTCCCTTGTCATCTTTCATTATTGCAACTGCGTTATCCTCAAATGCAACCCTCTCTCCGTTTAATCGCCTGTAAGGTTTTCTCTGTCTTATCACAACAGCGTCGAAAACTTTTCCTTTCATGTCAGGGATTCCCTTTCTGATGCTGACCTTTACCCAATCGGCGATTTTCGCGCTTCCCTGGCGTCCTTTCTTTCCCTTTCCCTTTTTCACGGAAACAAGTTTCACTATGCGAGCGCCGCTGTTGTCCGACGCAATCAAGTATGCTCCAAGATTCAATCCTGCCGTTGCCTTTGCCGATATTGCTTTCATTTTATATTCCTACCTCCTCTAACATCTGTAAATATTTCTTATAATCAGGATGAGTTTTTTCAATCCTGTCTATTGAGCTTCCACCGTATGTTAAGTCATAAGTAAAATTTCCGTCGTCATATATAACCCCTCCGAGGTTGTCTACAAGGACATCGCAGATTTCATTTATTCCTCTAAACAAAAATAAAAATCCCCCATGTTCATATTCTTCTAAAAGTATAGAGGGCCTTGGCCCTGTTCTTCCACTCTGGAAGTTTCCAACTAACTTGACTATCTGTCCTTCCTTAATTTTTCCCTTATCCCCCAATTCAAGATGGGTTATCTCCTTTCCAGTTTTTGTTCTTTCTTCTATTTTCATTTTTCCCCCTCGTTGTCTTTTAATTTTTCTATTACTGCAAAGTGGATTATTTTGCTTAGAGGCCTGCACTCTTGAACCCTTATTAAATCTCCTATGTTGATTGATTTTTCCATGCACGGAGGCAAACGGGCGTGAATTCTTATCTTTGACTTTTTGTATCTTTCATACTTTTTTACATAGACTGTTCTTTCAAGTTCTATCATTATCCTCGTGTTGAACTTTCTCTTTACAATTCCTTCAAATATTCTTCCTCTTGTCCTAAGTGTTCCATGAATATGGCATTTTACATCTCTGCACTCCGGAGTCTCTTGTCCATCAACTGTCTTGAGAGTTGCCTCTAACTTTGCCTTCAAGTTCTTTTTGCCTGCCTTAATTTTTTGTTTTTCCATTTTCATTTATTTTAATCGCTTATTGATTCCTCGTCGAAGCCGAGTTTTACAAGGCTTGACTTGATTTTTTTTTGGTGGTCACCCTGAAGCTCAATCGTATTTTCCTTGTATGTTCCTCCGCATGCCAACTCGTTCTTGAGGGCCTTTGCGATTTGTTTTACATTTATTTCTTTTTCGAATCCTGAAACTATTGTGACTATCTTCCCGTATTTTTTCTTGTCAGTAGTCACTTGTATTCTCTGCGCACTTTTCACAATTTGCTCGCACACACATGCTTGTTTCGGCAGACCGCACTTTGGACAAATTTCCATTTTATTTGTTGATTTTATCGAGCGTAAGAATACGCGCAATAATTTTTTTAATTTCCTTTCTGTTGCTTCCTTTCTTAAGGGATTTTGCGTTTGATTTTATCAATTCCAATTTTAACTCTTTAATCTTTCCTTCTCTTTCGTTCTTGCTCATTTTTTTTATATCCTTTGATTTAAGTATCGCCATTATTCTTTTCTCCTTGATGTTTTTTTCTTGGTCTTTGGTTTCTCCATTTCAACCGACTCTTCTTTGAGCTTTTCAGATATGCTCCTTATTTTTGACATGAACTCCTCGTTGATTTCTATTCTGTCGCTCAGTTTTGCATAAGGACTCAGGATTCCCACTTTTATTCCGACAACTCCCGGTCTTGTTTGCGCTGTCGCCTTTGCCCTGTCGACAACCTTTGCGCTGTCGCCTACTTTTTTTAGATAACCCTGGGAGAATCTCCATGTTTTTGCCCTTGCGCCCGGAATCTTTCCGCTTATTCTTATTTCCGCGCCGAAAGCCCCCGCCCTCATTATCTTTTGCAGTGTTCTGTACGCGATTACCTTGAATTTTAAGGGTCCTGTTTTTTCTAGGGAAGTTGCGATTTCATCGGCAATTGTTTGCGCGTCAAACTCGGGCTCTCTTATTTCGTCTATTTCGACGTGGGGATTCTCAAACTTGAATATGCTTTTCAGATTTTTCGTTATTTCATCTATTCTCTCACCACTGCGCCCGATTATCAATCCGGGTTTTGTCGTCGAGATGATTATCTTTTCACCAACAGGGGTGTATTCTACTCTAACGCGACTTATTCTTCCCTTTCCAAGATTTTTCTTTATGTGCTCGCGAATTGCAAATTCCTCTTTCTTCAAATTTACGATTTTTCTTTCTTCCATTTTATATTCCTGCCTCACTCAGCATTTCGTTTAATCTGTGATATTTTTCCACGATTGTTTCTGCCGATTCATATTTGACTTCTGATAAAGGTAAACATATTTCTCCCCCGTATACACCTATCTTACCCCTCCCACATTTCAGAACATTTATCCCTCCGCGATTATTCCTTATGATGAACCTGTCGTCCATATTCATGGCCATTTCAAAACCGTCATAAACAGCGAAACTGGTTTTACCTTCAATGTTCAGAATGACTGCCTCTCCGATAATTAAACTATCTAAATTTTCTTTGCCCTTTATTAGCTTAAAAATAATCTGTTTTCCCATTTTAATCTCTTGTCTCCAGTAATCTGTGATATTCCCTCTCCCCTTTAGTGGAACCGTCCAATCCAACACTGTATTTTCCTTCCACCATATACCTCATTTCAGGGATAATACTGCCAGGAAGCTTTCTTCCATTTATTTCAATAATCATAGTATCAACTCTTGGAACAGGACTTTTTACTACATCATAAACTATTTCTAAGGTGATAGTATTAGGATTTGGGTCTGACATTGGCGATCTAAATCCTCCTTTAACCTTTATTCTTTCTCCTACTTTGATTCCTCCTTTAGCCACCAAACCGCATAATTCCTCAACGTTAAGTATTCTCTCTGCAGTCGTCATTTACTTCTTAACCTCCATTGGTTTTTCTCTTGCGACAATTTTAATATGTGTTCTTTTTCTTTGCACGCTGCCAAATCTCCCAAGAGGAGTCTGGGCCTTGTTTGCAACAGCCTCGGAAACTACTGCATTTTCTATTTTGTTTACTGCACTATTGCCTTTGAGTCCCTTGAGTATTTTTATGAAATGTTTTGAAGCCGCAATCGGAAATCTCCCTGACATCATTTTTCCTTTTCTGTGAGGTATCTCTCCCTTCATTTTTACGGGGATTTTTTTTCTGATGACTTTCTCCAGGTCGTTTATTGCATCATCAATTTTTTTTCCTTTTATGAATCTGCATATGGCCATGGAATATTTTGTTGAAACAGGAACACTTCTCGCGTTTGTTATTGCAAAAGTTTTTTCCCTGACTTTGGGTTTTGCCGATTGCACGGATTTTTTATCTTCTGTCTTTCCCGCGTCAGAGGTTTTTTCGTCGCCTTGATTCTGTTTTTCATTCTTTTCCATTTTTTCTTCCTTAGAAGTTCCTACTTCTTCTTTCTTGACTTGTGGATCTGAAACTTTTTTGCCGATAGTTTCCACTACCATTTTTTTCTTTTCATTTTTTCTTGGTGCATATTCTCTTTCTGTCATTTTACTTCTTTGATTTCGATTTAGTTCCCTTTGTCGCACCGACTCCTGCCTTTCCGTGTTTTATTCTTGCACGTGTAGGTGCAAATTCCCCGAACTTGTGTCCGAGCATTTCTCCGATAACTTCAACTGGAACAAAGGTTTTTCCGTTGTAGATTTGTATTTTCATTCCAACCATTTCGGGAGAGATTGTTAGTTCCCTTGAATGTGTTCTTATGGCCTTGTTTCTCTCCATCTTCTTTTTTGCCCGGGATATGAACTTTTCAATTTCCTGAAATTGTCTTAATGTGTATCTTTTTCTTCTTGATTTTAGAAGTTGCGCAAATTCCCGAATATTCATTCCTTTCAATTCACTCATTGTTTTTCCTCGGAATGTAAATTCTTTTTTTCTTGTTTCTTCTGCCATTTTATCTTATGATTCCTCCGTATGCCTCTTTAGGAAATTTTTCAAACATATTATCAAAAGAACTTGCTCCATGCTCTCTTCTCATTACGTAGCAAGGGTTTTTTTCTGTTCTAAATCTTTTTCCCTCGATAACTTTTATCTCTTTCTCCGTTACGGGATAAACCACAATATTGGAAAAATCCTCAAGATCTCCGAATAGACGTTCTCCTTCAGTTTCCCCCAAATACCAAACTTGTCTTTCATTCAGCTCATATTTTGTTCTTTCTTCAAATTCCATTACCTTTTCTTCCTCCCTGTTCTTCTTGGGCGAATATGTCCGACCCTTGCTCCAGCAGGCGCATTTCTCTTCGCTATCTTTGATTTAATTCTCTTTCCCCTACCAGAGCCGAATGGGTGATCTATAGCATTCATCTTAACTGCAGATGTTCTTGGCCATAATTTACTTTTTGACTTTTTAATATGATGTTTTTTCCCTGCTTTTACAACCGGTTTGTCCAACCTTCCTGCGCCTGCGATTACTCCTATTATCGCCCTGCAATTTTTGTTGAAGCCTTTTTCTTTTTTCGAGGGCATTACCAAAAATACTTCGTTTCCGATGACACGATTCACAACAGCTGAACTTCCGGCTGTTTTTATAAAAGTTCCCCCATCTCCCGGTTTTGATTCAACACAATAAACCTCTGTTTTCACAGGAATATTCTGGAGCTTCATTATGTTGCCTTCCTTGATTTCATTTGAGCTGAACATTATTTTTTGTTTTTCATACATTTTATTAAATGCAGGGATGTAAAAAATTCCGTCTTTGTGGGAAATTTTTGCAAGAGGGGCGCTGTGTCCTCCGGAGTCAAGAAGTCTTATCACGGTTCCTTCTCCGTCGAGCTTTTTTGGATATTGCAGTCTGTATCTGAATGCACTTCTCTTGACTCTGTAGGTGCTGCTTCCATGCCCCCGCGCCTGTTGAATTATTCTTTTTCCCATTTTACATTAATCCCAATCTCGTTGCAACGTCAATTGCGGGAAATTCTTTCTTTAATTTTACATAGAAATATTTTTTGTTGTTGCGTATGAGGCTTCTGATTTTCTCGACCCTGACGTCAAAAATTTCCTCTATTTCTTTTTTCAGAGATTCCTTTGTCTTTCTCTTTCCTGTTTCAAAAGTCAGGATGTTTTCTCTTTCAATCATCATAACGGCCTTTTCAGTGGTTAATGGTTTCATTTTCTCTCTCCTAGTTTTTTTAGATGCTCCGGGATTTCATATTGCGCGTATTCTGGAAAAAGATTTTTTCCGTGCATTAATCTGAAAAAGCATTCTCCTGCAAGTTTGCAATCTTCAAGTGCGTTGTGGGGCAGCCCTTCTTTGATTTGTCCTTTCCCATCGTCGACAAAAAGAACCCGGTTGTCGGGAATTCCGCAAAAATTCAAAGTGTTTGTGAGATTCATGTTGCTTTCAAATTTCTCGTAATTTTTTCTTAGTAGGAAGGAATTTTTTACCATGAAATGAATTGTTTGTGCTATACTATGTAGGTCAAAAGCTCGGTGCTGGAAATTTTTTTTCAATCCGTATTTTTCAGCCTTTATCTCGATGAATGCAAGGTCAAATTGTGGGTTCTGACACAAAAGATTTCGCATACCTCTGCGAGACATCCAGTTAAAAAAATTCTGTATCAATTCTTCCTGAGATTTTTTGTTTTCGTTTCTAAGGTAATCTTCTGACTTTCCGATTACCGTTAAGGCATCTTCCTGCACGAATTCATCGTCGTCGATTCTTCCTTCTTCAAGGAAAAACTCTTTCGGGTTGTTCAAGTCTATTGCACCTATCTGCCATATGCCACAGTTGATTTTGTCCAAGCCCGAAGTTTCAATGTCCATTACTATCGGGTTCATTTTGTTGCCTCCAAAGTTTCTTGATAAATTTTATTTAATCCAAGAGTTTCATCATATTGTTCATGTGCTAAATTTCTCAATGTCCCAAGCATTTCAATTGCAATCATTTGTGCCACAGAAAATTTGTATCTTTCTTCTCCGAGATATTTTAATCGCGGTTGATTATTTTCAGGAGATAAATTTGGAAAATCCATAACACCAATTTCCATTAAAACCTCAGACATGGCCGTTAAAAATTTTCCGTCAGAATATGAAGATAAGTCTCTCAAACTGTTTGCACCTATTATATCTCTGAAAATGTCTTCTTTTTCATTATGTATTGGTAATCTTGCAAATTCCAATAGTTTTTCCTTGCTTATTCCATTTTCAATCATTCTATCTTCAATTTTCATTTTCCTTCTTTGTACCTTTCGTTTAATTCGTTGATTGCCTGCTCTGTGTAGATTGTCAGTCTGCCGGGAGAGCCCTTTGCTAGGTCAATGACATTGAGGTTTTTGACATTCACATGGTCCAAGGATTTGGATTTTATTTTTTCATCTTTCCCGAGAACAATTATTGCTCCTGCATTTGACTTGTACTTTCTGCCACGGAGTTTTCCCTTTCCGGCGCGCACGGATTTTTTCTTTAATGCAATGTCGAGGACGTTCTTCTCGAATATTTTGCCGAGACTTGCCAGGAACTCTTTTGTCTTCAACGAAACCATCTTTCCTTCGACGATGAAAGGAAGATTTTTCAGTTCGGAATCTTTTAAGTTAGAATATTTTTTTCTCACCTCTTTGGAATTTGCCGTGGCACTTATGCTTGAAATCAGGGCAATATTCATTTCGTTTTTGTTTATTTTTTTTCTCGTTAGCATTTTAGGGATCTTCGGAGGGTGTGCACGGCGTCCTCCGACAGCGAATGGAACAGAAGCCCCTTCCCAGTTGAATTGTGAACCCTTACGGGTGAATATTTTTCTTGGAATTCTTGATATACCTTTTTTGTAATGAGATTT
This sequence comes from Candidatus Nanoarchaeia archaeon, assembly GCA_035283785.1. GTDB lineage: Archaea > Nanobdellota > Nanobdellia > Pacearchaeales > GW2011-AR1 > DATETG01. The sequence goes on from DATETG010000008.1 coordinate 15,783, forward strand.
CCATTTTCCCCTTCTGTGATAAATTTTTCCGCTAGCCGAAAAACCCATTCCCGCCATCTGGCTCGGCGAATATGGCTGCTTGATTTTTTTTGCTTCGATAACCTTGGAGATTATGTCTTCTCTGACAGGATAGGAAAATATCTTTGGCAAATTTATTTCTTTCAGTTTCTTGCCTTCAATTGATAAAACCTGGGCTTTCATTTTAATTTCTGTTTTAATTTTAATTCTTCAATCATGTTCCTAATTCCGGATTCTTGAGGAATCTTTATTGTTTTTGGTAGTTGTGAAACATCAGCGCCATACTTAACAGCAACGTCTCTGAAGTGCATGTAATCTTTGCATGCCCCTAATATGTCTAAAAAGTAACCTTTGTAATTATGTCCAGAACTTATCTTTTGCACACGTTCGTTTACAAGTCTTAAATTCGATATCATTCCATCCAACGCATTCTGCCCTCTGAATCTCATTGCTTCTCTTGAATCATAATCTTCCAACACCATTATTTCAAAACCTCCAGAAATTCGTAGCTTTTCTTTGATTGTTTTTTTGTTTCCCTCAACGGAACTGTAACCAAAATTTGTCTTTTTGCAGGGCCCTGCACGCTTCCCCTTACCATGAGATAATCTGTTTTCATGTTGCCGAAATTTTTTATGTTCTTTAAATTCAAGTCCTGCGCCTTGCCCACATCTACTATTTTGTTGTTATAAACAACGCGAGTGAACATTCCCAATTGACCGGCCATTGGAACTCTGAATGTGACTCTTGCAGGATGCCATGGTCCTAGAGAACCTGGGCGTCTTCTTCCTTTTTCTGTCTTGTGCTTTTTGAGTTTTATTCCGAATCTCTTAACAGGACCTGAGAATCCCTGGCCTTTTGTCAACCCTCTGAAGTCAACTAATTCACCCTTGCTGAAAACGCTTGACACCTGAATTTCTTTGTTCAAGTTTTCCTTTATGAAATTTATTTTCTGTTCGAGATTTCCACTAAGCCCGATTTCTATTATGTCGGGAGTTTTCTTGATTCCTGTTTTTTTGACTTGAGAATAAACCATCACTCTTACGTCATCGTAATCGTCTTTTTTCAGATTTTCAAGATTTAGTTTTGATTTTTCTTTTGGCAGTTTTAGTTTTTTCCTAAGTTCCTTGTCAAGATTTTCGTTTAGGAACTCTTTTGCCACAATATTGTCTTTGTAAAATCTCACGGAAAGAATCTTCATCGTCGGACATTCAAGAATCGTGACGGGAATGACTACATTTTTTCCTTTCGTCATTGAATTGGGTGTGTTGTCCTTCACTGATACAGAAGCCATGCCTGCTTTGTATGCAATAAATCCTCGCAGGGATTTTGAAGAAGAAATAGCGTTCCAGTTCGCACTAGGCAAAAACCTGCTGGCTCTTTTCCTTGGCCAAAACTGTAAACTTCCTTTTCTCGGTGATTTTCTTGCTGACATTTCTCAATGATGCGGATAACATTTTGTTATTTCCCTGGAATATAAAACTGAGATAATCGGGGTTTAAAAG
>DATETG010000009.1:0-19014 GCA_035283785.1 Candidatus Nanoarchaeia archaeon
CATCCGAGTCAGGTTCCTCTCGTACTACTAACTCGTTCCACTCAGACAATAACACACCTAGTAGATATCATACAAACTGTCTCGCGACGTTCTTAACCCAGCTAACGATCCCTTTTAATGCGTGAACTCCGACACCCTTGGACGCTTCTGCACGTCCAGGTTAGGGAGAGCCGACAGCGAAATACCAAACCGCCCCGTCAATATGGACTATCGGGGGCGACCAGCTTATTATCCTTGGGGTAACTTTTCTATCAGACACGGCTTCTATTAAAAAAGCACGTGGGTTCACTAAGCCCTACTTTCGTACCTGCATTTCTTGCTTTTCAAAATACAGTCAGTCAAGCTTTTGCCCTCGCACTCAACTCTAGATTTCCAAGCTAGATGAGCTTGACATTGGGTCCTACCGATATTTTTTCGGCAGGGTGCCGCCCCAGCCAAACTGCCCGCCTGCTGCTGTCCTCTAAAGAGTAAGCAATTTTATCAAAAATAGGTAGTATTACAGGTTCACTCCATCGCAACCGAAATTGCGACTTCGACGCTCCTACCTATGCTATGCATTTCCGAGAAAATCACAACAACAAGTTGCAGTAAAGTTCCACAAGGTCTCCGCTTCCCACTAGGCGTCCGTGGCCTTTTCACCACGTAGTATTTTCAGAAGGCACCAATTAGGGACAGTGACAACCTCGTTAAACCATTCATGCACGTCGCCATTCAGACGACAAGGCATTACGCTCATTTATGTTAATTAGAATTCTTGAGTAGAATTCAATTCTTTACATCGCTGTAAAGTTCGGACTATATCTTCACAAAATTAAATTTGCGTCGAGCGTGTAGTCTCTGAGGATTTTTCTTAAATTGATTAAGAAATCTTTCCTGCTGATTGTCTGCACCTAAATATTTTCACTGCCGTTTTACCGACGAGTAATTTAGGATACTCAGATGTTCCAGCATATAGCTCGATTTTCTTCACGTTAAGATTGTTGATAAAGTCGCAATCTTAATCGACCAGAAGTTTCTCAAACTTCCGGGTTTGGTTTAACTCGTTTTTAGCTCTGTAACTTAATATTTTATTTCAGCTGTTTTATTTTTCTATAACTCTTGAAGCGTTTTGTTTTTCAACAAACCGTAAGGCAGCTTTTACTATCATAGTTTTTTCTACCTTAAGAGGGTCATAGTTACCCCCGCCGTTTCACGGGGCTTAGCTCCCTTGAAAAGAAGTTTGACACACCGTGACTGGGCAGGTCTCACCGAGTATACAAGTCCTTTCGGATTAGCACTCGGCTACGTTTTTGGTAAACAGTCGGGCCATCTTTGTTACTGAGATCTATTAATGCATTCTCATTTCTGGAAAACAAAAATAGACACCCCTTCAGCCGAAGCTACAGGGCCAAATTGCCGAATTCCCTTAATTGGTTTTCCCTTTCACGTCTTAGCCTACTCAGCTAGAGCACCAGTGCCGGTTGTTGGTACAGATAATTAAATTCATAAGCAAGAAACTTTTCACTGGCTCTTGGAATCAGCGATTTTGTCCAAAAAATTCATCTGTGTCTATGGATTACCCTCGACAAATTTCTTTTTTGGAACATTCTTCCGAATGTTCGCTTATCCGAAAGCGAAATCTTGCAAAACTTAATTAGTACAGGAATATTAACCTGTCATCCATCGTCATACGCAGTTAAGGCATGACTTAGGTTCTGACTAACCCTTGGCTAACGAATATTGCCAAGGAAACCTTGCTCTTACGACGTTATTTATTCTCAAAATAATCACTTCCTACTATTGCCAGGATTCTCATTGCTTGCCGCTCCACACCCTCTCTAAAGGATGCTTCTGTGCAGCAAACACGCCTGCTTACCCGAACATTCTGTAAAAAGTTCAGAAATTAAAATTTCTGATCCTCAAACTTTTTCAAGTTCGAGGTGGGAAGAATTTATTAGTATGATTTATCAACGAAATGTTGAATATGATTTGGTGATTATTCTTTTTTTATAACTCTATATGATATTTTTTCTGTCCATTTCCATTCATTTTCAAAATCTGTAAACTTTTCTATTCCCCTATCCTCTCCACAATTATATTTATCCAATATTTTTAACAATTGTTCATTAGTTATTGGATTGTACATGCCTCTTCCTCCTTCAACAAAACCTGTATAAGGCCAAACTATTCCTTTTACATTTGAATCTTCACCCAATAAGATTATGCTGGCTGTTTGATAAAAAGCGCGATGTTCTCTCAATAAATTTCTTACATAACTGATACTAGTTCCATCATAATCACCACCAACACGAAACCCCATTACATGAACTGCTTCTTTACTTTCATCGATATCCATGTTATTAACAACATTCTGCAATCTTTTTTCAAATTCTCTGATTCTTTCTAACCTTCTATTTTTCATAATATTTAGAAACGATTAAAGTATTTCTCCCTTGTAATTACTATTAAGTTACATAAATAAATTCTTCCCACTTAATTTTATTGCGAATGCCGCCGAAGTATCGGTATTATGCTTGAGCCCCGTCCATTTTCAGGGCCTTGAGTCTCGGTAGGTGAGCTGTTACGCTTTCTTTAAATGATAGCTGCTTCTAAGCTTACATCCCTAGTGTCTCAGACTCATGACACCTTTCAAAACACTTAGCATAATTTTGGGACCTTAACTTTGGTCTGTGTTGTTCCACTCTCGGAATAGTATCTTACATACCACCCCTGTTTCCTGTCTAATGCAATCATCAGCTTCTGAGTTGGAAAAAATTCCGTAAGCATTAGCCCCTGCAAATTTTATCCGTGCTTTACACCGATGACAAACAAGACAAGACTATACGTAGGCATATTTCAGCAGGAACCAGCCATTGCCAGGTTAGATAGGCTTTTCACCCCTATCCACAAATCATTCGAGTACATGTATATAACACCGGTTCAGGCCTCCATCCCTCTTTCGAGAGACTTCACCTTGCTCATGGATAGATCACCTGGCTTCAGGTTATACTCATGTGACTTGCGCCTGTTAGGACTTGCTTTCGCTTCGGTTACCTTTCATAAAAAGTTAGCCTCGCCACATAAATAAACTCCCTGGCCCGTTCTTCAAAACGTACGCTACAACTCCTGTTCCACTAAAGTGGGGGAGCAGTAGCCAACTGTAACTGTTAGATTTCAAATCTTTTCACACCCTTCTAAGGGTTCTTTTCAGCTTTCCCTCGCGGTACTATTGCGCTATCGGACTTTGGTTATATTTAGGGTTGGCAGTTAATCCTGCCGTATTCAGACCTCCAATCCAGGAAGCCCTACTCTTTTTAAGTTCCATCATAGAATCTTCAAATACGGGACTATCACCCTCTGAGGTATTTCGTTCCAGAAAATTTTTTTTCGATTCCTTAGACTTTCCTAACCACATCTCTGCCTCTCTTTCGAAAGGAGATTCAGCTTGCCCTGTGCCCTTTTCGCTCGCTGCTAATAGGGGCATCACAATTGTTTTCTTTTCCTGCCGGTACTAAGATGTTTCAATTCCCGACGTAATTTCTCCGTTAGGAGATTGGAAATCCTCGGATCAAAGTTTGCGTGCAACTCCCCGAGGCTTATCGCAGCTTGCCACGTCCATTATACCAAAACCAAGCTATCCATCTAACAGCATAAGAAGTGTTTCATAAGTGGGAAATTCCCGTGCTTATTTCATTGAACATAATGTTCTCAACATGATACGGTAAAATATTTGCCGCACCATTTCTCAATACCAACGAAATTTTTTTCGTGGCGAAGAAAATATTTATATTTTCTCTCGGTTGAGTGTGATTTTCAGTTGAATTTTTGTCTATGATTTTACGCAAATTTATTTTTTATTTAAGTTATCTCTTAATCAGAGTTTTTAAATGTTTTTACAAAGATTTCAGAATTAATTAATATGTGAACTTAGACAAGTCTGTGGTGTGTGATTCTTGGACTCCTCGATTAAATCTTGTGAAACAAAAATCAATCTTTGTATATGTTGTCCCGGAATACAACATCAATCTTTTTTATGCCCCATAATCTTTCACCGACGACATTTCCAATAAATCTCCGAAGATAAAGAGGATCATATGCACTGTAAGCCCGATTTTTCGCCCGTCTTTTTAATTCTTGAACACTGTGATTGTAACACCCATCAGGGATTATTTGTGAATCAGAAACCTTGACTCTGTTTTTGCCGTCGACAACTCTTGCGGAATCTACCACAATCCCGTTTAGGCGTATCTCTAAGATGCCAACTGCCGATGTTATGTTATATTCTTTGTTCATGTTATTGTTTTTAATTCTGGAATCTTAGTATTTAAATTTATTTCATCATCCATTCAGAAACCGACAAAACTCATAATCGGTTTTGCGCGAAGGCGCAGTTTGAATTTTGCGGCCCAAAAATTTCCAATTTTTTGGGAATGGACCTGCCGTGAATTGAACACGGAGCTCCTCGGTGCAAACGAGGTGTTTTGCCGTTAGACTACAGGCCCATGGGGCAACAAGGTTTCCCTTACATTAACCCCCTATTTTTTAGCGAGCCTGTTTTTATTTTTAAAGGTTTGTTTTAATATTTTCTCTATGAATTTTTTATCAGTAATCGTGATCGTCGGTGAGTAGTTTACCGCCATGATTTTTTGATATCATCACATATGTTTCTTCACGGGGAAAATACTCTCTAAATGATGGATGACCCACTACGTAATTTCCATGGAATAATTGTTCTCCTGTTCCTCTATGATAAATTATGCATTCTCTCACCTCGCCATCAGAGTTATCTCTTAATTGTGATGTTTCTTCAAATTGTTTTGTTATAATCTCGGATTCATCTCCTAGCAGGATGGGTTTGTTATAAATCACCCCCTCAATAATTTCTGGAATTTCCTCGCCCAGTTCTTTGTAACTCTCTTTTGTCATTTTATCAATTTCAGGATTCTCATTTAAATATAAATTTTGTGAATTTCTGTTTCTTTTTGTAAGAAATCCAATGCCTGCAGACAATGACGCTAAAAGATAACCGATATGAACCGCATCTTTCATTTCATGGATGTTATTAGAGTCGTAAATACCATATGCCATTAATCCCGTTCCAACTAACGTCGTCGATGCAATTGCAATTTTCTCTAAATTTATTTTTTTCATTTTATTTCCAATATAACTACCAGAAATTATCTTTAACTAGGAAAGGTATGCAATCTTAACGTTGTTCTTTTCTCCTTGCGATTTCACCGGAGGCAATTTCCTTTAACGCATTGCCAAGCAGTGTTTCAAGGAGATTCAAAAAGAACCATCGGTTCTTTTTATTTTTAGGAGGTGATCCAACTGCAGGTTCCCCTACAGTTACCTTGTGACGACTTAACCTACCTTGTCTAGATAAGATTCTCCCTCGAAAGGTTTCATCATAACTAAACTCGGTTGGTTTGACGGGCAGTGTGTGCAAGAGACAGGGACATATTCACCGTTCGTTGCTAACAAACGATTACTATGGATTCCATCGTCATGAGGCTGAGTTTCAAACCTCAATCTGGACTGAGATGAACTTTAAGGGATTAGCTTCTCCTTTCGGAGTTGCGTCCCGCTGTATTCACCGTTGCCGCGCGCGTGTCGCCCAGGGGGTTCGGGCCGTACTCACCTAACGTAGCCCGCACTTTCATCCATGTTACCATGGCAATCTCTCTATAGTAAATGTAAATAGAGACGCGGGTCTTGCCTGTTACCTGATTTAACAGGTCACCTCACGGCACAGGCTGACGTCGGCCATGCAACTCCTCTCAGCGTGTCAGGTAAGCCCTTCAGACTGACCTTCATTCTGCTGTCGCTCCTGGTGAGGTTCACGGTGTGGAATCTAATTGAACCGCACGCGTCACCCATTGTAGTGTCTCCCCGCCAATTCCTTTAAGTTTCGGCCTTGCGGCTATACTTCCCAGGTAGCACACTCTTCGGCTTCCCTACAGCACTGAAACCTCACGAAGAGGTCCCAATGTTTAGTGTGCAGTGTTTACTGCCAGGACTACACGGGTATCTAATCCGTTTTGCGCCCCTGGCCTTCATCCCTTACTGTCAGAACCGTTCTCGTAAGGTGCCTTCGCTATTGTGAGTCCGTCCTAGATTAACGCATTTTACTGCTACTTTGAACGTACTCCTTACGTCTCCCGGTCTCTAGCTCTGCAGTACTTCCTGCCCGCCCGACACTTAAGATGCCGGATTTCACAGGAAACTTACAAGGCAAGCTACGGATGTTTTAGACCCAATAATTATGGCTGCGACTTGGACCGCGAGTATTACCGCGGCGGCTGGCACTCGTCTTACCCAGTCCTTATTCGCCAAACTTTTTACATTTGGCAAAAGCTTTTCATTGAAAAGCACTCTGGCTCAAACTGTCACACTTTCGTGTATTGCAGATTATTCCTAACTGCTGCACCCCGTAGGGCTGGGAATAGTGTCTCAGATTCCCTCTCAGGGCCTCTCCGCTAAGAGCCCTTACGGATCATTGGCTTGGTAGTCCATTACACCACCAACAACCTAATCCGCCGCAGCCTCATCCTTAGGCCCGAATTTCAGAGATAATTCTTTCCAGGGAAAATCTCCTATTATGTATTAACCTCAGTTTCCCGAGGATATCCATAACCTAAGGGCAGATTAGCTACGTGTTACTGAGCAGTTCGCCCTCTTTCGAGAGACTTGCATGTCTAAGCGCAAACCAGAGAGCCGCAGCCACCAGCAGGATCAACTGGATTTAAACCTCATTCGCTGAAATATTTTCAAAAAATGAAAAACAGCGTCGGCGCGATTTCTTTTTTGTAAGAACAGAAATCACTTCACACAAATCCTAACTATAGGCTACTTTTTTTAGCCATCAACATAAAGTTGACTAGACAAAAATTTTCATTTTCGTATTGGCTAGAACCACAATTATGACTGCATACCTCATACCTTAACGTTAAAGATATGTTTTCTGATTAAGGTAATCATTTTAAAACAAAAACTTATGAAAATTTTAATTTATAAATGTTTCGTCGGATTTTCGGGAATTTTTTTGAGAAAATTATTCAAAGAGAACAATTCTCTTAAGGTTATTGGTTCTTGAAATTTATGAATTTCAAATATGTTTTCATAAAAATTCTTTAGGTTGTTTTTGTAAATTTCTCCTGAGATAACTTTCCATATCTGCTACGTCTTCAGAATCTTTTTCTTCCGATAATGTAACGCGAACAACTCTTGTTATTAATGTATAAGGCACATTAATTTTGTATTCATCTTTTAATCTCGTAAAAAAACGATCCATCTTCTCTTGGATTGTCTTAAGTTCTCTGTCTTCAAAAGATAAATAATTACTGTTTCCGTCGATTGATAGTGAGTATGTCTCTCCTTTTCCCTGAATTATTTTTATTACCGTTGCCAAAAGGCGAATTTCGTAGTCTCCCCCCTCATCCTTTGGATCTTCGGCACCATTTCCAAAATATTCTTCAACTCCCATAACTATTTCTTACCTTTGTCCTTTTTAAGAATTATTGTAGTCGATAAAAATTTTAAATTTATGAAAGCTTCCTCTGTTATCCTGTAAGAATTTTTAAATAAAAATAAATTATAAAATACATGGCCGACATATATAACGGGCAGTCAATACAAGAAGACATTCAAAGATCCGAGGAATTTGTGGATATTTTCTCTAAGATTGTTTCAGGAAAAGCCGGATATAAAACTCATATTGAAGTGAAGCCGATAACAACAAAATGCAAAAACTGTGGCGCTGTGTTCGGCGAGAAACAGAAGTTCTGTCATGAATGCGGCGCAAAAAATGAAATTGTTGAAAAGAAATAATTCTAAAGAGATTTTGTTTTTGTACTAAAAATTTTGTCTTTTAACTTAATTTCTCAAAGAGTAAAATTATATAAAAATGCTTTTCCATTAAAAGATAATGGGCCTGAGTTCATGCTCGGGGAGTGTTCATGGTAAAAAAAGAGATATTGAAAAAATTTAATGTGTTGATAACTGGTGCTTTTGCATTCGTTTCGGCATTGGCATGGAATACTGCTATACAAGAGTTGTTCAAGGAAATTTATCCTACGAAGACAGGATTGGTTGCCATGTTTACGTATGCCATTTTTGTTACACTAATCGCTTTTTTTGTAACTTCTTGGATGTCAAAAATATCTGGAAAAAAATGGAGAAAAAAATAATTTGGTTTTAGAGGAGTACAACAAAAAACGCGATTTCAAAAAAACTTCCGAGCCAAAAGGAAAAATAAAAAAATCAATCGGAAAAAAATTTATCTACACGATTCAGAAACATCGCGCTTCGCATTTGCATTATGATTTACGATTGGAAATGAATGGCGTTCTGAAATCCTGGGCAATTCCAAAAGAACCTCCAATGGAAAAGAGAATAAAGCGTTTGGCCGTCATGACAGAGGACCATCCGATTGGTTACGAAAAATTCCACGGAGAAATCCCCAAAGGAGAATACGGTGCAGGAAAAGTGGAAATTTGGGACAAAGGAACTTACGAATTGAAAACCTCAAATTCAAAGAAGATTGAAGTTATCATTCACGGAAAAAAATTGAAAGGAAATTATGTTCTTGTAAAAACAAACTACGGAAAAAAACCAGAGAAAAGTTGGTTATTTTTCAAAACTTCATAAGAGTTTTGGAAAAGGCAAAAATTCATGTGGAATTTTTGGATTTTTTAAGGTTTAGAAAATAATAATTCATTTCTTAATCTATTTATTCTAGATGTTGTTTTATGAATCTCCATTTTGTGGGATCATATTCTTTCGTTGTTCTCTCATAATTTCTTCTATGGAAATCTTCGTATTCATCAAAAGAACGAAAGCACTCTCTCGTTTGTGGATTTATATGGGTTCTTGCAAATTCATTTTTTTCTTTTTCTGTTTTTGTCATTTTACTTTTGTTTTTCATCAATAAGCTTTTTTGGAACAGATATCAAAACTTCATCTTTTCCAACTTTTCCTTCAAGTCCAAAATCTGCAGGATTGACTTTTTTCCCAATTACCAAATAATCACCTTCCTGCCCGGCGTATATCTCAGGACATGTCCCAATGCCACACATTTCATTAAGTGTTTGTCTTTTTAATTCATAAACTGCAGGACACGCGCCAACTCCACATGCTATGCTTTTCGGCGTCAATTCTCTTAAATTATCTTCATTTTTCATTGTCATTTTTTAAGGTTTAGAGAATTAGGCAATAGTCCATCCACCATTATCTTTTGTTAATAATCCACTTCTCCAAGCCCCCGGAGAGTTTCTTATTTTTTCGTCTCTAGGACTAATATAGGCCGTTCTCGTTTTTGTGTCCTTTACAAGTTTATAACCCCCATCATTAAAATAAGATTCATTAGAGGGTTCCTCACAATTATTACATGTAACTATTCCTTGACTTGATTGAATGTTGATAGTCCAATTTGATCTTGTCATTTTCTTATTGTTTTTTGTTTTATTATAGTAATAACAGAATATTCAGATTATATATAACCTATCATCAAAAAATACTAAAAAACTAAAGAAATTATGTTATATGTTTAGTTAATAGAAATATTTATAACTAATAATACTATCTTTATGAGAATGAATCTAAAATCATCTGACATAAAACTCTTGAATTATCTTTACCATAATGGAACAGAGCCCGCAACAAAAGTAGCGAAATCCACAAAATTGAGCAGAGAGCAAGTTGAGTATAAAATAAAGAAATATTTTTCCGAAGGTATAGTAAAGCAGTTTTTCACGCTTTTTAATTATCCTCTGCTTGGATATACCTCGTCAGTATCTTTGCTATTGAAGATAAAATCAAGTAAGACAAAAGAATTCTCAGAAAAGCTAAAGGAAGATAAAAATTGTCTTTCAAAAGGAGAGATTATCGGTGATTTTGACTTTTTTATGGATATGGTTTTTAAAGATGAAAAAGAGATGAACAATTACATCTCAAATTTGTTCCAGGAAAATAAAGATTGTTTGGTTGATTGTCTTGTACTAAAGTCTTTTTTTATAGAATATTATCCATTAAGATTTTTAAGCAAGCAAACAGGCAAGAAAAATGTTTATTCTGTTGACCAGCAAGAAATTTTCAAGGAGAGATATTCAATTGATGAGAAGGACAAAATAATTCTTAAAATGATGTCTCAGGATGCAAGAGTCAAAATAGTTGACATAGCGGAAAAGATTAAATTGACACCCGAAGCGGTTCTTTACAGATTGAGGAAATTAGAAAGGGATAGGATAATTCTTGGTTCCAGAATGTTTTTTGACGCAAATAAATTAGGGTATTATCTCGCAGATGTTTTACTTGAAATAAAACCTTTTTCATCATCCATCCAAGAAAAAATAAAGAAATTCGCGAGAGGAAACAATAAGATAAATCATGTATTTTTTCTTTTCAACCAGCCAAACTGCCTTATGCAGATAATCTTTAGGTCGCAGAAAGAACTGCAGGATGCCATAAAGGAAATAAAAAATATTTTTCAAGATGAGTTTATAAAAATAAAAATTTTATTTCCAAAGCCTGAAGATAAAATAAACACCCTCCCCTTTTATTAAATCTCTTTTATTTTTTCATCTGTAGTTCCATTACGATTATTGTAAATCATCCTTATCCTTTCCTCTTCCTCTTCGCTCAAGTTTTCAAATTCTTCAAATTTTAAAATTGTTCCACGTCCGTATTTTTTCAGTGCGTCAATCACATAATTAAAATCATCACAACCGACGTGTAAAATTTTTTCAAAAAGTCCGCTTACTTTGTTAAATTCAACCATATATCTTTTACCTATTTTTCTAACGCTTGCAGTTTCATAATCCATTTATTTCTTAGATTATTCCTGTTCTTAAGAATTATTCTTCTTCCTTTTCCTTAGTCAAATTTTCATCAACCCTGTACTCCTCAAACCTGACTTTCTTTTTCCTTATCGCTTCTTTCAGCGATTTTTCAACGCCCGAGAGATTTGATTTTCCAGTTTTTACTTCAACAAAAACAACTTCGTCTATTTCTTTTTTGTCAATGCCTTTGAACGCTATGAAATCAACAGGCTTTCCGAGGAATCGAACTTCCGTAGGCAAAAATGGAAATCCTGGAAGGTACGGTGCAATCTGCTCGGAAAATTGTCCCGATAAAACAGCCCTTGACTTTGTTACAGCATCTTTTCTGTAATCTGGAATTTGAAGTTCCCAATATCTGTCCCTTCTCAGCGTCGTAATTTTATTTCCAATAATATAGCCGAGAAAAATCCCGAGGATTAAAATAAAAAGAACAAGGATGATTGTTATAAACTCCATCAAGATTTTAGATAAAGATTGTATAAAAACTTATTTGATTGGCTTATGATTTTTCAAAATAGTCCTGCAAATTTTGTGTTTTTCTTCTGATTTTTTCTTCTTCACCGAGCATAATCAAAGTATCTCCGCAGGTTGAGCCACCCCTAAAGAAAATTCCGTTTCTAAAGACCCATGATTTTACCTCCGGATTTCCGGGCCAATTATCAATTGCATCTCCGAAACCAAAAAAGTCTATAACCTTCTCGTCTCTATCGGCCCAAATTGCCGCCAATGTATACTCTAAATTTTCTTTTTCTATAATATCTGAGAATCCTCCGGAATTTTTCACGTCCTTCAAGTAATCCATGGCAGTAATAATTTGTTTTCCTCTCGTATCTCCATAGTTATTTATTCCTGCACTATGCAAATATGCCTTTGTTGGGATTTTTTCAAAATCTATGAATGTATTTATAAAACTCATTTTAATAACTCATTTTCTTTGCTTCTTTTGGTTCTTCATATTCTTCGCTCATCCACCATTCCAAATCAGGGATATTGTCTGTACTCAAGCCACGCGATTTAAGGTAGCCGCGCGAAAGAATGTAAAACATCACCCCCAGACTTCGCGTGTTTTTGTTATTTCCGATAATAACTTTGTCAGCCCCCTTGGAAAAGTTGTTCGTGTCGCATATCATAAGGACTTTCTTCCCGACATTGATTGTGTCATTCAGGGCGTTTTTGTCAAGCCACGAATCAGTAACTATTGTTAACTCATTCTCAAAAAAACTTGGAAGCGACGTGTTTGTCAAAACACCGGCAGGATATTTTTTTGTGAATGTTCTTATCCCTGTCAATTCTGAAAATTTCTCGGCTTTTTTCCATCCCGCCTGTCTCTTGCAGACAAGGATTACATCTTTTGAATCAAATTTTGAAAGATACTCGACCGCTTCGCGCAATTTTTCATCGATTAAATCGGTGTTGAAAATAGCCAATCCATCGGCTCTTCGACGATATACAAAAGGTCTCATCTGAGGTGTAACTACTCTTGTCCCAATGTAAATTCCGGACTTGACGTAATCTTCAAGAGGAATAAGCATGTCATCTCTTTTCTTTATTTTGACCTTTTCCTTTAATTCCTCTGTTGTCGTTTCCTCAATCTTCTCGGCAAGTTTTTTTGCTTTCTCAAGAAGTTTCTTTTTTTTGTCAACGATTGTGCTATCTATGGATTCTTTCTCTGCCTCTTTGTTCATTTCTTCTGTAAATTCTTCCTTGTTCTCTGACTTGTCTACTTTTTCAGTTTCTATCTTTGTTCTTGCCATGAGAATTCATCGTGGTTTTCATTTTTAAAGGTTTTTGTGCTAAAAGTTTTGTTAAATAAAATTTGCTTTAACATTAAGATGTCCTTTAGATGATATATCATTTTTCAACAACAAAACATTCGCCGTCCGCAATTCTCAAGACTTTTGTTTTCTTCTCTTTTTCAAAATCCACTATTTCTTCTTCATTGACCTTTTCATAATGTGGGAAGATAACGAAATTTATTATTCCAAGTCCGTTTAAGTCTTTTAAATTTATATAATTTGGATCTCCTGACTTGCCGATGCCTGCAATTTCTATTGATTTTTGGAGAAGAATTGTTCCTGCTGAAACTCCCAAGTAGATTTTGTTTTTTTTAATCATCTTTCTTATCAGTTCCAGATATCCTCGGTTTCGCATTGCATTAAGAATTGTGAAGGTGTTTCCCCCGGCAGAGTATATCACATCATTATTTTCCATTTCTCTTCTTGCATCTTCCCTGAAAGGATTTCCAAAATTTATATCCTCTTCCTTGAAACCAACTCTTATCAATTCGCGGAGAATTTCCTCGCCATATTCGTCTGGATTTCTCCTTGAACTCCTTAAAACCAGGATTTTTTTGTCTTTTATTTCTCCACCTAGTATTTTAAGAAATTCTCTTTCAACTTTCTTGGAAGAAATTCCGTTGGAAGTTAATATTAGTCTCATTGAAAATCTAAAGAAAAATTGCTTTTAATCTTTTGCGAGGCTATTCTGTTTCATTCTCCAAGGTTCTTTCATACTTTTCAACTTCATCCGGATTTGGGAGTCTTTCATAGAGGATTCTACACTTTGAACATAGCAATTTTACCTTTGTGCCTGGACCTTGATAATCAAATAAAATTTGCCCGGGAACGTGACCTGCCAATTCACATTTTTCTACTTCTATAAAATGCTTTTCTAGCGTTCTCTTTATTTCAGATTTCCTCGAAGGGAAAACATCACTTGGAGGCATGTGAATAAATCTTTGCGTGCATTTATAACTTTTGTGTAACCCAACTCTTTCACACTAGCGTTCTCTTTTTCCTTTTGTGGTCAATTATAAATGCGATAGTCAACCACATGATAATCAAAATTAATAAAAATAACGGGCTTTCAAATCTTTGTTTTGCGAAATCAGAGAAAAAATATAATAAATACGCCAAAAACAAACCGTATGGTGTCATAATAAGAGGGACAAAAACAATTTTCCAC
The DNA here is from genome assembly GCA_035283785.1 of Candidatus Nanoarchaeia archaeon. Taxonomy (GTDB): domain Archaea; phylum Nanobdellota; class Nanobdellia; order Pacearchaeales; family GW2011-AR1; genus DATETG01. Next base: position 13,782 of record DATETG010000009.1, read on the forward strand.
AAACCTCTCTTTTCAATGCCTTCATTAAAAAAATAAAAAGCCAGTATGTTTGGATGTATCATAGAAAAAAATAAACCTTTCTTAGCTCTTTTCTGTTCTTCTAAATAATCATTCCTCTTGAAAAATACATTTCTTCCCAAAAAATAATTTATGAAGGCTGTTAATGTTAAAGTAAAGGCAACTACTAGACTTATTGAGAACAGTGAAATAAAACTTCCGTTCGAGAAGAATACGGCGAGAGCGATTATAAATGAACCCGGGAAATAAAGTCCTAGATAAACTATTCCTTCAAGAAATGAGGCTATGGATAATCCCACAAGTCCGTATCTTTCATAAAGATTTTCCAACAAATTTATAATTTCAGTTGGTGGGGGTATTATGTTTAGACTCCACAGTAAAACAGCAACTAAGTAAAAAATCAATGCTGTTGTTGGCAGAAGAGGGAATTTTTTCACAAATTTTTCAAAGTTCATCTCAGATTTTCCTCGATTTCAATAAGCCGATTTATTTTGGCTTCGCGTTCTTTTCCAGTTATTCCGCACTTGAAAAAATCCGCCTGAAAACTGAAAGCCAAGTCTGCCAAAATTGCTTCCTCAGTTTCGCCGCTCCTGTGTGAGAATACAATTTTTATATTATTCTTTTTTGCGATTTCACATATTTCGCTGACCGTTAACAAGGAGCCGCACTGATTCGGTTTTACAATAATTGCATTAATAGATTTTGTTTTTATGGCTTTTTTTAATCGTACAGGGTTGGTAACCGTAAGGTCATCACCGACGATCAACCTGTCTGAAAATTTCTTAAGCAATTTCGAGAAACTTTCAAAATCGTCTTCATGAAAAGGGTCTTCTATGTAAAAGAGATTGTTGTTCTCGATAATATTGCAGATGTATGAAAACTGCTCTTCATTAGTTCTTTTTATTGGAGAATTTTTGTACTTGTACGTTTTTCTACCATAAAAACTTGAGGCGGCCACGTCGATGCCGAAAGGGATTTTAAGATTTTTTAGTATGTTGAATATTTCCTTTTCGTTTAGAGAAGTTTCCCATGCGTCTTCGTCGTTTTTTTTGCCTTCAAAATTTTCGTCTTTTTTTCCCAAAAAAATTTTTGTTTCCTCTTTTGCAATTTTGTTTTCTTTTTGAGATTCCTTAACCGATTTTGATTTTGGAACAAGAAGAAATTCCTGAAAGTCGGGTTTTTTCCCAGAGGTTGAATGCTTCCCACCCCCAACACAGTTTCCCACCAATCTTGGAAATTTTTTGGCATTTGGGTTTATCAATTGCCAGATTTCTTTTTTTCTTTCATGCGCAATTGCCTTTAGCAACGCTGATTCAAGGGCAAAAAGAGTGTTTGCGCCAATAAACCCCTCTGTTACGTCCTCAATTTTTTTCAAATCCCTGAATCCTTCAAAACTTTCTTCCAAAAAATAATCACTGAATTTTTTTATTGTCTCAATATCCCCAGATAAGTTTTTCTTATAGGGTTCGGCTTCATAATACCCTCGAGATTTACCGTTTGGCGCACTCGCGGAAAAGCTTCCGGCATTTGTCTTCAATGTTACGAGAATCGTGCTTTCGTTGCGCGAATCCAAAACAGAGCGCGCAGAAACCTCTTTTATTACAACCATAAATTGAAAAATTCTGAGAAGTATATAAAATTTGTTAATTTTTTCTAACTAAGAAATACATTTGATGTTCTGTTTTTTTATCGGGCGTTTTGAATAAGAAATCTTCTTGCCAAATTATCTTGAAACCTGATTTTTTTAATACTTCTTTAATCTCTTTTTTTGAGTACGAACTGAAGTAAACATTCTTGCCCTGAAAATTATTGTATCCTTCTCCTTTTCCTTTATTTATCGAAAACAATAAGAATCCATTTGATTTTAATATATTATTGAATGATTTGAAAATAGAAGGAAGTCTATCTTTTTCTACATGTAAAAGAACAAAGAATGAAGTGATTGCATCGAATGTTTTAGCAGGAAAATTTAAGTCATATAAACTTTTTAACTTAAAGTTAGCGTTAGGAGCATTTTCTTTAGCAATTTTTATCATTTGTTTTGAAATGTCAATCCCTGTTACTAAAAATTCTTTTTCACTAAGGAATTTTGCTATCTTTCCTGTTCCACAACCACATTCTAATATAATTGCTTTCTTTGGTATATGGTTGAGAAGATGTTTCTTAATTTGAATAATTTCGTTGGCTTGACTTTTATTGTAGAAATCTAGAAACCTTTCACCCTTTGAATCATACCATTTACTATTCTCTTTTTCTGATTTCATATAAATTAAACATGGCAGTTATTTTCTGTTGTCCCCATAATCTCGCGCTATTCTTCCCGCGCTTTTCCTTAATGTTTCTTCTCTGTTGTTATGATCATAAAGGCCTTCGCAAATAGCCATTGCCTCAAAGATTTTCCTTTTTTGGCTTTCGCTCAATCCGTTATTGTCATAGATGATCATTTTCCCGATGTTTCAAGTACAAAGCAGTTTAAATCAATTTATTTTATAAAGTATAATCTGATAAACTCACTTTAGAGTTAATGTTTCCAAATCACTTTTTTTATTGTTAGACAATCTTTCCAAGGATTTTTTATGTCCTAAATAGAACATTGATACTGCCAGCATCCCCATAATAATTCCTGGACCTTCTTGCCCATATCTGAAGTCCATAATTCCTACGTATAACATTAAATCTCCGGCAAAGATATTCTCAATCGGAAAATTTTCCAAATAATTCAAAAATTCTCTTTTCATTTTTCTTTACCCATTATATTGTTCTCTGAAGATAATTTTTCCAGACATCTTTTATCCCCAAAATAAAGTGTTGATAGGACACCCATCGCCGTTGTTACCACCCCTTCGACTTGATATCCCTCCATGAAATACCACTCTGCAACTACTAGAGATAATCCACCTAAAATACCATTAGTGATTCGGAAATTCTCAACATAATCTAAAAATTTTTTAACCATTACTCTTCCTCCCCGCCACTTTCCTCTTCTCCAAAATCTCCCTCATCCTCGGGATTTGCAAGTTCCATAATTTCCCCTTCTTTTGCTATCTCTTCCTCTTCACGAAGCTCTTTGTTGATGATCTTGTTGTCATCAATTTTTGATTCTCTTGTTCTCTTTAGTCTCTCTTCTTTTTTTGCAGGCATTGGTTTCTTAACGGAAATTGGCAGTATTCCTGATTCAAGTTCTATCTCGGCGATTTTGAGAGCGTCGTATTTTATCTTTTCCAAATCATCTTTTGAGATTTTTATCAGCAGAGGAGCATTCATCGCAATTTGCAAAGCTCTTGCACCAAGAATGCGCGCTTTTTCGTATTTTGTAAATTGTTCCATCTTATTTCAATGATTTCTCTATTTTTAAAAATAATTTTTTCCAGACCCTTTCATTCATCTCCAATATTTTGTGCATTTCCTCTTCTGTTAATCCTCTTGAGCCTCCTTTTTGCATCGAGGATATTGTTCTGTTGTGGCTCCCTATTGTGACTCTTGTCTCGCTTATATCTTCTTCCTCCTGTGTCGGATCAACAACAAGATAATCTCCAATTTTGTGTATTGTTATTGACAAGGGAGTTTCTTTTCTTAATGGAACTTTGTCTTTTGACCATTCTCCATAGGATGTTTTTCCCCTCTCTTTGTCATAAACAGGAATTCGTGCGTTTTTTAGCGCGGCGATAGCAGCTATGCCTGCAGCATCCAGCAAGTTTCCGTCGGCGTTTATTGTGTATATGTCTATGAAAACTGTCCACACTTTTTCCTTGGGAATTATGCAAAGTTTTTCGGTATCAATGAATTTGCTTTCTCTTATGCTTCTGTCAATCACACGCGCCAACTCAATTGAATCTATCTTAGGAGGTCCTGATTCAAACCTGTCTGAACTTAGAGGGAGAAATTCCGCAGTTACCATTAAATTTCCTTCATTGGGAGAATCAGCATAAGGTTCAGAGACATCCATTTTCACTCCTGCAAGCACTTCTGTCTTTCCGATTAAGACTCTCGCACTTCCCTCGGCATTTTTTGAGACACCTGTTTCAATCACTATGTCTCTGTAATCTTCAAGACCACGACCGTCAAATCTATTTCCTTCCTGCAGAAATTTTTTTATTCTCTCGGCAGTGATGTTTGGTGTTTTCATTTTATTCCACTTTTGTGTTCTTTAATTTCTTGAGGAGATAATTTTTCTCTCAGTATGTAACGCATTGTCTGGCTTCTTCCTTGTGGAGAGCTGAATATTAATCCTTCCCCCTTCATTAGTGTTAGCATCCCTTCCAACTGTTCTATTCTATTTTTATTTCCGCCGTTGCCCGACTCATAAAGGATTTCTCCGGCTGTTTTCCAGGAATCTAATGTAGACAATAAATATTTTCTTGTTAAATCAACTGCCATTTTAGTTTATCGAATTTTTCAGCGCCTCCTTTTGAATTTCGTGAATTTTTTTGCATGCTTCTTTGGCTAATTTTATCACATCCTTCAACTGGCTTGTTTCAATTTTTCCGTCGAGCTGGATGTGGGTAATCTCTCCGTTTGGGGTGAAGGTTATGGGAATGTCTGTTGCTCCTTCGCCCTCTTCATAGTCCTCTTCCTCTTTTGAAACATCAACAACCAGATTTTTGTCCAGCTTTCCGATTGAGACGCTAGAAACCATAGATTTCATTGGAATTCCTGCGTGTGCCAACGCCAGTGCCGCTGCGTTTATTCCGGCACATCTTGTTGAGGCATTTGCCTGCAAAATATTGACGTGAACGTCGACAACCGCGTTTGGGAAATTATCAATCATTACAACAGGTTCAATGGCCCATTCGGAAATCTTGCTTATTTCCTGGCTTCTTCTGCTTGGACCTGGACGGATTCTTTCTGTTACGGAGAAACTCAACATGTTGTAATTGTATCTTAATGTTCCTTTCTCCGGATTTTGCATATGTTGCGGATGCATTTTCTTAGGCCCATAAACAGCGGCAATCGCGATTGTGTCACCGAATGAGAACATCGCACTTCCGTCGGCATTTGGTACAACTCCGACCTTTGCTTTTATTTCTCTCAACTCGTTTGGTTTTCTTCCGTCGCTACGCTTGAATTCCTTTGTCATTTTAATATTCTTTATTTCTCCCTTTATAATTTAATCCATGAAGCATTATTGATGCTTCGTCTCTGTCATATCTTGCAATTCTATTTACGTCTGCCATGGTAATTCTTCCCATACTTTCGTCTTCTTTTCTTTCCATTT
>DATETG010000010.1:0-19835 GCA_035283785.1 Candidatus Nanoarchaeia archaeon
CATTTTCAGAAGCCCACCCGCGGGATTTATTCGCGGCAGATTGAACCATTGCAATAAAAATCAGAACAATAAAAATCGATAAGATTATTGCAAGAAAATTCCCTCTTTTCATTTGATTATTAATAATAACAATTTTTTAAACTTTCTTATTAATTTTTAGTCCATTGATCTTGAGAGAGGATATTTTGCATATTTTGAGTGATAAGGAACACTTTCTGAATGTTCTCTTAAATGCCCGAATTCGTGTTCCAGACATTCTATCACATTGCCCTCTTTAACTAAAATTCTGGGAGGTGGACCTGGAGTAAAAGTACATACTGCTCCCGGTTTTCCAGAGTTATTTCTTTCTTCCCATGAATTGTCCGGAATAATTTCTATGATGGGAATTATATTTTTGTCATAAGCCCATTTTATATTTGACTGGCGATAACTTGAGGTTCCGCATCCCACTATGAAAATTGCCGATGCAAGAGTTAAAATTATTCCTCTTAAATTCTTCATTTTTGAGATTAATATTTCTTCAACGCTTCTTTGATATTTTTTAGAAGCTGTTTCATGCTCTCTTCCAATTGCTGCTTGTTTTTCGTACCTGTACACACAAGTTTTCCGTTGCTGAATAAAAGAAAAGTGGCATTCGGTTCAATAAGCTTGTAAACTAGCCCCGGAAACTGTTCCGGCTCGTATTCAGTATTTTGCATTTCAAGTGCAAGAAAATTCAAGTTCAATTTTAGATTTATTGTTCCCGAGGCAACAATGTTTTGGACAGTTATTTTTGGAACTATCGTGACTCTTACATTTATTCTTCTTAATTGTTTTATTACGACATCTATGACTTTTTTTACCTGGGCTGTTGATTTTGTTCCTGTACACACAAGTTTTCCCGAGCTGAACACAAGAACAGCAGACTTAGGTTCCTTAACTCTGAGAACAGCGCCAGGAAATGTTTTAGGATTATATTCAATGTTTGGAAGTGTTTTTGCCAGTTTTACCAAGGGAATCGGCTTTTCCAAAGAAGTTGTCGCAACAATATTTTGTATTTGATAATTACTTTTTGATTTTTCTGCCATTTGAAAACAACCCGCTGGTTTTTTTCGATTTTCCTCGAAACGCTGAACGGCAATTTCGAATTGCCTCCGGCGAAATTGCAGGTATTATTTTATGGTTTATAAATGAAATTTTGGTTTATAAATACTTTGCCGAGCTATATTCTGAAAATCACCCATGGTTTTTCCAATATTCTTTTATTGACTTCTTTTTCATAATTCGGGAAAGTCCTGACTATTCTTTCAACTTCTTCGAATGCATTTCCCCCTGAATTTTTTTTAGACTTGATGATTATGCCATTTTTCTTTTTATCAAGTTCGCACTCATAACACTCTCCAGCAAAATTATCAATTAGTGTTTGAGTTAAGGACAACGCCAGTTCTCTTACACATTTGTCCATGTTTTCATTACCTGTAAAAAATTTATTTTCACGTTTAAAGTAACCTTCGAATTTTGTTTCATTGGAAGTTATGTAATCATTGACCATTCTCCAATACCCTTTCATTCCGGGAATTTCTGCTACGCCCCTGTTTCTAATTTCCATAGTGGGGGAAATGATAAAAGTATTATCGCTTAAAGAATACCCCAGATTCATTCCCTCAACAGATACTTTTAATTCATTGACAATATCAGCGAGATACATGAACTTAACTGCAGCAATTAATTAAAAAGAATTGTTGTACTCAACCATACTTGTAATTTCTCTTTTGATTAGAAAAATCCTTTTTTATTTCTTCAAGTGTTGTAACTTCGCTGAGAGGTTTGTCCTCACGAAGTGCGGTGAATCTCGGAAACCTTAATGCAAAACCTGAACTATAATTTGGCGAACGTTGAATTTCCTGGTATGTAACTGAAACAATCACCCTGGGCTTTAGTTCAACGTATTTTCCGCTTTCCTTTTTTATTAAAGGGGCAAGTTTTTCAGTAAGTTCGAAGAATGACGTTCCTATTGTTTCTTCCTGAATCATTCTCTCCTCTTTTATTTTATCATCACTCTGTTTATTATCATATTTTTCCTTAAGTCCTGTTGAAACTTTTCCCACTTCAAGGTATTTTCCGGTATCTTCATCATGGCATGACAATATGAAACTTGACATCCAACCGCTTCTTTTTCCTGTTCCGTACTCTGCTCCCGTTATAACCAAATCAAAGTCCCCCTCTTCAGGTTTTATTTTTAGCATGTGTCCCACTCTGCGTCCTGGCTGATATTTTGCTTTCAGATTTTTCATCATTATTCCTTCTTGATTGTCTTTTAGTGCACGCTTGTAAAAATTTCCAGCTACTTTTTCGCTCGAGGTTATTATTTGTTTTGAGCAAATTATTTTGTATCTTTCGTTCTGTACAATTTTTCTTATTAATGTCGAGCGTTTTTCGAACGGTTCGTCCAAAAGAGATTTTCCATTATAGTAAAGAACATCGAAAACATTAATTTCAACAGGCAGTTCCTCCCGGAGTTTTTCTATATTATACTTTCTTCTTATTCTCTGGCTTATGCTCTGAAACGGCCTGTATTCCCGGGTTTTTTTGTCAAATCCGACGGCCTCCGAATCCAAGATAAATGAATTTCCCCTAACATATTTTTTTATGTAATCCACAACTTCGGGAAATTGTTTGGTTACATTCTCCAAACGTCGCGTAAAAAGAATAACCTCTCCCGACGGCTTTTTGTGGATTATAAGACGAAAACCATCATATTTGTACTCAATTGCACATGGAATTCCCAAGGCCTTAAATCCGTCTTTTATTGTTTCAACTTTTTGAGCAAGCATGGCCTTTATCGGCTTTCCAATTTCAAGAAGAATATCTTCAAGATTTTTCAATTTTCCAGTTCTTATTGCTTGGAAAACCAGCGCTATGTCATTCGACTTGTCAATCGCCCCCTGAATTTTTTGTGAAGCTTCCTTTTTTTTATCCTGAGAGAAAAATGCAACTGCAAAAGCTTCCTTTATTGTACTTTCCTTAAGTCCTATCCTCAAATCGCCGATTAGCGTTCTTACAAGATACAAACTTTCCGAAGCTGATGCCGAGACCAGAAGTTCGACTATCAATGAAATTTTCTTTCCCACAGTCCCTTTACCTTCTAGCACAGGAAGTTTCCTCAGGTTGTCCAAAACCTTTTCAGTAGTGAGATCTCTTCTCGAGAGTGTTGCCTGAGATTTTTTTTCCTTTAATTTTTTTGAAACCAATCCCAAATCTCCAATCTCTTTCCATTCCTTGTTTACATAGGATTCCTCCACACCCACAGATTTTGCAATTGATTTTATTGCAAGCTGATTGCTTATTCCGATGCGTCGCTCATCGTATTCAGGGTATATGTCGCCGAGCAAAAGGTAAACAACATCTTTTTCCTCAACAGGAATTTTTTTCAAGAATTCAGAAAGAATTTTTATTTTTTCCAGCCTCTTTGTTGTTGAGGAAACTTGCATGTAAAAATCAACGAGCTTTTGATATTTCATTTTCTTTTTCCAGAAGATTTTAACTTTATTATGTCATATATTACAACGAGAGTGTAAAAAACTTGAAGCGCCGTAAATATAAAATCCATTATGTAAATGCTATAAATCAGAAGACAAATTCCTCCAGTTATAAGAAAAGCATATATCTTTTTTCTTTGAATCTTTTTTCTTGACAGCATTAATGTTCCAGATATTATGAAAGCCAATCCAAGAATCGCGATTATGTAAAAAATATTTATCACCATTAATTTGAAAAGAATAAGAAGTTTTTAAGTTTGATTACTTCATATAAATCTTTTTATATCATTGGTTTATGCATTTTTATGGCAAGGTACGGCAAGGATGAAATTTATTCTGCAGAAGAATTTAGAAAACTGGTTGAAGATGATTTTTCCAAAGTAATCGCTGAAAAGTTAGGTGGTTGGAACATTAAGTTAAGTGATGAGCCAGAATTTTCCTGCGCAGGAAATGGTGCTCCTTGGAGTGAAGGAGGAACAGACAACCAACTTTATGATGTGCATGTTTGGGCAGATCATCCTATTTCGGAAGACTTTAAAGGAATTTGGATTTTTCCCGGCGTTGTTCTTGACCCATATAAAATAAATAACTCTAACAATTTTCTTTTGAATCAGATTTTGGCAACACTTAGAAAAAGCGCTTATGATTTCTGTCTTGGAGAGGGAAGATCATATTTTGACATGAGTGATTCTCCGTTCAGGCGAACTCATTTTGGAAGAAGCATGGGAGTAGGCAACTATTCTTGCCCGTCTTTTGAGATATCAGTATATACAAGAGATGGTCAGTTAATGGAAGAGTCCAGAAAAAGAACAGAACAGGAACTGAAAGGGGTCTTTCTCAAAGAGTATGAAGGGGTTTTAAATTTTGTTCGTTTGGTAAAATCAAAACAGTTTGAAGATTTTTATAAATCAACTGTCAAAAACATTGAGGGATTTTTTGAACAACCGGATATCTTTAATAAATTGACCCCGAGAATTATTTCTTCTTAAAAATTTATTTTCCCTTCCTTCCCCATGCTCTTATGCTCGGTCTTATCTTGAGGTTGCGCGATTTTTTCCTTAATCCTCGCGATTTTTTCGCCGCACTAGTAAGTCCCCGGAAAACTCGCCCTTTATTGACATCTTTGCTTATGAATTTCAATTGCTTGTCACTCTTTATCTCTTCCGATTGAGGATTCGCTAAAATGACCTCATAGAAATAATGCACTCCGTCTTTTCCAATTAAATATGAATTCAAAACTTCTAGGTTCTTGAATTTTCTGCCGGCACGTTGCTCCGCAATCCACTTGTAATTCATGCCTAAATTTTTTCGGGTGTGCATTCTTTTTGAACGGCGTCCTTTGTTAGGTCTTGGGCGTCTGTGTCCCCCTCTCTTCAATCTAACGCGAACAACAAGAATTCCTTTCTTGTCTTTGTATCCCAAACTTCTGGCCCTGTCCAGTCTTAGGGGCTTGTCAACTTTTTCTATTGCGTTTGACTTTCTCCAGGCAATCATTCTTTCTCTCAGAATTTTTTTATCGGGAGATTTCCATGCTTCTCTTATGAAATGATACATTCCCTTGCTCATAACGGATTTAAAGAAAAACGGTTTTTAAAGATTGGTGTTTTATTTTTTTGCAGAAAATAAGATAACAAAACCATTGTAATCTTCTATAGCGAATTCTTCTGAACCATAGAAAGTTTTATGTAAATCTTTACATATTCTGACTTTATTTTTAAGTTCATCATAAATTTCTTTTATGTTGTCAACTCCTACATAGAGAATCATTGAGCCGGAAACAGGTAAACTTTTAATTGGCGGAAGTTCATCACCCAAACTTTTCTTTGTTTGAAACATGATTTCCATAGAATCTTTTTTCATCAGAGCCCATTCATACTTGCCTGATTGTGGAACAGTCATTACAAGTTCAAAACCCCAGTTTATCCTTATACCATTCAACTGTTTTGTTAACATCTAAAACTCCGCATTCCGGAGTGCATTTTTTGTACATCTTAATTTAAATGAGCCCGCTCGGATTCGAGGAGAACGACGTTCTCCTTACGCTAACCTCTCCTTAGACACTGAAGCAAATTTTGCAAATCCTCGCTAAAACAATGAGCCCGCTCGGATTTGAACCGAGGACCTCTGCCTATCTGAGTTTACTCGAAGAGACTATTTTAGTTTCTTTTGAGTCGGCCGACTTTTCCTTTTCTCAGAAACCTTCTGTTTCTGGGGCTCAGGAAACTCTGTTTCCCAAGCTAAAGAAGAGGTTGGCTTATCAGAGCAGCGCTCTAACCAAGCTGAGCTACGGGCTCGTGAAAAAATTAAATTAAAATTCTTTATAAAAGTAACCACGCGGCTCTTATTATGCTAAGATTGCTGGGCAGAAAACTGCGCATCTCAAGAATGCCGACAATTGCATTCTTGATGATCATCAAGAACTGGTAAGTTCTTGAGACTTTAGTGGCGAGATGAATGCAATCTTGGGTACGAGGATTTGCTTGGGTTTTGCAAATCCTTGTTCAGGAAAATCTTGTGATTTTCCTGCATCCTAAAAACGAGCGCCAATTAGCATCTTTTTTTTGATATCTGAAAAATCACTCTTTGATTGCCAACTCCAAAATCAGTTTTCCTTTGTTAAGATTGTAGTTTGTGATTGGGAAATTTACAGGAAGAATCTTTTTGTATGAATTTTTGCTGGAAACTGCCTTTACTTCGATATTACTTTCAAGTTTTGTTATTGCTACATTTTTTTCCGAATTGACGCCGGGCATGAAAACTTCGTAGATTAGCTTGTTAGAAAATCTTTTGACATTTGTTTTTGGTTCTTTTCTCGAGAGCGTTGAAAAATTTTTCAATGTCCCGTTTGGAAGCTCTGAGTAAGGGACGTATCTTTTTTGTTCTTTCTCTCTTAGGTTTCCATAGTCGAGATTTACTCTGTCGCCATTTACTGAAAATTCATAATCAAACTTTGAGTTCGTGCTGTTTTTTCTCATCTCCTTCTCAAGCATTTTCATTGCACTCTCAAGCATTTTTCCTATCATTTTTCCTCCAGGACCGCCGAGAACTGAATTTGAAAACTGCTCAAACTCATTTAAGAAATCATTCTCTCCAATCATTCCATAATCTTTTTTCTTTTGCTTTTTTCCGGTGAAGTTTCCGCAAAAAGGGCAAAAATTGTATTTTTTCTCAATTTTTTCCCCACACTCATCGCATTCTTTTTTTCCGAACATTTCAAAATAAATTTGTCTTTCTTTAAATAATTTATTATTCTTTAAGATACTTTCTTATTGCTATTATTTGGTGAATATCCTCATGCAAAGCTATTTTTGCATCTTTGAATACGACCTCTTTTAGAATCTTGGAATTTGTTGACCTTGGCACTGTTTTTTTGACTCTGGGGAGCAAAATCATCACGACTAGAAATCTTGCCACGCTGCTTATTATGAAAATCATGAAAATCGGTTTTATGATTTCTACCGAGAGGTATTTTATGAGCAAGGCACCTATTCCCGCCCCTATGAAAACCCCTATTCCCCCAAGAAGATTGAAGTAGTACACATAAGAACCTAGCTTGTCTTTTGGCACACTTTCATAAATGAAATTTCCGGTTGCTAGACTTTGTCCTGCCCATGCAACTCCCCCAATAAGCGAAGGCACAAGCATAAGATAAATTGGGTTTGGCGACAAGAGCCACATTATTGGTATGAATGGTATTGCCATCGAAGACAGAGTTATTACCTTGTAACTTCCATATTTGTCAGAAATCATCCCCCAAATGCTCAAGATAAAAAGAGACGCCCCAACACCAAACAGTGTTATTATCATGAAGATGGTATAACTGAATTGAAGGTCTCTTAGAAGATAAACTGCAAATAGCGGAGATGCGATATACACTGTCATATCCAAACTCGACTTCATTAAAGAGAATCTCCCAAACTCTGTTTTTTTTATCTGTGAAAGAAATTCAAGAAAAGAAATGTGATTATGTTTTTTCATTTTCATTTTAGGTTCGTACTCTTTTTTTATTACTTTGAAAGATGCGAGTCTCCCGAGAAACGCAATGAAAAAGAAAATGGCGAAACCAATCATCTCAATGTGATTATCCCTGAATATGTCGAGGACAAAAGCAGATATCAGCACAAATACCGATGCAACTATTCCTATGATAAACCTTCTTTTTGAAAACCATCTCCCTCTATAATGCCTGTCGACGATGTCCCCCATCCAGGAGAACCATGCAGGATAAGAAATGTTTGAGAATACAACATAGACTGCCACTGTTAAGAGCATCAAAAATGGGAGGTACTCTCTCCAAATATCAAAATAGTACAAGAGAGCTATTGCGATAAATGGAAGCAAAGAAAGAGACTCGTAAATAACTTCTGTGAGAACTATTTTTTTCCTGGAATATTTCTCCATGAGTTTTGGAGAGAACATTTGGCTTAACGGTCCGAGCAATCCGGAGACAGAGCTTATCATTGAAACCATCGCACCACTGGAATTTATTGCGATTGCAAACGGAGAGACGTATTCTGTCGCGAAAGAATTTTTTATTGTGTTAGAGAGCCCCTCTTTTATGCTTCTCCTTCTTGCCTTGTGTTTCAATTCCTGAACCCTTTTTGTTTCCCCTCTTGACATTTAACAAACAAGAAAATAAATTTAATAAACTTTTTTGAGTTAAGTTTTTATACGCTTTTGGTATTATTTAAAAATGAAAAAAAAATTTTATGTTACGACGGCGATTGATTATATGAATGCAGAGCCCCACATAGGACATGCTTATCAGAAAATCATCGCAGATGTTCTCGCGAGATGGCATAAAATTAAGGGAGAAGAAGTTTTCTTTTTGACAGGAACTGATGAGCATGGGCAAAAAATCGCCAGAAGTGCGGAAGAAAAAAACCAAAATCCTAAGGAATTTGTAGATTTATTGGCTCCAAAATTTGAGAATGCGTGGAGGTTGCTTAATGTGGATTTTGATAGGTTCATCAGAACAACAGACAAGGATCATAAAAAAAAGGTTCAAGAGTTCATTAAACTGATGGATAAAAAAGGGGACATCTACCAAGGACAATACAAGGGGCTTTATTGCGAAGGTTGCGAAGCATACATCACTGAAAAAGATTTGGTAAACGGGAGGTGTAAATTTCATCCTAATCGCGAGGTGAAGGAATTAGTTGAGGAATCTTATTTTTTTCGGCTTAGCAAATATGAAAAAAAATTGCTAAAATTTTATGATGAAAACAAAAAATATATTCTTCCACTATTTAGGAGAAAAGAAATTATTAATAGGGTAAAAGAAGGTTTAAGGGATTTGAATATTACTCGATTGAAAAAAAATATGTCATGGGGAATTGATTTCCCTTTGGATGACAAGGCAGTTGTTTATGTTTGGTATGAGGCACTTTTGAATTACATCACAGGTATTGGTTGGCCCGACGATAAAAAATTTAAAAAATTCTGGCCTGCAGATGTTGAAATATTGGGAATAGACAATGGTTGGTTTCATTGCGTGATATGGCCTGCAATGTTATTTTCCGTGGGCATAAAACCTCCAAAAACTATTTTGATAAACGGATTTCTGACTGTTGATGGACAGAAAATATCAAAATCATTGGGAAATGTTATATCTCCCAAATTTCTTGCTGAGAAATACTCTGTTGATTCAATTAGGTATTTTGTTTGTCGGAATTTTGTTTTTGGTCAAGACGGAGATTTTTCAGAGGAGAAAGTTATTGAAAGGCACAACAACGAACTCGCGGATAAATTGGGAAATTTAATCAGCAGAGTAAGTGCATTGGCGGAGAAGTATGGATTGGATAAAACAGAAAACAAATTGCTGAAAAAATTGAGACTAAAAGAAATTGAAAAGCACTTAGACAATTATGAATTTGACAAGACATTAAATGAAATTTTTGCCTTTGTTGATTTGTGCAACGAATATGTTCAAAACAGAAAGCCGTGGGAGACAAAGGACAAAAAAGTTTTATATGAGCTTTCAGATAGCATAAAGACAATTGCGATTTTGCTCTGGCCATTTATTCCAGAGACATGCGAAAAAATCGCGAAGCAGTTTGGATTTAAAGTTGGCCCTAACACCTTAGGAGAAATTTCAAAACCCATCAAATTAGGAAAAATTAAAAAATCTCCTATCCTTTTTGAGAAGATAAAATAATCATTTGGAAATATAAATTTTTATATAATGCATCTTTGATTAGTTTTTATGAAAATTTCATCAAAAGATATTTTGGTTAGTTCATTGAGTATTGTCGGAGCTTTTCTTTTAACGATACTATTTGGAAGAAAATTGCCTCAGCTTGAGTCTTTCTCTTTTTATGATATTTTATTACTGGTGGCTATCGCAGTAGCTGTTTTGGTTTACGTTATATACAAAAAGATAGGTGAAGTTGAAATGGAAATAGATTTTTTGAAAAATGATAATGCAAAGTTTAACGAAAGACTTAAAATTAATGATAAATTAATCAATTTAGAAGCAAAAGTGATTGCTTTAGAAAAATACTATGGCAAGAAGAGATAATCCGGTAGAGATGGTGGTCGATATAATCAAGATAATTATATTAACAATATTGGGATTTTATATAATTAAAGTTTTGTTAGCAACTCTTTTTTAAGCAATGAAACCGACAATAAATTTTGATGATTTTTTGAAACTTGACCTCCGAGTAGGAGAGGTTTTGAAAGCTGAGGAAATTCCCGATTCTGACAAGCTGTGGAAACTAACTCTTGATGTTGGAAAAGAAGTTGGTAAAAGAATTGTTTGCGCAGGGATAAAAGAATTTTATTCTGCGAAGGAACTGAAAGGAAGAAAATTGATTTTAATCGCAAATTTACAACCAAGAAAACTGAAAGGAATTGTTTCAGAAGGAATGATTCTTGCCGCCGATGACAATGGGATTCCAAGGTTTCTGACTTCTGAAAAGGATGTTGAGAATGGAAGCGTTGTTAGATGATTTTTGCTTAAAATATATTTAAACCTGAAAATTTCTCCTCACCACACTCAGATTTGTCTGACAAAGTACTAAATTAAATTATCCAATTAAATCTTGATGTGAATAACCTTTCCCCACCATTGCATGATATATTGGTTCCAACATTTCATTTAAATCTCTGCTGTTAATTTTACCATCTTCTATTAATTTTACCTCTCTTTCTTGCTCTTCAGTTGTTAAGTCTCTTTTTACCGTATTCTTGGATAAGTCTATCATTTCTCGGAATATTCTTTCATTTTCTGATTTTAATTTTTGAAACCGACCATTATCAAAACCACTTTCTGATAATACTTTGTCTAAATCACCCATTATATCTGGGCGAGTATTTTTACTTCTGTAGAATCCTCCAGGGAAATATCCATGAAAATTATTAAAATCAATTGTCATAACATTCTAAATAAATTTGGGTTTAAAAGAATTAATATTCTTGGAGATCTACTTTCTCCGGCCAAAAACTCTTGAAATTTTCTCAAAAATACTTTCTCTGTCGGTGTCGGAATCATAATCCTCTCCGAGAATTTTTGCCGCTATTTCTTTGTATGCTCTGGCAGTCTTTGATTTAGGGTGTGTATGTACTACAGCATTTCTCAGACTCAATGACTCTGAAATATTCAAGTCATAAGGAACCATTCCTATTATTGGGACTTCAAGCATATCTCTAACTGTTTCTGGAGACATTTCTATTCTGTCCTTGCGCACCTTTGTTATTATCACTCCGAGTATGGGTTTCTTTCTTTCTTCTGCAATCTTGATTGTTTTCAATGCATCAGTGATTGCCGTTATTTCCGGGTTTGTCACGAGAATCAATTCGTCAGCCAGATCCATTGCACTCAGGGCCTCGGTCCCCAAACCTGCGGCACTGTCGACGATTATATAATCGGAAACTTTTTTGAATTGATTCCTAAAATTTTTTAGATTTTCAGGTCTTATTTTTTTAAATTCCGTGAGTGAGAGCGAAGAAGGAAGAACTTTCATTCCAGATTCATGTTCGTAAATTGCTTCATTAACATTTGCCTTGTTTGACAGAACATGATTTAAGTTCACAGGCACTTCAGGAGAACCAAGATACACCCCAACATTTGGGGTTGAAAGATTTCCGTCGACAACCATAACATCCTTTTTGAAGTGGTTCATCGCCGCAGCCAGGTTTATTGATGTAGTAGTTTTTCCAACACCACCTTTTCCAGAAGTTATTACAAATATCTTTTTCATTTTCAATTTTAAACTGTTGTTAAAGTAATCAGAATTCAGAATTTTTAAAGCTAATCGTGCCGGTATTTTTCCTGAAAACACAGCACATTTTGATTGAAAATTTTCAATTTTTGCATTATATTTATTCTACTTTTCTTTCGTTTATCAAGATATCATCCGCTTATAAGAAATTTTTTTGTTGTATCTATAAATTTTTCCAATTCTTCCGCATATAATTTTAATTTTTCAAGATTTATGTTAATTTCTTCGCCTTGATAAAAAACTTTCAGTGTTACATTTTTTCTGAATTCCCCGATGCGCTCCTTGCGCAGTTCCTCAATTTTCCTGAACATTTCGTACATCTCCATCACGTTTTGGATGTTCTTATCTTTCTTGAAAAGATTTTTTATAACTTCTATTTTTTTTGTAGGGTTTGTCGGGATTGCAGATATTTTCTTTTTCTTTTTGGCTTTCTTTAAGATTTCTTCAATGCTTGTATCAATCATTTTTCTCCACCGAATAATCAGATTAAGAATAACATCGCAAGTTTTTGTGTATTTTAGGCTAACATAAAGGAGGTGGTCTGCGCTAATTTTTTCTTGAATTATTTCTTCCATAAAAATCTCTAATATTTATCTACTCTGAGAGAAGTATTTTTTATGAGGAATTTTAGGTTTTTATATCTTTCTTTATAAAGCTTACTATTTGTTGATATAATAAATCAAGTGCAAATATGAATTTCTCAGCTTTTCTGCACTTTTTAATTTCAAGGATTTGATATTTTTCAAGTCATTTTCTGAAATTAAAGATTCTCCGTCAACTAAAGTTGATGTGTTTTTTCCACCAATTAATGCAGGAGCAAGAACTAGTGGTAATCTATCGATTAAATTCTCTCTCAATAAGGTAGAATTCATTGTTCCTCCTGATTGAATTGTTATTTGATTCACTTTATATTTTGTTTTAAGTATTTTGAACAAATCTTTGAAGTCAATCTTTTTTTCATAATAAATAATAACCAAATTTTTTTCCTTTATTTTAAATCCGAGATGTTTTTTATTTGTTGTTACGAGATAAAGCGTTTTGCATTTTTTAAGAAGATTATTCACCCCTGTTGTGATTAGATGTGGTTTGTTATCTATTATTATGAAACTAACGGGCGTTTTTTTGATTTTCTGTTTTTTGTTGTTTATACCTATTTTTTCCATAACTCTTCCCGTATTAAGAGAGTGCAAATCAGTTTTCTTCTCAAGTTCATAGTATTGTTTCAAACCTTCTCGGATACCTTTAATTTTTGGAAAATCTTTGTCAATATCTCTTTTATCATTAACACCTGTTGAGATTTTTCCATCTACAGAAGAAATCATAAACAATGTGTTAAATGTTCTTTTTTCATTCTTCATTCACTCAACTCCAAAATCGCCTCTGCCAAATCGCCGTTGGATTTCTCCAATGCTGCGCGTGCCGCGGTTTCATCGACAGAAGTTTTTTTCATTACTGTTTCTATATCTGCTTGGGAAATTCCATCCTCTTCTGAAACATCGCCTGAAATCTGGAAACTTTCCAATCCTTGCATTTTTATTTTTGTCACAGAAGGATTTTTTATCACTATTTTTGATCCATCGGTTTTTTCTATGGTGACTTTTTCCGCGGAGATATCTTCATTTTGCATCCCGATTTGTTTCATCATTTCCTGCATTTTTTTCGGGTTTATGTTTGGGAACATTTTACTGAGCAGTTGAGAATACTAAGCCTTCTAAATTTTTAATTTCTGAAACAGCTTGAGATGTTTTGTTCATTCTTTTTATTATTTTTGTTTTTATGCCTTCGACCCTATCTGCATAAGATAATTCCAGAGGTTGATAGTCCATTTTTCCGATTAATCTCTTGTAGAACTCTGTTGCACTAATATCTGTTTTACTCTCTATTACAATACCTCTGTCTTCTGGAGAGTTATATTCAACATACATATGGCTTATATCTCCGCAACCATTGTCTTGAAGATTTTTTCGCTTTGGTTCAACGGCTATGGCATTTTTCTGAAGAGTATGAAATATTCTCCATTGAGAATTTTCTCCTCCGAGACACTCTTGCACATATTTACCATATTCTATGAACACTTTTTGTCCTTTCATATCTGGTATTTCTTCAAACATTTTTCTTGAAATTTAAAGGATTATTTATAATTTTCTATAACAGTTTATCCCCACCCCTCATAAAAGTTAGAATATAAAAATCCGACGACGAATATGATTAAAGTTGAGTTGATATTAACTCTAAAAATATATAGGCACAAAAGTGCAGGGCATTTACAAAAAGAGGTAACTTTGGAGTGACTGAATTATCAATAAATAAAATCCAGGCCAATCCTGAAAGCAACTATAAGTATCACGAACACTATTATATGCGTCGGCTTTAGATTAAAGACACTTTGATACTCTTCATTGAATCTCATCAATCCACCGAATCCTCCAGGGAGATTGATGCTTTCGTTTCCTGCCATTAAAATTTGAAAGGATGTTAGTATAAAAAGTTTTTGCAACAAGATTTTAAAAGTTAGCTTTCATCTTTAAGAAATGGCTGACACCACTGATCTTGATAGTATGGAAAAAAGAATTCTTAAGCTGTGGGAAAAAGAAAAAGTTTACAAGATGGATTCCAAGAAGAAAATTTATTCAATTGATACGCCTCCCCCAACTGTTTCGGGAAAGATGCACATGGGACACGCATTTATGTATTCTCAAATGGATTTCATAGCTCGCTTCAAAAGAATGAACGGCTTCTCGGTTTTTTACCCCTTTGGGACAGACGACAACGGACTTCCCACAGAAAAGCTTATCGAGAATCTTAAAGGTGTGAAAAGCAAGGAGATGTCAAGAAAAAAATTCATCAGTTTGTGCCTCAAGACGTTAAAGGAGATCCTGCCTAATTTTACACACGACTGGAAAAAACTAGGAATTTCCTGCGATTACGAAAATACTTATTCTACAATTGACAAAAATTCCCAGTTTATCTCACAAAAATATTTTCTGGATGCATACAAAAAAGGACTTATCTTCAAGAAGGAATTTCCCGCATTGTGGGATGTTGTTTTTCAGACAGCTGTTTCTCAGGCAGAATTAGAAGACAAAGAGATGGACACTTTCTTTTCCACATTGAAATTTTCAATAAAGGATTCCAAGGAAAACTTGCTGATTGCCACAACAAGGCCTGAACTGCTTGGAGCATGCGTCGCTGTTTTCGTAAACCCGGAAGACAACAAAAACAAAAAATTTATCGGAAGAAAAGCGATTGTTCCCCTATTCAAACATGAAGTCCCCATTTTGGGAGACAAATCTGCAGACATGGAAAAAGGTACTGGCGTTTTAATGGTGTGTTCATATGGAGACAAGTATGATGTTGATGCGATTCAAAGGCACAAGCTAAATCCAAGAATTGTTTTGAACAAAAATGGAACATTGAACATAAAACCCTATGATAGGATGAAAATCAAGGAGGCAAGAAAAAAAATTCTTGATGATTTAAAGAGTCAGGGATTGATTGTTGAGCAGAAGCAAATAAAACATTCTGTGAACGTATATGAAAAATCCGGCGTAGAGATTGAATTCCTCCCTACCGAACAATGGTTTTTTAGGATTTTGGACTTCAGAAAAAAATTGATTTCCGAGCCCAAGAAAATTAAATGGCTTCCCGAACACATGTTCAAAAGATATGAAAATTGGGTAAACGGATTGGATTGGGATTGGATAATCTCGAGAGACAGACATTTTGGAGTTCCAATTCCTGTTTGGTATTGTTTTGAATGTAAAGAAACAATTTTGGCAAATGAAAATGAACTTCCGGTGGACCCGGCTGAAACCAAAAAAATATGTAAAAGATGCAATAAGCCGGCTACTCCTGAACAAAAAGTTCTGGACACTTGGGCAACTTCTTCGCTAACGCCAATTATTGCATCAATCCCTCTTGGAAACAAAATAAAAATTCCTTACTCATTGAGACCTCAAGGACATGACATAATAAGGACATGGGCTTTTTACACAATTGTCAGGGCTTTGCGGCAGGAGAACAAACTCCCTTGGGAAAATATTTTCATAACCGGGAATGTAACTCTCAAAGGAGAGAAAATGTCAAAAAGCAAGGGAAATGTCGTCGAACCGCAGGAGATTTTGGAAAAATATGGTGCTGATGCGCTGCGATACTGGGCTGCTTCTTCAAAATTAGGAGAGGATTTTGAATATCAGGAGAAAGATGTTGTGACTGGAAGAAAATTTGTCAACAAGATGTTGAACGCCACAAATTTTGTTTTCATGAATCTCAAGGATTACGATTTTAAGAAACCGAAAAAATTGGAATTATTGGACGAATTATTCATGAAAGAGTTAAACCATATTTCTTATACAACAACAGATCATTTCCAAAGATATGAATACTCAAGAGCCAAAAATGATGTAGATGAATTTTTCTGGCGCAGATTTTGTGACAATTATCTTGAGATAGTTAAGAAAAGAATTTACAATGAAACAGGAAACAAAAAAATTTCTGCACAGTATACTCTTTACCAAAGTTTGCTGACAATCTTAAAACTTATCGCGCCGATAATGCCATTTGTTACAGAGGAGATTTATCAAAAATATTTCAGGAAACATGAAAAAGAAAAAAGCATTCATATTAGTGAATGGCCACAGAGTGATAGAAGAAAATATTTAGAATGGGCTGAAGGAGACATGTACAAAGAAGTTTTATGGGCAAATAGATGGCATTTGATGACCGACATAATTTCAAGAGTTAGAGGGGTAAAAACAGAAAATAAAAAATCTCTCAACGCAGAGATAATCTTAAGTTTGAAAACTAAGGAGTATGGTGCATTAAGAGAACTTTTTGATGACTTAAAATCTGTTACGAACGCACGCGAGATAAAAGAAGGAAATTTCAATGTGGAGTTTGTTTGATTAATTATATAAACCATTGGAGATTTTTTTAGACATGGCTATTGAAAAACATGAACTACTGGAACTTCTTGATCTTCTCGAGGATTTTAAGGGAAGGCATACAGAATTGATTACGGTTTACATACCAGCAGGATATGATGCCAACTCCGTGCAAAAGCAACTTGAAGCTGAGAAATCCACGGCAAAGAATATTAAGACCACGTCGACAAGAAAAAATGTTTCTGATGCCCTCGATAAAATAGTACGGCATTTAAAAGATTTCAAGAGAACTCCCGAGAATGGTCTGGCGGTTTTTTGCGGCAACATCTCAAAAGTTGAAGGACAAACTGATCTGCAATTGTGGAGCATTGAACCGCCGATGCCCTTGAAATCCAGGCTATATCGTTGCGACAAGGAATTTGTTCTTGAACCCTTGAGAGAGATGATGGAAGTTGATGAAGTTTTTGGGCTTCTTGTCATGGACAGAAAAGAGGCAACAATAGGTTTGCTTGAGGGAAAGAGCGTTGAGGTTTTGCAAAAAATGACTTCCGGGATTCCAAGTAAGGTAAGAGCAGGAGGACAAAGTTCGCAAAGATTTCACCGAATTACAGAAGGGCTAACAAAGGAATTTTACAAGAGGATTGCGGAAGGAATGAAAAAGATATTTTTTGAAATGCCAAAATTAAAAGGAATTATTGTCGGAGGACCTATTCCTACAAAAGACGAATTTTTAGACGGAGATTATATGACAACAAAATTAAGAGAAAAAGTCATCGGGGTTTTGGATATCGGAGATGCCGATGAGTCTGGGCTTAAAGAATTGGTTGCAAAAGCAGGGGAAATTCTTGCAAGCCAGGAAATGATACAGGAGAAAAAATTCCTCCAAAGATTCTTTGACAAGCTTGGTCAAAGCCCCGACATGGTAGTTTTTAAGGAAAAAGATTTGCGAAAGGCCCTGGAGTACGGGGCAGTCGAGACACTTATTCTCTCGAACAAAACTGAAAAAAAACTTTCAAGTGAACTGAGAAAACTTGCAGAGAATATTTCTGCAGAAGTTCACATAGTTTCAACAGAAACCGAGGAAGGCGAACAATTCAACAATCTTTCAGGAATGGGCGGAATTTTGAGATTCAGGGTTTGATAAAGTTTAAAAGCTAAACATTTCTGAATTTTCTTAAATTAACTAAAATAGAATTATCAACAATAACTATTCTCCCGATGGATTTTACATCTCTATAGTTTACGATAATACCTTTAGTTACAAATTTATGTCTATTATCTAATTTAACTTTTAAACTATGAATCTTATTTCTATATAAAATTACTTCCACAACGTTTCCAACATGATGTCCTTCATCTGTATAAGCCTTCTTGTTTATCAATCCATTAACAGAATTATTATCATACTCTCTGCCTAAATCATTTATCAAATTATTTATTTTTTTCCTAAATTTGAAAATGAAAATACAGCCTAAAAAAAACAATAATATAATTGTAAATGGCCATAAATAATTCCAATTAGTTGGAATTTTCTCTGGGAAATTATTTATTTCATCTTCATTAGGATATTCTTTTTCTGAATCTTCTTTATTACCATTAACATTTTCAATAATGTATATGCAGTTTTGTTCTATTTCTGGAGTTTTGTATGTATTAGAACAAGTTCCAATATTAGTGCAAATTCTTGTTTGTTTTCCCGAGGAAATACAGGCACTCCAATTTGTGCAGTTCCATTCATATTTACATCCCCCACCATCTGTTGTTCCCCCTATCACTCCTCCTGTTGCTGAAGATTCTCCCATAATAAAAAAATCATCTTGGTCAAAGAAAGTGGTGTCAGAGGAAACTAAGGGGATTAAAAGCAATATAAATAAAAAAATTATTTTCATTTTTAACACGCGGTATCGCTTCTAAACAGCCTTCCATTCGAAGCTATACATAAATAATCATTACCTGTTCCATTTAAGTCAGCGAGAATAATGTCTCCATCACTTTGAATAACAATCCTATTTTCAGAGCTACCTTCTCCAGTCCTTAATCTTATTTTAGCTCCAGATATATTTCCAGATTCAATAACAACATCTCCAGGGGTAGTACTTGAGCTAATACCAACTAATTTTACTTTTGGAGCATAATTTAATTTACTCCCTGAAAAAATTCTTAAAGTATCATTATCATTTGTAGTTTTTATAGTGTATGTATCATCGCCTTCAAAAATAATAGAATCATTTATGTTAATACTTTCAACAAATAATTTGGTTATTCTGTTAGTCAAGCTTCCCAAGAAAGAAAAGAATCCAGTATCATCTGCAGTTATATTTCCACTTACGTTTAGATTTCCAGATTCGTCAAGATTCATTATGGTTTGAACAATATTGCTAGTATCATTAAATGGATTGTTAAGCCAACTAAAGCCCGTGTATCTTCCATTAACAAAGTACATCTCATTAAAACTGCTTTGTCCAATAGACGGTTGATTATTAAACGAGATGTTATTTTCTGTAGAAAAATAATTGCTACTAGTCATAGTTAAAGTCAGTGTGTTTCCTACGTCGTTCATAACAGAAAACAGTGTTCCAGAAATGTTATCTGAATTAGTGTTTTGAATCGACCATCTCGTAAAACCAGAAAGATTATATGATGGTGCCAAAGTAGAAGTATCTTTTCGTAAATTCTTGAATGAATTTAAAAGTCTTCTTGGACCCTGTTCTGAACCCCCTATATCTATACTCAGCCAGTAATCGCTATTTGAATTGCTGCAATCATACCCAACCCCTATTTGTTCTGTTTTCCATTCTCCAAAACTTCCTGTTGTTAAATTAGTTGTGTTAGAATAGCAAATATCTCCACCTATTGAAGCATCATAAACACTAAAATTAAATTCATAAGTTCCTGTATTAAATGTTGTTCCAGTATAATACTGTCCTTGCCAAACTGAAACATCTAATGCAGAAACTAGACTTGAGAATAAAATTATACTACTGGCTAGAATATATATATATATATATGGATTTACTAATTGTCATGTTCAGTCGCTTTTTATTAATATTATATAATTAAAGATTATTTATAAAATTAGCTAAAACAACTCCTGCTTACTTAACAAAGTCTGTTCAAGATAAAACTTTTTTTCTGGTAATCTAACCTATTGTTATTTCTCTTCTCATTGCCATTATATTCAAGAAAACTTGTATTACACTTCCTATTCC
>DATETG010000011.1:0-15169 GCA_035283785.1 Candidatus Nanoarchaeia archaeon
TGGAGAATTTTTTAGATTCAAAACCAGTTTTATAAGTTGTTTCATTTTAAAATTGGCCCACTCAATGAGTTCGCATATACGATAATTTTAATGTGAAATCAGTTTTATAAGTTTAGTTATAAAAGATTAATAATGTTGAGGTTTATTTTAATTTACCCCCAGAATTATCCTAAATTCTTCTTCCAATTTTTCTTTTAGTTGAGGGACTTTATCAACTATTCTTTTCCAAGCAGAAACTCTTTCATCCCACTTTTCCTTAGGTTCATTTATTTTTGTAGCATCAATCTCATCAGGATAAACCGAAAAAGTTATCTGAGAATATTTCATTTCTTTTAATATCTCTTCTAAAATATCACATATTTTTTTGTCAAAATAAATTTTATTTTTTCTATAATAAACTTCAAATTCATGTCCTTTCTCTCTAGACATCTTTAATTTTTCTTTCTCTTTCATATCTCCATAAAATTTCATTGGACTAGTTAAAGACTTCATACTCTCTTCAAAAATAACTAATTTTTCATATAATTCTTTTATGACTTTTGCTCTTTCTTCATGTAATTTTGAAAATTTTATTTTTTCCTTGAAAAAATAGTAAGAAACAAATCCTCCAATAAGCCCCCCTATAATTGAAGATGTTAAGCTTATTATTAAATTTTCAGTCATTTTATCTCCTTAATTTCCTCCAATATCTCATCTTTTTGTTTTCTTGACGTGTGCGTTTTTCCAAATCTTACTAAAGCAGGATTTATTACTTTCCACATGTTTTTTGGAAAAAGTTTTTTCAGATCATCTTCAATCTTTTCAGGATTTTTATTTTTCGTCCAGCCAAGTTTTTGGGAGATATAAGCAACGTGAGTGTCAACGGCAATTGCATCTTTTCCCAATTCAGAAATGAAAACACTGGCGGTTTTTCTTCCAACTCCGGAAAGATTTACTAACTCGTCAATTTCTCTAGGGATTTTTTTATTGTAATCCTCACAAATCTTTTTTGCACAGGATATTACATTCCGAGATTTGTTCCTGTAAAAATTCACAGGTTTTACTATCTTCATCACGTCTTGAATTTTTGCCTTAGAGAGTTTTTCAGCAGTGGGAAATTTTCTGAAGAGATTCTCTGCAGTTGGAATAGTTACCTCGTCTCTGGTTCTTGCAGACAAAATAGTCGAGACAAGTATCTGAAAATCCGAAGTCCAATTCTCGGCAGCGAGGCGCATCGACTTGATTGAATCGTGGTTTTCTATGAACTTCAATTGTTTAAGGGCTGTTTTTTGGTTCATTTTTGATTTGCCTAAAATATTTTATTGCACGATTTTTATGGAAATTTAAAGTTAAAAATTTATGTTAATTAAATTTATAAAGAATGGTAAGGATTTAATTTCATTAAAGGAGGTTAACATGAAAGATAGAGAACTGCATCTTTTAGGGCATACGCTACTTAGAGTTACATTAGGATTGATGTTTGCAATTGCAGGTTTCAACAAAGTCACGGGAATAGAGGGTGTTACAGGAATGTTGTCTGGACTTGGCTTCCCGGTTCCATTGCTCTTTGCATGGATACTTGCATTGTCAGAGCTTGTTTTTGGTGCTATCATATTCCTAGGGTTCCAAACCAAATACACAACATGGCCTTTGGCCTTTGTGCTTTTGGTTGCTGAAATCCTTGTGGTGATACCAAACTCAGGAATTGCCTCATCCAATTCGTTTCTTCACCTTATCGCAGTTGCTGGTTTGGTGACAATAGCTCTTACAGGGCCTGGAAAATGGGTGGTAACAAAGCAATAAATTATTTTCTTTTTTATTTTATTTATCTTTTTTAATCTGGAAAGACTTCCTTTTTAGGAAAATTAATAAGTCGGACATTTCTGTAATAAGATTAGTAAGATGGACATTGAGAAAATAAAAAAACAAAAAACAATTCCTGAGCTTTTGGAATTTAGTATAATCAACATCAACAAACCCTCGGGACCGACGAGTTTCAACGTTTCGGACTTCATAAGAAAAACGCTCAATGAGACAGGAATTAAAGTAGGAAAAACAAGTCACTTCGGAACACTTGATCCAAAAGTTACCGGCGTCCTTCCAGTTGCATTAAGTAGGGCGTGCAAGTTAACAGGATTCTTTCTAAACAAGGATAAAGAGTATGTTGGGATAATGAGGATACACGAAGATTTGAAAAAAGAAGATATAGAAAAAGTGATAAAGAAAGAATTTCTTGGAAGAATTCTCCAAACACCGCCGAAAAAATCGCGGGTCAAAAGACAGCAAAGGGAAAGGGAAGTTAAGGATTTCCGATTGTTGGAACAGGAAGGAAGAAATATCTTGTTCATTGCAGAGGTCCAAGCAGGAACATACATAAGAAAACTTATTTCTGATTTGGGAGAGAAAATGAAAGTGGGGATGCACATGCTTGAGTTGCGCAGGATAAGGGCAGGAATATTTCTCGAGGAAAACTCTGTTGATCTCTACGAATTTGTCAAAGCGGTTGAAGAATTCAAAAAAGGAGATGAAAAATCCTTTAGGAGAATTTTGATTCCCGGGGAGATAATATCAGAGATTTACCCTGTTGCTGAAATAAAGTCAGAAAATTTAAAGAAGATTTTTACCGGAAAGCCGATAATGAAAGAAGATTTGTTAAAAGATTATGATTATGAAAAAGGAGAAATAATTTGCATTTTTTTCAAGGAAGAATTCATAGGAATGTACGAAGCCTCAGATTCAAAAGAGATTTTTGCAAAGCCGAAGTTTGTGCTTCAGCCGTTGAAGAAATAATTATCTCCACACCACCTCTGAATTTGGGACATATACTCTTGAAATTCCGTCAATATTGCTTATTCCGACAAGCATTTTGATGAAATCTCTCTTGTAGATAGCATGTATCCTAACAATTCCAGATGTCTCGGTGAGTTCCGTAACATTACTCCTGTCAACAAACATGATATTCTCCAATGCGGCCGCCCTTATTACGGGCCCACTATCTGTTTTTACAATTAATGGGTTTTCTTCAGGGTTTGATTTAATAGTGGAGAAAGAAATCATATACTCGCCAGAGTGCATCCCTGTGGCATATGTACATTTAAGATAAGGGCGATTTTCTCTTCCCTCTCCTTGTGACGAAGAAGGGGGCAATTTTTCGCCATCTTTCGTAAAACAAGACAAATCGTCAAGCGGCATTTTGTTTGATATTAACTTTATAGAAAATGAAAATTATCTTCCGTAAGGGACTCTCATAGCGACAGATTCTTCAATTTCTCGAAGAGTTTTCATAGCACCTATTTTGGAGTTTATCTCTGCCCTGTTAACAAAATCAAATGCTTTTGTAGCAAAAGATTCTAGTCCAGCATCTTTCAAAAGTCTGAAAAGTGAAATACTATCATAACTCTTTCTTAATTCTTCCTTGACCAAATATGTTCTGTACATTTTTAATACCTCTTCATGTGGGTGGCCTTCTCCACAGCGTAATTTTTCTGAATGTTCTCTCCAATACCATACATCTGCCTCTTCATCTTCCTTGTTGTACATAATAAAAAAAACAAAACAAAGTTTAAAAGATTAATTGTGTTAAAACTGTTATGAGACACTTTGTTTATTTTTCCTCGAAGGCGGCAACTTCAGGAAGCGTTTTCAGCAAGGCAGGAGGAAATTTAATGCGCGCAGGCAGAATGGATATTGCAATTCACACAATAATCCAGGGATTGTTTCTCTCGCACGGGTTCAGGAAAGACATTAATATACATCTGGTTTTTTACGGTCATCCGACACCTCCAAGACATATTGAGATATCTGTAGAAGATGAGTTAGAAATAAGCAAAAAAGATATTGGAAATTTGATAAAAAAAATTCTTTACAAATATCGGGAAGGCAAGAAAACAGAGGTCTTTCCTGGATGTTTCATTGAGAAAAAAAGCTTGTTGGATGTTGTTGAGGAATTAAACGCGGAAGGCAATGAAATATTTCTCCTTGACAAAAGTGGTAAAAACATAAGAGAACAGGATATTCCTGAGAAAAATGTTTTTGTTCTTGGGGACCACGAAGGATTGCCAAAAAAAGAGCTTAAAATGCTAAAAAAATTTTCAACACCTGTTTCAGTCGGTAAAAAAACATATTTTGCAAGCCAGGTTGTTGCCGTTGTAAATAATGAAATTGACTTTAGGGAGAATTCTTCTTAGTCAATTCTAGGGATATATATTCCTTAACCTTTAGATTTTTTATGAAGTCAATTTCCAAATCGTTTAAGCCAATCTTCCTTAAATCATCAATTTCATCGTCTAATCTTTTAGGAATTTTCAGTCTTATTGGTTTTCTGAAAAATTCAGTGAGTTTTCTGTGCACCATCTTTTTATTATGAGTATGGGCCCTCCTGCAGAGCAAGAGGGCGGGACGAAGTACGATGTTAGTTGTTAGAATCTTCAGGATTTAGCCTTATAAATCAATTATGAAAACTCCTCACGGAAAGGAGTCATGGAATTTCATTTCACAACCTTTTTAAATGAAAAAAAGTTTCCCGAAGATAAATGGTGAAAATTGTTTTTACTCCTGACTGGTTTCTCAACAATGATGTTTTGATAAATCTTGTGAGCTTTTTTGTTTTGGGATTGTTTTTTCTTTTTGCAATAAAGAGTTACACCTTAAACAAAAAGAAAAGTATACTTTATCTGGGCATCGGGTTTCTGCTTGTTGCAATAGGGGAGCTTGCGACTGTCGCGACAAAGCTTGTGCTTTATTACGATACTGAAATAACAAAAGAGATAGGGAGAGTTATTGTGACGAACAGTATTGTCAAATCAGTAGATATATTTTATTACACTGGTTTTTTCTTTAACAGATTATTCTCGTTGATAGGTTTTTACATAATTTATAAGATTCCTTCAAGAAAGATATTCTCCGGAGATTTTTTTCTGGCACTAGTCCTGATATTCATAATATCAACATTAGCCAATGAGTGGTTTTACATTTATCATATAACTGCCCTTGCATTGCTAATTCTTATAATAAACAACTACTACCAAACATACAAAAATGAGAAAATCACCAATACAAAAATACTCATTTCTGCATTCATAATCTTAGCGATAAGCCAGATTTTGTTTCTGATGTCCAGCATAAATTACATGTATGTTACTGCTCAAAGCGTGCAATTAGTAAGCTATATAACTCTGTTTTTCCTTGTTATAAAAATCATACAAAATGGAAAGAAAAAGAACTAGAATGGACATAATGCATGACATTTTAAAGAGCGTTCAGGACAAGGGGGGGGAGATAAAAAAAACGCATCTCATGTACAAGGCCAACCTCTCTCACAATCAAATGAAAATATATCTCAACGAACTGATGAACAGCGGACTTCTTGAAAGCAAAAATTCTGAAAAGAAAAATTCCATCATCATAACAAAAAAAGGAAGAAATTTTTTCTCCCAGTACAAGCAGGTTATGGAGTTTGAAAAGACATTTGGGTTGTAGAAATCTTAATCTTTTTTTGTAATTGACTTAACATCATATTCCTTAAGATTAAATTCATATAGATGTAGTCCTAGAGGCCCCTCATGATAGGATAAATCTCTTTGTTTGCCGCTTTCGTCAAAGGGAGATATATTTGATAATCTTATCACTTGCTTATTTTCATTCGGTAATTCCAGAATATAACCCAAAACAGAATATGGGTCTCTAGGAACAAGCAGATTTTTATGTAAAACACCCTCTAATAGAACAATGTCACCAATCTTTATTTTTTTCAAATCGTCTTCAATTGACATAAACAAAAAATTATAATTATGTTTATAATTATTTATGTACAATACAATAAAAATAAAAACTATCGGTTTTTAGGATTTATATGAAAAAATCAATAAGGTTGTATATAAAAGGAAATGTGCAGGGGGTTTTCTTCAGGAATTTTGTAAAGGAAAACGCGGACAAAAATCATGTAAGGGGTTTTGTGCGAAATCTTGAAGATGGGAGAGTGGAGGTTTTTCTTGAGGGTAATATAGATGAAGTCAACAAAGTAATGGAAATCTGCAAGCAAGGACCAAAATTTGCAATGATAAAAAACGTCGAGACAAAGCCGGAAAAGTTTCAGGACTTCAAGGACTTCAAGGTTTTGAATTTTTAGTGGAGTTAAAATCTGCTAATTCTGCGGGCATTGACAAACTCTTCTTTAGATATATTGTACCTGCAGTTTTCATCGGTTTCAACTAAGGATAATTTTTTATCAACTCTTAATCTTGTCTTAACCATTTCAAACCCATCTGTTAATTCTTTAAGAGTTCTAAATTCAGCTTTTTCGTGTTTGGACTTTATTTTTTCAACCCCTGTTGCGTTATCTACATCATTCTCATCCCTGTATTGAGACATTATGTGAAGAACATAATTCTCTTCTCCATTAAATCTTATTATGAGCGGTTCGCAATATCCCCCTAAATCTTCGTCTTGACCTCCGATATATCCAAGAGATTCAACTAAATGTTTTTTCTCAATCATGGGGGTAAAATTGTGGGTAAATTTAAATATTTTATTGCAATGAAAAATAGATGATAGTTACAAATTCTGACGGAGGAGCCAGAGGAAATCCCGGCCTGGGAGCTATTGGTGTTTTGATAAGAAATGATGACAGCATTGTAGAGATGTACAGCGAAAAAGTCGGCAAAGTCACAAACAATGTCGCAGAATATTTGGGACTAATAAAGGCGCTACAATTAGCGGCAACATACACAAAAGATGAGATTACTTGCTATCTTGATTCTGAATTGATAGTTAAACAACTCCTTGGAAATTACAGAGTGAAAAATGAAACATTAATGAAACTTTTTCTTGAGGTGCAGAAGCTCCAGGAAAACTTTAAGAAAATAAAATACATCCATGTGAGAAGAAACGATGCCTTTCAAAAAATGGTTGATGCATTGTTGAATATGGAGTTGGACGAAGAAAATTGATAAGATATTTAAATTGTCTATATTTTTTTGAATCATGAACATAAAAACAAAAGAAAAATTTTTCTGGGCAGATGACGTCGCCAATAAAATTGCAAGGGAAAGAACGGGAAAAAAATTTTTTGTGTGCGCTTCAGGGATAACTCCTTCGGGAACAGTACACATTGGAAATTTCAGAGAGGTAATAACAACAGAGTTGGTTGTCCGTGCTCTGAGAGACATGGGGAAGAAAGTAAGATTTGTTTATTCTTGGGATGACTATGATCGACTAAGAAAAGTTCCTGCAAATGTTCCAAAAGAGTACGAGAGGTATTTAGGGGTTCCGTTAAGTGAGATCCCGTCCCCATTTGAAAAAAATAAGAGTTATGCTCGACACTTTGAGGAAATATTTGAGAACTCTTTGAAGATGGTTGGAATAAAACCGGAATTCATAAGGCAAAATGTAATGAACAAAAAATGCAAATATTTTAGTTTAATAAAAAAAGCTCTGGACAATAATGACAAGATAAAAAAAATCCTTAACAAATACAGAAAAGAGCCACTTGAGAAAAACTGGCTTCCTATAGAGGTATACTGTGAAAAATGCAAGAAAGATTCTACAAGTGTTCTTGAAGTTTCTGAATATACGATAAAATATTCTTGTGATTGCGGATTTGAAAATAAAATAGATTACCGAAAAAAAGGCATCGTGAAATTGAAGTGGAGAATAGACTGGCCTGCCAGATGGAGTTATGAGCAAGTTGATTTTGAGCCTGGGGGAAATGACCACAGCGTCTATGGGGGTAGCTTCATGACAGCCAAAGAGATATCAAAAGAAATTTATGGATATGAACCACCGATTTATGTAATGTATGATTTTGTGAGCATCAAGGGACAAGAGGGAAAGCAGTCAAGTTCCAGAGGAAACATTCTTACCTTGGATGAAGTTGAAGAAATATACGAGCCGGAAATAATAAGGTACATATTTGTAGGAACCCGTCCGAATAAAGGTTTTGAGATAAGCTTCGACAACGATGTAATAAAAATCTACGATGAATTTGACGAATTGGAAAGGAAGTATTATCGCGATGAGCTTAATCCTCAGGAAAAAAGAATATACGAAATGTCTGTGTTGAATTTAAGGAAGAATTCTCCGAAAAAAATAAGTTTTAGGCATCTTGTAACCCTTGTCCAGGCTGGAAAAGCCAAGAGTTTGAAAGGCAGTCAAAAGTTAAGAGCTGAAAAAGTGAAAAACTGGCTGGATAAATATGCTGATGAAGACATGAAATTTGAGATTCAAGAAAAAATAAATGAAGACGTTGATTTAAGCGACAAGCAAAAGCAATCTCTGTTAAGATTAATGGAAATATTAAAAAACAAAAAACTTAGCGAGGAAGAATTGTTCAACGAATTTTATAACATGTGTTCCTCATTGGAAATAAAAAACAGTGAGTTTTTTGAAGGGGCTTATAATGTTATTCTGAACAAAAATAAAGGTCCGCGCCTTGCCAGTTTGATTCTTGCAGTTGGAAAGGAAAAAATAATTAAACTCTTGGAGCAGGTAAAATAAAATGGCGAAACTTATTGTCCGAAATAACATAAAGCAAGCAGTGAAGGAACTTGACAAAGAAAATTCAGTTTCAAGTGTTGCAGAAGAAGTAGGCACGGCTTTGGAAAGAAAAGTGGAAGATATTTTGGATCAGGCGATAAAACGCGCGAAAGCCAACGGACGCAGAACGCTTCAGGCAAGAGATTTATGAAATTTGTTCATGCCTTTACAATTCCCAAACAGTAGAATTTATGTCAAATTTGTGTTAACATAACTTAATCATTTTCTTCATAAACAACAAACAGATAATGATGCTCGTCCTGAGAATAGGAATTTGTGGAGATTATTTTAACGTTTTTTAATGTAATAAAAAAATTGTTGAACATGATGCTTAACGTTTGCACGCTTCCAAAACATTCAAAGATTTTTAGCTTTATCATTCATTAAACAATGGTGCAGGAATTATAAAATTTGTCGTGTTCTTGGGGATGTTATCTAAATGAACCAAAAGTAGAGTTACATAATATTTTTATAATGTCTAATTTGAATAAGACATATGGTTTACAAATCATGGCAGAAGATGAAAGGGAAAAATGTGCCTTCCACATCACACCTATCTGAGAGAATTTTGGAATATTTAAGACCTAAATCTGCCGTATTGGATTTGGGATGTGGTTTTGGTAGGTTATCTGGATTTTTTGATGCAAGAGGTTTTGAAGTTTACGGTATTGATATAAATGACTTGGCAATTGAAGAAGCAAAAAGAAATGAAGAATTACAAAGAGTTAGGTTTAGTGTTCAAGATGCAACAAATACAAATTTTACAAATGACTTTTTTTGCGGTATAGTCTCACAGGCAGTTTTGGCTTGTATGTCTCTTGAAGATAGAAAAAAAGTGTTGAGAGAATGTTGCAGAGTACTAGAACCAAGAGGAGTAATTCAGATAGCGGAATTTGGGTTAATAGAAAATAAAGAAGAATATTTTGAACACGCAAAAATCACAGGAGAATATGGAACAGTAATTGTAAAAAATCAAGATGATTCGGAAAAATTTAGGACACACAATTTTGCCAAAGAAGAATTAGAGTCTTTGATAACAGAAGTAAAATTACAAATTTTACATTATGAAAACCCGGATTTCATAACCATATCGAAAAATCAACATCCAGGTCATATTTTTATTTGTCAAAAATCCGACTATAAAATTAGATGAATAATTTTACCTTCAAGATTTTTCCTTCAAATACATCAACATTGTCTCAGCATCGGAGACCTCAAATGGGTCTGTTGGGCAATCATCGCTGAATCCCGGCTCTATGAATATTTTTTCAATTATTCCGTTGTTTATGACCATTGAATATCTCCAGCTCCTGTCGCCGAAACCGAGATTTTCTTTTCTCACAAGCATCCCCATTTTTCTTGTGAACTCGGCATTTCCATCGGGAAGAAGCTTTACACTCTTGGCTCCTTGATGAATTCCCCATTGGTTCATAACGAATGCATCGTTAACAGAGAGGCAGTAAACTTCGTCAATTCCTTGCGATTTTATTTGATTGTAAAACTCTTCATATCCTGGCAGGTGTGTGCTTGAGCATGTTGGAGTGAAAGCTCCGGGCAACGCGAAAACAACAACCCTCTTATCTTTGAAAATTTTATCACTGTTTAAATCGCGCCATTCAAATTCTCCAGAGTTATCTTTAACACGGGTTTTGAATATAACATTTGGAACTTGTTTGCCTTCTATCATAAAAATTCAAAAATTTGATGTTATATATAATTTTCGGTGAGTTGCAATGTCGGGAGAGTTTAGTGTGATAACAACATTGAAATGTTGAGTGCAACGTTTTGTGAGTTAATCTTTTTTATAATTCCATATTTCTCGCCACTTCCAATATTTGTCAACATCTGTTAAATCATCCACATCATAGGATCTTGAATCTTGAACCACTCGAACACCGCTATTAGTCAAACGGGCTAATTCCTCAGACGACCTTTCTTTTTCTAATTGATGTTTATCTAGCAAATTTAATATTTCTTGGTGAGAGAGTGGTATCTTTGGAAGACCAAGAAATCCACTTATAAACCCTGTGTACGGCCATTTTACATCTTTTTCTATTTCAATTCTAAAAATCCCGAATTTTTCAGCTGCTTCTTTAAAGAGATTCCTCACATAACTTATTCGAACTACTTCCTCACCACCTGTTGGAACAAGATACCCACCAATTATGGCTGCTTGTTTACTTTCATCAATTTCCAAATTATTGAGGATAGATTTTAGTTCTTCTTCAAGCTTTCTAATCTTTTGTAATCTTACATCTTCTGTCATAAAAATAGACAGATTAATTATATATAAATCTTTCTAATATGTTGTTACTATAAAGTTAACAAAATTCTCCTTTATCCTTCATTTCCTGGAGTTTTTTGATTATTACATCACTTTCACCGATAAATTTCCCATTAATTTTTATTACTGGAACAGTGAAGACTCCTGACCTTTCTGCAAGCTTTTTTCTTTCCGGATCGTTGCGGTCTCGAATCATGTTTACTTTCTCAACCATTCCTGTTAACTCAAGTTCTTCAATTTTGTTTCTTACTTTCTGGCAGAAGGGACATGTTTCGAATTGATATAAAATAATTTTATGTTTCATGAAATTTTCACAGATGAGAATTATTTAAATTTTTCCCAAGGTTTTTATAGTTGTAATTTTTTTGTTATTTACGGAGATAAGATGGAACGTTTTTGTTGCTTCGCTGATAATCGTTTATTCTGTCGCTTTTTTAGGCAGTGTTTTCACTTCTAATTCAGTAAACTCTCAATGGTATGAGTTGGTAAAACCAGATTTCACGCCGCCAAATTTTATCTTTCCGATTGTTTGGAATATCTTGTTTTTTCTCATAGCTTTGTCATTGTACTTCTCATGGATTTCTGCGAGAGATATCTCGGTGAAAAAGACTCTTGTAATTGTGTTTGGAGTAAATCTTTTTTTGAATGTGTTGTGGAGTTTTGTTTTTTTTGAAATGCAAAATCCTAAATGGGCTCTTTTTGAACTTTTTGCCTTGTGGATTTCAATTATTGTGATGATTTATGCCACCTACAGAATAAACAAAATTTCATCATGCATTTTAGTCCCTTATTTTCTTTGGGTTTCTTTTGCCGGATTCTTGAATTATACAATCTCTTTCGGTTAAATTTTTATACTTAAATCTCCTTTGTAAATTACAAAAAGGAGGCAAAATGAAAAGAAGTA
Source organism: Candidatus Nanoarchaeia archaeon (assembly GCA_035283785.1). Taxonomy (GTDB): domain Archaea; phylum Nanobdellota; class Nanobdellia; order Pacearchaeales; family GW2011-AR1; genus DATETG01. The sequence continues at coordinate 11,700 of DATETG010000011.1, forward strand.
TAATCGACTGGATAGCTTTTGTCCTTGTTGTTGTTGGTGCATTGAACTGGGGACTTGTGGGATTGTTAAATTACAACCTTGTTGAATCTTTGCTAGGAGCATGGACAATGGCAGTCAGAACAATTTATGTCCTTGTGGGACTTGGTGCCTTGTGGGCAATCTACATGGGCTTTAGAGATATGTAACCCACTAAATTATTTTTATTTTTTTATACACTTTTGGTAATATTTTCCATATAGTGCAATTATTTATTTTTAGATTCCCTGAACGTTAATGCTAGGGAGTTAATGCAATATCTCTTGCCTGTAGGGCATTTTTTTGTTTTTTCCTCGTCAAAAACGTGTCCAAGATGTGAGCCGCATTTTGCACAAATAACCTCTGTCCTTGGAATAAGCATAGAAAAATCTTTCTCAAGTTTTATGTTTCTTTTTTTTAGTGGATTGAAGAAGCTTGGCCATCCTGTACCCGAATCAAACTTGCTTTCGGATTTAAATAATTCATTCCCGCATGCACCACACATATAAGTTCCTCGCTCCTTGTTGTACAGAAGTTTTCCAGTACCCGGAACTTCTGTTCCTTTTAATCTTAGAATTTTATATTGTTCTAGAGATAATTTTTCCCTCCAATGAGACTCTGGTTTTTTCATGTTTAAACACAAACATAATAAGATTTAAATTATTGTATTGTCAGGCGAGTTTTGCACCGTTATCAACTTTTCTCTCCGGCTGTGCAAGCACAACTTTTCCATCTTCCGAGACAAATCCTGTTGTTAAAAATTCCGAGATAAAATTTGCAATTTGTTTTTGGGGAAAATTAACAACACCAATTATCTGTTTTCCAATCAATTCATCTTTTTTGTAGAGTTTCGTAATCTGGGCGCTTGATTTTTTAACACAGATCTCTTTTCCAAAATTAACCCATATTTTATATGCCGGAATTTTCGCCTCTGGAAAGTCCTCCACTCTTGTTACAGTTCCTGCTCTCAGTTCCACACCTTCGAAATCATCCCATGAAATTTTTTTCATTCTCTTTTTTGTGAAAAGTAATTTTTAATTCTTTCCCATTTAAATCATGCAAATTTGTCATGGCAAAAGCCGGATGAATAAAAACAAAAAAATAAAATTACCCTATTAAAAATAAAAAACAGGGTTTTTTAGAAAATCTAAAATCTTCTTTGTCTGTTGAATCCGCCGCCCCTGTTGTTTCCGAAACTTCTTCTTTCAGGACGAGGTGCGTCAGGATCAAAAGGCTTAGCTTCATTAACCTTGAGCTTTCTGCCTTCAACTTCCTTGTCATTCATTTCCCCTATTGCCTTCTGCGCGTTCTCATCGTTCTTGAATGTCACGAAACCGAAGCCCTTGCTTCTTCCCGAAAACTTATCTTTCAGGACAGTTGCTTCCTCGACTTCGCCGTAAGCTTCGAATATCTTCAAAAGCTTGTCATCGTCAACGTTAAAAGGTAAATTACCTACATATACTTTCATTCTTATTCCTCCTTACACTTGTTTATCATTTTCAAGAATTAGTTTTCGCTAACCCTATATAGAAAAGGGGAAATTAGAGTTTTTAAGGTTTTGCTTGATTAAATTTCCGCCTTTATCAAAATTGGATATTGCTAAGATAATCCCTTAAATTAGAATATTCTGCTGACCCAAGATTATAATAAATTACTTTGTACTTCATGTAGAGAAAAAAGACACTTGTTGTCCAAGGCAAAAATCTTGAACTCATGCCGTCAGGTTCAGAATAATTTAACACCCTGTTTAGCCAGATGAAATCCTGATTGCTGATGGGTAAGATCATTTCCCTTAAAAATTGATTGAAATTAGAGATTCCTTTACCGCTGTCAAAACAATACTCTTCCATTATAATCTCATCGGCATTTCTTGCGAGATCCTGTAACGTTTTTATCATGGAGAAATGAATACCCTCTATTCTTAAATCTTTTTTCCGATTTTTAATTTGATAAAATCTCAAACAGCCTTAATGAGGAAACAATATATATCCCGTTTGCCAGAGCGATTAAAGTAGCCCTTGGGAAAGTATTTGAATTTATTATTGATTCAATTCTTCTATTTCTTTCTCTCCGGAGATTTATCCATTCTTTAGTGACCCTGTCCGAATAAGTGTATATTCCATAGAGAGGTATAAAATCTCTTGCCTTCAGTTCCCAATATTCTTCATTTTGCATTTTAATTTATTTACCAAAAAACTTCTCAGCAATAACCAATGCCGATACAGCACCAAACGAGGCGGCTATTACAATGTTATAAGTGGCTAAAAAGTATCCTCTTAATCTTGATTTCCTGTAATACTCCCTGAACCCTTCTTCATCTTCAGAGTTTAATCTGCGATTCTCTTCTCTTGTTCTCTCGGCATAGTTTACAAATCCCTCTAAAATGTCAAAATCTTCCACTCTCAGTTTATACGCTAGTTCGTCTGGCATGATTTTTTTTGTTCTTGGTATTATTAAAGTTTGTGAAATTAAATTAGTTTCGGATTTCTATCTTTGTCGTCGATATTATTGTGTATTCCAATCCGTTATTTCTTGGATCTACCCCAAATTTCTTTTCTGCTTCCTCTCTGCTCGTCGCCCAATAATGACATTCTGTTGGCCCACTTTTGATTATAATCGCTTTGACTCTATATGCATCCCGTTGCTCAGAACAATTTTTGTCAGCGTTTTCTCTCGGCATAAAATCTACACTTAATCAATTTTCAGTCTTTAAAAATTTTTTGGGGAATTTGTTTAAACTAAGGATTGACAAAGATTTTTAGAATTATTACTAAACAATTTATTCTTATGAGTAAAGATAATGTGATGCACCTTTAAGTAAAGGAATGGAATAAGCCATAAGTTTCATCGACTCTCCGAAAAGACCCAGAGTGTACATAAATATTTTATCTTCAAGAGGATGACAATCAGGATCTGAGAATATTTTAGATTTATTATCTTCTCTCACCATTTCATTTATTTTCTTAAGAAACAATCCGGGAACAAACAACATTTTCAATTGTTCAGATGCCATCTCTCGAACAAGATTACTTTCTTTCATATTCCCCAGGAATCTTGTTCATTTAAAAATCTTCTCTCTCAAAAAAACAACTCATAAGCACGGGAATTTCCATGAAACACAATAAAGCTTTTAGTAGTTGTCTGCTGAAATTCTCGCCGAAGCTTGAATCTTACACAGCAACTCTATCGACGTCATCTTCTTTGACGGCCTTGATTGTCTCGTCTTGCGGATGGCTTCGAGCTTAGATGCATTCAGCTCTTATCCATACAATGCGTAGCTATGCAGCCTGCTCATAACAACTGCTCACCAGAGGCATCCGAGTCAGGTTCCTCTCGTACTACTAACTCGTTCCACTCAGACAATAACACACCTAGTAGATATCATACAAACTGTCTCGCGACGTTCTTAACCCAGCTAACGATCCCTTTTAATGCGTGAACTCCGACACCCTTGG
>DATETG010000012.1:0-8243 GCA_035283785.1 Candidatus Nanoarchaeia archaeon
CTCCTATCCAAATTCCTATTGAAGTTCCTAATCCAGAAGCAAGGAGAGCTCCGAAAGCCATCCCTACTTTTGCATCTGGAGATACTCCTTCCAGAGACCCTGTATAAAAAAGTGGAATCAAGGGTCCTGCAAATCCTATGAGGAGAGGTATTGCTTGGAATGGTAATGGATTAAAGGGTAATGGTGAGACAAGAGGGTGTTCTTTTGCAATTTCTTCAAGCCCATAAATTTTTCCTTTCAGAAGATGCCTAAATATTGGTCCTTTTCCGAGTTTGTGAGAAGAAGAATTTCTAAGATTTTTGCCAATGTCTTGTGTTAATTTTCTCAGATATTCTGATTCGGGCTCAGGGATATTTTTTGCCCACCTTGGTAACGATCCGAGTATTGCTCTTATGTCACTTTGGGTTTTGTAATCACTCTTAGAGTTGTTTAAAAATTCAGCAGCACCTCCATTATCGTTAAACACATCTACCACATTGTCCGTACCACCTTCATATTGTTTGACTTTTGAAAGAATATTTTCAACACTCCTCCTAATTTTGTCATTGGACTTAATCTCATCAAGCGCTTCATGTTTTGCTTTGATATTATCAACTGAAATTAGGGGATTTCTTATGGAATAATCGACGAGAAATTTCCCTGTTTTTGTTATGGTATTTTCTGAAATAAGTTTTGACAAATCATTTATTTGAAGGGCGTGAGAAGTTCCTTTATCTAGAACTTCTGTATGATTATCTCGAAAGTTATCTCTAAAAAAACTTCTTGGCAGTAAGGTTTTACCATTATATTCATCGCTTTTGTGATCCAAGTACTCTTCTAGTTCTTCTTTCATAATCACTATCAGAATAAGTATCTTTTAAATCTTTCTATTTTGTTATCACTACGGAAAGACATTATACCTCTACTTCCTCAAAACCCCTTTTGCATCGCTTATCAGGTTTCGCAATAAGCTGTCCTTGAGTTTTGTTCTTTCCTTCAGTTCCTGAACACTCAACTCCAGCAGATCCCTTGCAAAAAAAATGTTGGCAACGGAGAGTTTCCACTTAACGTGCGCATCAACCGACCTTAAAATTGTCACAGGATAAAGTTTTTTTTGGGTAATCAAATCTCTCAAAGATTCTTTTTCAGGATAACTCCAGCTCGTTAGTTTTATTCCAACACCTTTGGAGTAAGACATCGCCTTGTCAGAAACTCTTGTGTTTGTTACAATCCACGGAAAATCAAATTTGTTTTTCAAGTCAAGAAAACGCGCGTACGTGTAAAGGGCAACTTTCAAGTCAGTGTAAACACCGAGAGAATTATGGTACTTGCATTCAACCATGTAAAGATACTTTTTTTTTGCCACTATGTCTATTTCATGCGTTGATAATCTTCCTTTTATCATCTGTCCGACTTGCGTTTCATATCCGTAGTTTTTCAATATCTCGGCAAAAAATTTCTCAAAAACAAATCCGGCAGGACCAAGATTCATTATCGCACGTTTTAAGTCATATCTCTCTGAGACATGCGGTTTTTCAACGTTAAGAATTTTCAGGGCCATGCTAAGAATTTCTCTTGTTGTTATTCCGTCGTATGCCTTCGCTTCAACCTGTTTGACAATTTCGGTAGCCAATTTCTTGGAAGCGCCGGCGCGCATTAAACTCCTGGAAATTTTCTCGGGCATGAACTCCTCCTTTTTTCCGGATGCCTTTGTCACGAACATAAATTTTTAAACAAAACATTTTTTATAAAACTATGTTTGAAATGTATTATCTGTTTTGGAATATTCTTGGAGGAATTTTCTTTCCCTTGCTGGTTTTGATGATAGTTTGGGAGTTTGTATGGAAACTTATCGCAATGTGGAAAGCTGCCCGAAAAGATTCTCCGATATGGTTTGTCGTTCTTGCGATAGTAAACAGCCTTGGGATTTTGTCAATTCTTTACATTTATGTCTTCTCGGAGATGAAATCCAAGAGAACAGTTAGAAAAAGAAAGAGATAAAGTAAAAAAGTATTCTTAAACAATTAATTTTTATAAAAATCCATTATATAATCTCTAGTTTTGTCTAATTCGACTTGGAACAGATGTTTTTCCACGTCGTTAATGGAAGTCATTAATGTGCTAAATCTAGGTTTAATTTTCCAAATGTTTTCTACAACTTTATCAAAAAGATTTCTACCATGAATTTTCCCGTAAGTTTCGGGATTTGAACCGTGAATACTTGCCTGAATTTGTACACCCTCTCTGACAGAATCTTCCAAATCCAAAAATTCTTTAGGGATAAATGAGGCATTTGTTGAGATGTGAACATTTTTCTCTTTTTCACGAATAGTTTTTGTTAAGCGAACAATTCTCGGGTCAAGAAAGGGTTCTCCTCCGCCGATTTCAACTGTCTTTGCATGAGGATTACTACCAATAATTCTGGCTATTTCCTGTTCTGGAAGAGAAGAACCGTCTAGATTCTGATAACAAAATTGACATGCTTCATTACAGTACCCGTTAATGTCAATTGTTAGAATGCTCATTTTGTTTCTTCCCAGCGTTTAATTATCTTTATATTCAGTTCCACTATGGTCTTTGGTTTTAGTTCATCCTTTAGCAATTTTGGTATGACTATGATTGAGTTTTCTCCGTGTTTTGCGATTCTCTTCCTTATGGTGTACTCTTTCTGTTTCATTTTTATTACAATTATTATCCAACTGTCATTGAAGTGACTATTTAAATTTTTCTAATCTGTTGTTACTTGATAATGATTATGGTGTTTACTTGAAACTATAAAAACTTAAGTCATTTTTAAGTAACAACTCACCGAAAGATTAATAAACTATTTCTTTACCAAATAAAGGTATGTCATTGGCAGAAAAAATCTTAAACGGAATATCTGCAGGAATTGTTTCTCTGCCAATTTTCGTTGGAGAACCTTCTTATGGACATGATAAATCGACAAATTACAGACCTTTGCCTGCAGGATTGGAAGAATATTCGGCGAAGAATAATATTCCGTTGGATCATACTGAAAAACTCAGTATCAATGTCAAAAACAAAGATATCAAGGTTGCATTTTTGCCGTTCATGGAAGGAATAAAACAGGCCGGAAAACTTGCCGAGAAAAAATTCACGGAGGAAGCGTGGGTTTTTGTGCCGAATGAAGATGGACAAAAAGGGTATTTTGTTGAGGTGGGGATAAAGGAATCTATAAAAGGAGTTGATCCAAGAAGAGATTTGACCAGAGTATTGACTTCCAAAAATGAAAAATCCACATTAATTCACATACATCCTCTTCGCAGAAATTTGTACGAGAACATTTTACCAAGTGAAGGAGATATTTCAGAAGTTTTTAGGACTGCGAATCATGGGAGATTTCCAAAAGATAAAATTTTTAATGATTCCAACTCAATTGTAATCAACCCATTAGGGTATTCAGAATGGACTTACACTAAAAAAGGAAAACACCTTTTTGAAAAAGGAAAAAACTTTCCTGGATTTAACATTGCCGATAACTATTCATTGTGTTCTAATGGAAAAGACATGAAAAAAATTGACAGGAGAATGGTGAATAAAATTGTCAATTGTGTTAACAAGAATGGCGAGATAAAAATCAAGGTTAATTTTTTCTCAGATAGGAATTAGGAACAGCAATCTTATTAAATCTATATTCTGCAGTATATATTTATGACATCTGTGGTGGAAGCTAAAAGAAGAAGCAAAGTTCAAACAAGGAAAATTCTTCATCCTCTTGTGAAGGAGTGGTTTTTTTCAAGATTCGAAGATTTTTCAGTCACTCAAGAGTATGGGGTTTTGAACATTTGGGAGAGGAAAAACATTCTTATCTCAGCTCCGACAGGAGGAACAAAAACTCTCACCGCATTTCTTTCCATTTTAAATTATCTGGTAATACTTGCCGAGAAAGGCGAACTTAAGGACAAAATTTACGCAGTTTACACTTCTCCGTTAAAGGCATTAAGCAACGATATTCACAAGAACCTTGTTGAGCCTTTGGAAGAAATAAAAAAAATTGCGAAAAATAAAAACATTCATCTTCAGGATATCCGAATTGCTTTAAGGACAGGAGACACAACCCCGTCGGAAAAGGCAAAGATGACAAGAAAATCACCCCACATCCTGATAACAACACCCGAATCGCTGGCCATTGTACTCACATCGAAAAAATTTGTTTCTCATCTTTCCGAAGTTGAATTTTGCATCGTTGATGAAATTCATGCAATGGATAACAAAAGAGGCACTTATCTTTCATTAACTTTGGAACGTTTGAACGAGGTTAGCAGAATTTTTCCGACTAAGATAGGGTTAAGTGCCACAGTTGAACCGATGGAAGAGGTTGCAAGATATTTGGTAGGGGAAGAAAAATCAAGAGTTGTAGAATTTGCCAGAGTTCCTCTGAACAAGAAGATTGATGTTGATGTGCTTTCTCCTGTTGAGGATTTTATCGAGGGAAAAAATGTCTCACACAAGATGTATGTTCTTATAGATGATTTGGTGAAAAAACACAAGACAACTTTAATCTTCACCAACACGCGTTCTGCAACTGAAAGAGTTGTAAACCATCTTAAGGAAAAATTCCCGACAGAGTATGGAGATGACAATATCGCAGCACATCACTCATCGTTGAGCAAGAGCCATAGATTTGACATAGAAGAGCGCTTGAGAAGTGGGAAGTTAAAGGTTGTTGTTTGCTCAACAAGTTTGGAATTGGGGGTTGACATCGGATATATTGATTTGGTTTTGATGATTGGTTCGCCAAAATCAAGCTCAAGGGCATTGCAGCGTCTTGGACGTGCAGGACACAAACTACACGAAGTTGCAAAAGGAAGATTTATAGTGATGGACAGGGATGATTTGGTTGAGTGCAGTGTCATTCAAAAAGAGATGATTGAAAAGAAGATAAACAAAATAACTTTTCCTAAAAACTGTCTTGACGTGCTAAGCCAGCAAATTTTTGGAATGGCCATATACAAGATATGGGGGATGGAAGAAGTTTTTTCATTGATAAAAAAAAGCTATTGTTACGAAAAGCTTTCGCGAAAGAATTTTCTTGATGTGATAAGTTATCTCTCGGGAGAATACGAACTTGAGAAAAATAATGTCTACGGGAAAATTTGGTATAATCCTGAAACAAAGCAAATTGGAAAAAGAGGAAAACTTGCCCGTGTCCTTTACTTGACAAATATAGGAACAATTCCCGAAGAGGATTTTATAAATGTAAAATTGCAAACGGGTGAAATTCTTGGAGCTATTGACGAGGGATTTTTGGAAAGAATGAAGCGGGGCGATGTATTCGTTCTTGGAGGAAAAAAGTATTTGTACAGATACACAAGAGGAATGAATGTTTATGTTGCGTCTGCAGAAGGGCTTTCTCCGACAATTCCGTCGTGGTTTAGTGAAATGCTCCCTTTAAGTTTTGATTCCGCATTGGAAGTGGGAAATTTTAGGAAACTTATGAAAAATGTTTTGGACAAAAAAAAGAAAAAAGACGTTTTGGGTTTTATAAGAAATCATCTTTATCTCGGAGAAAATGTCTCAAAGTTAATATATGACTACTTTCTTGAACAGTATAAATTCCTGGAAATCCCGAATGAAAACTTAATACTCGTTGAAAAATTTACGTTGGAAAAAAAAGATTATTTGATTTTTCATAGCATGTATGGTCGAAGAGTCAATGATGCTCTCTCAAGGGCCTTTGGATATCTCATGGGTTCTTCCGGAAGAAGAGATGTTGAAGTGGGGATAAATGATAACGGATTTTATCTCGCAGGTGAGTCTGCAAATTCTGAGACATTTGAGAAAGCACTGAAATATTTGATTAATGAAAAAAACCTTAATGATGTTCTTGAGAAGGCAATTGAAAAAACAGATGTGCTGGCGCGACGGTTCAGGCATTGCGCGGCGCGAAGTCTGATGATTCTAAGAAATTACAAGGGGAGAAACAAGACAGTTGGAAAACAGCATATGAGAAGCCATTTCCTTTTGCACGCAGTTAAAAAACTGTCAAATGAATTTCCAATTTTGCGCGAAGCGAGGCGCGAAGTCCTTGAGGATTTGATGGACATTGAGAATGCAAAAAAAGTTCTTGACTGGATTTCACAGGGAAAAATTTCAGTACAAATAAAAAAAACAAAAATCGCCTCGCCATTTGCAACCAATCTTGTGCTTCAGGGTTACAGTGACTTGATAAAAATAGAAGATAGACAGGAATTTTTAAAAAGAATGCATGCCGAGCATTTGAAAATAATCAAGGAGAAAGGAGAATGAATCTTGCCTTTGAGGACAAATTGTATACCAACAATTTTTTGGATAAAATTGCGAAGAATATTTCTGAAGAAGAGGCGCGAATATTGTATCAAAGTAATCTGGTCGAATCTGAATCTTCTGACATGGCATTGATGGATTCGTTTATTGCATGGAATTATGCAAAATCAAATAGGTTAAAAATTCCCAATGGTTACGTGAGCAATATTCATTTCTTGCTGATGAGAAGAATAAATAGGGATATTGCTGGAAGGTACAGGACGGTTCAGGTAGTGGTAGGGGATAGAGAAGACACTTTTCCTCCTGAAAAAATTGAAGTAGCAATGAAAGAGTGGTTTATGAATTTTAAAGAGCTGAAAGATTCCACAGAAGAAATAAAAAGCGAACATGTTAAATTTCTGAAGATTCATCCTTTCGTTGACGGAAACGGAAGAACAAGCAGAATTTTAATGAACATACAAAATCTTAATTCTGGATATGGTTTGCGTTTGATTATGAAATCTGATTCCTTGAAAGAAAAGATAGAATATGATTACATGGAGTGGTTTAAATAAAATGAGGGCAGAAAGCTACTGGTCTAAAATTATACTAAATCCTGATAGCGGAAAAGAAGAAAAAATACAGGCAGGATTTCATCTAGAAAATGCCATCGACAGCAACTCAATAAAAATTCTCGGGAGAGCTTTGCTCACTGAAAAATCTCCAATAGTACGCCATGAATTTGCATTTTCCCTCGGAGAAACCACACACCCAAAGATTGCAATCCCTTATCTAAAACAAGCTGTGGAAAAAGATGAAAATATTTTTGTAAGGCATGAAGCAATTCTCGCGCTTGCAACACTTGGTGACAAGTCAGTCATTCCATTCATTGAGCAATTTCTTGATGAAAAAGAACCTTTGGAAATAAGGGAAAGCGCGGAAATCGCATTGGATAGATTGAAGTCAATGAGTTAAGATTAGAGATTATTTCTTTGTAAGTTGCCCGCTTAATACTAATAAATCTCTATCATAACCCTTGCCAATTTCTTTTAATGTTTTTATAAACGCGCCGTATTTTCCGCGACCTTCATCTCCTGCTTTATTAATTTCGTTTTGCACTTCGTCTAGACAAAATAAGAGAAGTCCTCTTTCCAAAGCACCATTTCTTTGACGCTTCATGTTTTCAATTGCCAGATTTGCATATCCAATTACTTCATCATGTTCCATTACTGGATATGCCTTGTTAATTCTTTCAATTAACTTATCTCTCAAATCACTTTCTTTTAATCTTAATGTGTACTCTAAATCTTCTCCCATTTTAATTCTTATTCATCAACATTTTTAAGCATTTATTTTCTTGAATTTATATGAAAGATAATGAATACATTTTCGTAGACAAATGCGTCTTTTTTCCAGAGCATGGAATACTCACAATAGGTGATTTGCATGTAGGCTATGAGCATTCGCTGAGAAAAAAAGGTTTTTTGATTCCTGAATCGCAGGTGAGGGAAACAATCCAAAATCTCGAGAAAATTATTTCAGAAATAAAATCCAGAAATTACAAACTAAAAAAAATTGTTTTTTTGGGCGATGTAAAGCATTTTTTTAATTACGAATGGAAAGAAAAACACGAGTTCAATAAAATTCTCGGATTTTTGAGAGAATACGTGAAGGACAAAAATGTGATCATCATAAAGGGAAATCACGACACGTTTGAATTTCACGAAAGAAAAATGAAGGATTTTCATATTGAAGGCGAAATTGCATTTCTACACGGTCACAAGAGTTTTCCGGAAGTTTTTGATAAAAAGATTAAAACAATTGTTATGGGACATACTCACCCTTCTGTCACGATATCAGACAAGCAGAAAATAAAGCGCGAGAGATACAAGTGTTTTTTAGTCGGAAAATTCAGAAAAAAGGAATTGATAATAGTCCCGAGTTTCATAGGAATCCACGAAGGAACAAGCGTCAACGACTCAAAATATTACCCCGAAGAGGACTTTTCAATAATCTCT
>DATETG010000013.1:0-12627 GCA_035283785.1 Candidatus Nanoarchaeia archaeon
CCTCTCAACGGCTTTCTTAAGCTCATCGTCGGAAATTTCTTTTTCAGATTCAATCATCCCTTTCTTCAACATTAGACTGACGTTTGCCTCCTTTACTCCGGGAATTTTCTTAAGGCTTTTTTCCGTGTTTGAGGCGCATGACGCGCAGTGCATGCCTTCAATTTTAAGTTTTATTTTTTTCATTTTGCCTTTTCAAAATTTGCCTTTCTTTTATTTATTTTTTTCTTCTTGGATTTTGCAACTGTCTTACGAGCCAAATTATGAATAAAATCAAAGCCACGAAAATTAGAGTCATAAGAATCCACGGAAAAACCCACATTCCTGAGAAACCATAATTTCCCATCATCCCGCTGTAGCCATAGCTTGTACCCACATATCCAAACATACCGAATCCGCTAAATACGAAAATCACTGCCACTACAATGAGTATCCAAACTATTGTTTCGTTATCTTTCATTCTGTTGACCTCCTTTCATTTTTGTTTTCATTCTACTATCAATTTTCCAGTGCCCATCCCCATGCTGCAGGCGAATGTGTAGGTTCCTTTTTTAGTTGGTGTGAATTCAACATAGTCATTCGGTGTTTTTAGATATTTTGCAATTCCAAAATCTCTTATTGTGAAACTTCGATAACAACCCACCACGCTTGAATCAAGATATATTCTTACTGGTTTTCCCACTTCAACCTTGACGGTATTTGGGTAATAATTATAATTTTTCATGCTTAAAGTAATCTTCTGCGCTTCTCCATTACCGGCATCAACTAAATTCCCTGAAGAGTTTGAATTTTCCACCTTTAGCATAAAAAAACCCCCCACTAAAATTAAAAGAACGATTCCCGTTATGTACAAAGTTGATTTCCTTACTTCTATTTCATCAGTCATTGTAACAGTGCACTCCTTGGCCCAAATACGCTGAGCCATATTGTTATCGCCGTCAAAAGCAAGCTCCAGAAAATCGTGAAAAATTCCCCATCTTTATGCTTTCTTTCCAATTGTTTCGATTCACTATAAATCAGATAATTTAATCCGCTTAATATAAAAGCCGAGACAACAAAGATAACAACTCCTGCCAATTTCAAATTGTCATTGAACATCATTATTGAGGTCATCGCACCCATCAGCCCCCCCATGAAACCCGCCATCATTCCTTCCATGATGCCCATTATGCCGCAACATTTTCCGTTCCAAATCCCGAAAAGAATACCTGTTGACATTCCAAACAAACTGCCCCAAAACATTCCGTTGGTTGAGGCCATGAAAAATCCAGGGAGGAATCCTGCAATCATTCCGATTGTCATTCCGATCATCATTCCGCTCATGCATGGAAACTCCTTGTATGCTCTAACGTGTCTTAGCGACGGCAAAATCAGGGCATAGCTCAAAATAATGAAGAACAAATAAAAACCATATTTCGGAATGAAGTTTTCTATGTATCTTAATTTGAACATGTAAAGAACACCTAAAATAAAGAAGGAAGTTGTGAGCGATATGAATATTGTTTTGACTAGCTCGCCTTCAACTCCTTCGCCATTAAGTTCCTTTACAAAATTTTTAAATGTCATAAGATATAAATAAAAAATAATTATATAAACCAATCGGTGAAACTAGTTTTGTAATTAATTAACTCCTCAATTTTTAGTATCATCCTATCTAAAAATCTCTATTTTACCAAGTTTAGTCAATGCAATTTGGCTTATCAAAGCACCCTAATTCTTTAGATTGTTCTGACAATGTGTTGGTGTGATAAACAAACATGCCTCCAACTAAACTGCTTATTGAAATTAGCATCAATCCTAATTTTTTGTTTTCCATAAGATATTAGGACACCTTTTATTTAAAAATTATTTTATTCTCATTTTAAATGTTTAACGTGCTCGTAATAACCAGACCAGAGCATCCCTACACAAAATGCAAATAAAAGTTCTTCAATAGGAACCCCCAAAACAAAAATTCCAAGGAGTTCGTTTAGAGTCCAAACATCTTTAACAAATTCTGGAGAGATTAAGTTAATAACTAGGAAGAGAAAAAAATAAAAAACTAAAAACAATATTCCTCCCGTAATCACTTTTGTTTTTAAATCAGGTCTGCAAAGCAATAATAAAATTATTCCAATAACCATTGAAAGTATTGCAAGATAAATTACATTAATATCTAAATAAAAAACAAAAATCAAAAAAGAGACTATGGGGGACATTAAGGCAATTTTATGGAACACGCCAATTTCCTTATGTCTCTGTTTTATGCTTATTTTTTTGTGTTTTTCCTTGTTTGTGAAAAATTCATACAAAACAGAGGCAATTCCCCCTATGGAAAAAGTAAAGACAAAACTTTCTATATCAAATCCTGTTGTTGTTGCAAGGTTAAACAAAGATGGAGGATTCCAGTATTCTGGAACAAACAATGGTTCTGTAAATGCAAGCGGAAAGGTGATAAGACTTGCCCAAACCATTTCTTTTCTTAATCCTTTCCTCAATACAAAAATAACAATCCAAATTAATAAAATTCCGATTACACTTATCAGCCAAATGTTCATTTTCAGTTCTTAAATTTTTTAAGCAAATTTGTTGTAAATCCACGCAATTGCATATCCTGCAATGAATCCCCAGATAGCTGCCTCAATCATCCCTGCAAGGATTCCCAAGGGACTTACTGCAAAATACATATGGGATTGCAGCATCACATTGACCATGCCCCTGTAAAATCCAGTGTAGCCAAAAATCCCCATTAGGAACATTCCAACTGCGGAAACTATTGCTCCCGAATATCCAAGCGCAAGTTCATTCCATTTTTGAGCCATTTTTCACCTCCTTTTATTTTGAATTATCCACAATATCTTTTATGTCTTTCTCTACTTCTCCAGCATCCTCTTTATTTACTTCAGGAAAGAATTGCGAAATCATTCCAGGATTCATTCCTGCAATTTTTACTTTTCCATTTTCCTCAATAACATTAATTTTGCAAGGCATACAGAGAGATATTAATTTATTTTTGTTGAGAAAATTGCTTGCATGCTTTCCAGAGCATATCTCGATAATTTTTAATTTTTCATGGGAAAATTCTTTCGCAGCAAGCCTTTCTTTGACATCATAAACATTAAACAAAGCCCAGCCTTTTTTCTCAGTTGCCTTCAAAACCGAGACAACGGCCTCTTCAAAACTTTTTTTTGTTTCGACGATATACGCAAAATCTTCTGTTTTCATTTTTAATTTAATATCATTTAATTTAAAAACTAACCTTCTAAACACCCCTTATACAAATTAGGATGATGGCTCATGTGTTCGCGCCATTTTTCTTCACTCATTCCTACAGGAGGTGAGCAAATATCCTCTGAATTTGACTTTCCGTAGTCTCTTATTACATAACCTATGTTCGGGAAAAAGACCATTAATATCAATGCGATTAAGGTTATCACAATGATTATCCACAAAACTATTTTTTTATCCATCTTAAATTTTATGTATTTTTTTCATTTTATTTTTATGATTCAACATGAGAACTATTCCGAAAACATTTGAGATTATTCCTATTGCAAAGAACGCCGTTTGATACTTTACGAGAAACAAAGCAAGTCCTGAAAGCCCTATTATCGGAATTATGTTAAGCAGAAAATGACTACAGCACGCAATCATTGAACCTCCTGAAATTCCTCCGCTTACTGCAACCGTTCCAGTCATTTGTGCAGTATGTTTTATTGAGTTGTACAATCCTATTTGAGTTCCAAAGCCAATCACAAGAGGAACAATCCAGTACCAAACACTTTTAAAATTTAAAATTGCAAATTCAAACCCCTGAAAAAAAGTAATCACAGACATATAGAATAAAAACAAAGAGACTCCCGCCAAAACCCCGAGGAAAACAGGTTTTTTATTTCTCAATTTACTCATCACAGCATTCTAGCAGTTTTTTAATTGAGGAAAAAATGCCCTTTGCCTCTTTGCTATTTTCTTTAATTTTTATTTTCTTTTTTGAATTAGAATTCAACGACCAGAATAAACTATAAATTTCAGCCGCGTCTTTGTACATCTCCACGGCCTCTTTTTTCTTTTTTTCATGGAGCAAGCGATTTCCAACTTCATATAGTCTCATGCTCGTTGCAAGAAGATGCTTTGACATGCACCATTTTTCGCTTTCATCATCTTTTTCAACAATTAACCCAAGAAGTTTTTTTCTTACTTCTCTTACTGATTCCAGCATGTCCAAGAATTTTTCATTACTCGTTTTTACATAGCTAAAAAATGCGTGTTCTTCCAAACTTACAAGATTCATTAGTCCTATACTCAAATCCCCAAATGCACTTATGTCTAATTTGTTTTTCTTCTTTATTTCATCTATTTTTTTTATAAAATTTTTAGTTTCCATTTTATGTTAAAGACAGAATGATCAGTGCTGTGATGAATAACAGAAGAAAAGTCAGCAAAATACCTTGGAATGGAATTGCTTTACCATTTCTTTTTTCTTTGATCTTATGGTTTAATTTCGGAGAGATCAACACTACCCCTCCTCCAAGAAAACTGCTTAACAAAGAATAATTGAACGCGAAAGTTAGTCCATAATCTCCGACGAATGGAATGTAAAGCGGACCTATTGCACTGAATATTGGCATGAGGGGAATGATTGTTGTCAGAAAGATAATTGAAATTATTGCTGTTTTTTGAAAAGGAAGATATTTCTTCTTTACTATTTTCGCAAACCACATCCCCATAGACATTGCAAATGCCCCTATGAACAATGCAATCACAACCTTGCTGACACCAAGCCAAACAGCCGTGCCGGCCGCTGCTCCTGCGCCGATGGTGCATAGAGGACAATGTGCAGATATGTTCTCAATTAAAAGAATAGGCAGAACAAAAAAAGAAAGAAATTTCTTTTCCATGTTAAATCCTCATGAATTCTTCATAGCTTTCGTCGTTGTTTACAGAATAAATGATAAAATCCCCAGTTTTACCTCCAGGCATTCCGGGACTTCCCGAAGGCATTCCGGGCATCGCAATCCCCTTTATGTTTGGTTGTTCTTTCATGAGTTTTTCAACGGCCTCCAGAGGGATATGTCCCTCAATAAAATAATTCCCGACAATAGTGGTATGGCAACTTTGGAGTTCTCTTGGAATTCCGTACTGTACCTTTATCGCATCCGGATCCTGGACATTAAATGAATTGACTTTTGGAATCACTTTTCCGTCAACATAATCCGTGTAAACAGAGCAACATCCACAGGTCAGGGATTTGTAAATGTTTATTTCTCCTTCAATTGAGTTTATTGTTGCAAAACCACTTGCTTTAGAATCTCCAAAAAACAAAAATACAGTGAGAAAAACAATTCCTAACCCTACAGTTAAGAATATCCACTTTTTGGATTTAGGTTTTTTAGATTCCTGATTATTTTCCATTTTTTGTTTTTTTAAATCGTTACAGCATCCTTTTTCTTCTTTTGTTTCATGGCATTTCATCAGCAGCCACCAACCATTCCACTATATGCACTTGCCGCCTGTCCTGCGTTGGCACCTAAAGTACTAACGCTTCTAGCATCATTAAAGAAAGTCGCGAAAATCACAACAAGAAGCAACAGTCCTATGATCCCCCACAAAACGAGCTTTCCTAAATTCTGTTTTTTTATTTCCATTTTACCTCCATGATTTTTATTTTCACAGCATCCATTAGCATCCCCCCACCATGTTACTAGAAGCAGATGCACTGCTACTTACACGTGCAGGAATTGTTCCATGCATTTCATAATTCATTTTTTCATTTTCTGTCCAGTCAGAGGTATCCAATTTTCCAGAAATTGAATTTCCGTTCAAATTTGATTGTTTGTATGTTGAAAAAATTACCAGTATCAACAACATTCCTATGACAATCCACAGCATTGTTTTTTTGCTTATTTCCATGTTGTACTAACAGCTTCCAACTTGGCTGCTTCCTCCACTTGCTTTTCCTTGCTCGATTCCTCTGTAGGTGTTTGTTGTAAGGTTTATGTAGCTTGTTTCAATTCCGTAAGATTTCATTACACTTGCTTTTCCCTCAAGAATTCCCGGAAAGAAAAGGACTTTCCATTTTCCAACTTCTGTTAAAATCTGTTCGTCAGACATTTCAGGGTGGTATTTTATCAAGTACTTTGTCAAACCGCGCATAGCATAACTGTGTGCGCATCCACACGCCATATCTCCGTTCTCAAATATAATCGCACGGGCTCCGCAACAATATTCGCATGAGATTCCGTTGTATTGGTTATATAGTATATCGATATATCTTTCCATATCTTCTCCCTCAAGCGTTTCCACAACATCAATATTTCCGAGGAATCTTATTGTATCGTCGGCAAGCTTCGGATTATTTGGAGAAACATAATCATAACTTATCCCGAGTTCTTCTCCATACACCTCTGGGATTCCTGTCGGAATAATCTCTGAAGCAGAAACTAATCCTACAACCGTAGTATTTCCTGTAGGATTGTCCCAACTATAAAAAAGAGTTATAACTAACACTACAATGACTGCAATCTGTGCGTAAAATTCATAGTCTATTCTTTTATTTTGCTCTTGCTTTTTCATAAACATACTAGAATGGAATTTTATTTAAGCGCTTTTGTGAAACTAGTTTCAGTACACAAAAAGTTCTTAAACAGGTTTTCTCTTAGTTTGTCATGGAAAACAAAAATGTTGGGTATCTTTTGCTGGGAATCTCTATTTTGATTATATTTATAATATTCATATTCAACAATGCCATAAAAGAATTTGGAGAAAAAAATTGTGCCTTGATTCAGGAAGGACTTTTTTGTCCAACTCATTCCGCGGTAAATCAGCAGACCTACTTGTCGCTGGTAGTTGTTGGATTGCTTGTTTTAGTCGCCCTGTTTTTGATATTTTCAAAACCGCAGGAGAGAATTATAATAAGAAAAGTCGGAAAAAGAAGAGTTAAGATTGACACTTCTGAATTGAAAAGCGAGGAAAAAAAGATTTTGTCGTTGATTCAGGAAAACAAGGCAGTATTTCAGGCAGATTTGATTGAGAAAACAGGTTATGGTAAGGCGAAAATGACAAGAATCCTCGACAGGCTTGAGGGAAAGGGTTTCGTCGAGAGAAAAAGACGCGGCATGACTAATGTGGTTGTGCTAAAGGAATAATTTTTCAAATATTAAAGTGTTAAACATAAAATCCAAAGATGATGAACAAAGGAAAGTTGACTCTCAAGGAAAACTTGGTGTCTTAAAGAACAAACACAAATTTTTAAACTATTTTTTCTAATCTTAAGCAATGAAAAGGGTGATTCTTGACGGCAGAAAAAATCTGGAAAAAACTTTAAAGTATTTGAAGACGAAAAACAAAATTCTTCTTTTAACAACTTCCAATCGATGGGAAGGTGAAAAACTTCCGCCAAAGAGCACAAGTCTTGCGGTTTTGATTAAAAAGAAGCTCGGAAAAAAGGTTGTTCTGATTGATGTTTCAAAATTGAAAATATATGCTTGCGAGGGAAATGTCTCGTCATCAAAAGGGAACAATTGCGGAGTTGAAGGCGCTGTTTTGAAAGACAAGAAAAAAAATCCGTCAGGATATCACCGGTGCTGGGCAAGCATAAACAACAAGGATGATGAACTGTGGAAAATCTCAAGGGCAATATTCAAATCGGGTTGTGTTGTCTTTTTTGGAAGCGTGAGATGGGGACAAATAAATTCAATATATCAGAAACTAATTGAGCGTCTTACGTGGATAGAGAACCGGCATTCCACTCTTAAGGGAGACAATATTGTAAAAGACATTGATGTAGGGATTATAATTGTTGGGCAAAATTGGAATGGCAAGAATGTTCTAGGAATTCAAAAGCAAGTCCTCAGATTTTTCGGATTTAATGTTGTCAATGACTTGTGCTGGAACTGGCAGTATACCGACGATGAAAACGACGAATCGCCCGAATCATATAAAGATGCGATAAGCACCTTTAAGAAAACTTTTTTTTAGAGAACGCCCCGTCCTCGAGCGAGAACACGAAGTTTTCTCGCGCACTTTCCTATTTGGATATTCGTTTAAACTGATTGCTCGGTCAGAAAGATTTCGCTGCGCTCAATTCTTTAAACGCCCCGACCGAGATTCGAACTCGGGTCACGGCCGTTCTTCATCCACCACTCATGAGGTTTACTCAAGGGAGGTTGAGTGTCAAGGAACCGTTAGGTGCCTTACATTTGAAAGGGCCGCATTCTTGGCCTCTGAACTATCGGGGCTTCAGCTTTTCCGATAGTCCTATGCGATTTCGTCAAGGTGTTTGGAAATCGCCGTTCCGTGTCGAGGGAAGGTTGAACGTCAAGGAAACCTCGTTTCCTTACGCTGAACTATCGGGGCTTTATTTTATAATTGGGCTAATTTGATTTTTAAAACTTCTTGTATGTTTTATGTCAGCAACATACCTCGATTTTTGCAGTTAGTTATTGATGTTTCCTCGCTCGCAAACTCGCTCAGTTTAAGTTAATAATAAAAACCAATCATCATCTTTTGAATTATTATTTAAACTTAATGGCGAACATAGTGAACACAAATTTATTCTATCAAAATGAGCCCGCTCGGATTTGAACCGAGGACCCCTGCCTCTCTTAGAATCTTCCAAGAGAACCATAATTCCCGTGAATCATGTTCGTATAAGAGCAGTGCTCTAACCAAGCTGAGCTACGGGCTCATTCTGTTTTTGCCACGTAGCGAAGGTATTTTAGTTTTTCTACAGCTACGCTTCGTGAGTTCGTAGCTACCCAAACGATTTAAACTTATTCAAATCGGAAAGTACGCGAGAGCAAAATTTTCAGTGATTCGCAATGCGTATGCGTAATCGCACTTCGTGTTCTCGCTGAGCTACGGGCTCGTGAAACTTGATTGCATTTGTAATATTTAAAGTTTCTTTTTGTCATTGTATTCTCGGCAAGTGAGGCATTTTCCTTAACAAAGTTTATAAATTTCTTTTTTCTAAATTAGCCATGGGAAGAGAGGTACGATTGTTGTTTTTATTTGCAATTCTGTTCTTTGTGGGTTTTGTTTCCGCGACAGTCATTTACGATGATTTGCATTTGAACATTCAGGTCACAAACTCCACAGGATATGTCCTCACGGGAACATACACTTTCTTCTTCAACATTTCAAATTCCACTTCATGTGGAACCGCAAATATAATTTATTCAAACAGAACTTCTCTCACAACAGACGTAAGAGGAATTGTGAGCTATGATTTGCCAAATGTTACCCTTGATTATGACAAGCAATATTGGCTTTGCTATTATCGCAATGGCGTATTGCAAAGCACCTCAAAAATCACAAAGACACCTTACACTTTTAACACAATGCGAATAAACGCTTCAGGGATAGTAAATAATTCAAATATTGACTTAACAAATTATAACATCTCCGCGAAATTTCTCCTCGGTAATGGAAGTTACATCACGGACATAGTCGCAACAACTGCAACGACTTCAAATTCAACAACCTGGTGGAGCGGAATAACAAGTTGGGCAAGCGGATGGTTTACCGAAGTAAGCAACCAGTTAAGGTTCAATGAAACAAAATTGAACGAGACAATAAACGCATTTCTTGGAAACGGAACATTCACGGGAAAGATAATCTGGAGCCAGGCATTCAACGGAACTCTCGCGAGAAACTCAACAATCGCATCATATATCGTCGCGAAAAACAACACTTTGGGAACATATGTAAGAGCAAAGAACGATTCTTTAGCAATATGGGTTCTGGCAAAAGGTTATTCCACAGGAGGAGGTTCTATGAATTATACAAACCTTGCAAGAATAAATATCTCAAACACTTTTGGAGCGTTTAACCAAACATTTGACACAAACGTATTTTTCATTGATGCAACAAGAAACAGAATTGGAATAGGGACGACAAATCCGCAAAATCTCCTGAATGTTTTAGGTGACGCGAATGTTACTGGAAATCTTTTCATCAATAATCTAAAAGCAATAACATGGACAAACGCATTCAACGGAACTCTCGCGAGAAACTCAACAATCGCGACTTACATTCTAGCAAAAGACGGACTTTACAACAACACGATAAAAAGTTACCTCGACGCCAAAGATTTAAGCTTCAACACTTCGTTGAAGAATTACCTCGACACAAAAGACACAAATTTCAATAACACCTTGAAGTCATATCTCGACGCCAAAGACACTTCATTCAACAACTCAATTGCATCGTGGGCAGGGATAAAATTCGTGAATGCGTCGGGCGACACTTTGACAGGAACATTTAACTTTAATGGGGGCTGGCAAACATCAGGTTTGACAATTTCCGGAGGAGACATTTATGCACAGACAGGATTTTTCTACAACATTACTGGATTGGATGTGAATACACTAAATGTTAACGGGACAATTCTTCCACCGACGAGATGGAACAACACTTTTGACATCGGAAATGCAACGTTAAGATGGAATGACCTTTATCTTGGGGGAGTCCTTTATTCTTCTGGAGCAATTTACACAGGAGGTTCTCAAGTCGCAACAAACTCAACAATTGCATCATATATCGTCGCGAAAAACAACACTTTGGGAACATATGTAAGAGCAAAGAACGATTCGCTTGCATCATTCATCTCGGGAAAAGGATACATAAACTGGGTAAACGCCATCAACGGCACGCTCGCAAACACAAAAGCATCAAACACTTTTGACGCGTTTAACCAAACATTTGATACTAACGTATTTTTTATTGACTCGACAAGAAATCGCATAGGCATCGGAGACACAAATCCATCAAAGACATTAAATGTAAAAGGAACTTTCAACTTAACAAGTAATGCAACTTTTGACACTAACACATTCTTCGTAGATGCAACAAGAAACAGAATTGGTATTCTGGAAACAAATCCTTCAAAAACACTGACGGTGAAGGGAACATCAAATTTCACAGATAATTCTACGTTCAACACTAACACATTCTTCGTAGATGCAACAAGAAACAGGATTGGAATAGGGACGACAAATCCCTCGCACAAGTTAACTGTCTCGGGGAGAATAAACATTACAAACTCTACAAAAGGAACAAGCGGATTAATCTGGCACAATGGTACCGGAATATGTATCGGAAGTTGTTAACATCAGAAAAATGGAAAAAATATTGAATAAATTTGAAAGGAGGAAAATTTAAAAGTCTTCGAGGTTTAAAAATAATATGGAAACAAAAAAGATTAGCGATAAAGAAATAAGAAAGATTGTGGAAGACATGGCCCTTATAAAAGAGATATTATTTTACAACAGCAATATAAAGGACTCTGAAGGAGAATTTTCGGATTGGGCAAAAATAGAGTTAGAGAAAGCAAGAAAAGAATTTCTCATGAAGACCTTAAAAAAGAATTAGGGTTATGACTTTCAAAGTTGAATACTCAAATCAATCTCAAAAATTTCTCAAAAAATCAAATAAGCTAGTTACAAGAAGAATTATATCAAAAATTGATAAACTAAGAATTGGAGATTATCGTGCATTGATAGATATTGATTTTGAAAATAAAATTCTAATAATTCAGGTTTTTGATAAACGCGGAAAGATTTACAAATAAAATATTAAAATGAAAGATTTGCCAAAAGTGGAAACCGATAAAAAAGAGATGAGAATCATTAATAATGGGAATAATTTTTCAAAAATAATAAATTGTTTTTTTTTATTTTTAATCGCATTTTTGTCAATTGCTTTTGTCAGCGACTTTGTTTCTGCAGCCATAACTTATGACACAAACACGAGCGTCGCAAAGGCAACACAAGTCGCGAGTTATACGTGGAAACACACTGTGGGTGTAGGTTCAAACAAATTTCTTATCGTGGGTGTTGCATATGATGAAGCCTCTTCAACTAAAGTAAGCAATGTTAGCTTCGGTTCTCAAGCTTTCACTAGATTAAATGGAACAACACCAGGAGGTGGTGGAGGAAGCATTGAAGTATGGTATCTTCTGAATCCGGATTCAGGAGCAAAATTCATAAAAGTTAATATGAGTGGAGCTACTACTCCAACAGCGGCAGGAGCAGTTTCATATTTTGGAGTAGACCAATCAAATCCGATTAGTGCCTCTGCAACGAGTGCAGCAACATCCACAGGTGCTATCGTTCTGGTTGCTTCTGCAACGAACAAAATTGTTATTGACTTCCTTTCTAAACGTTCAGTAGAAGCACCTGTTGTTGGTGCTGGTCAATCACAAATTTTGAGGAATTTTACAGCAATAGGTTCGGATACATGGATTGCATCTTCCAAAGAGAGCGGAGCTTCAACTGTTAATATGAGCTGGAGTTGGGGGGTGTCAAGAAGATATGGAATAGTGGCAACTTCACTTAATCCTGCTACTGCAGTTTCAGTTGTAATAGATTATCCTACAAGCACATTATACTCAACAGCAGTTACACAATTAAATTATACTGTAACAAATTCTTCAGCCAATCGTGCTTATTGCTGGTACTCTCTTGATTCAGGAGCAACAAATTCCACTCCTGATTCTACTTGTTTAGATTTTACAGGATTGTCATCATCAAAAGGTTCAAACACTTGGAGAGTTTATGCAAATGATACTTTAGGAAACAACGGTTCTGCATCAGTGACTTTTGAGCAGGACAATGCTTCTCCGACATTGGTTTTAGATTTTCCACTAAACAA
>DATETG010000014.1:0-15311 GCA_035283785.1 Candidatus Nanoarchaeia archaeon
ATTCTCAGAACTGGGTCTCAAAAACAAAGACGAAATATTCAAAGAATTGTGCTTTTGCCTTATGACTGCCAATTTTTCGGCTCAAGGAGGAATAAAGATTCAAAATGCCGTTGGCGATGGATTCCTAAATCTGAAAATGGAAGACCTTGCAAGTGAATTGTCAAAACTGGGGCACCGATTCCCAAACGCCAGGGCGAAGTTCATTTTTCAGGCACGCGATTTTAAAGATGGCATGATGGAAATGCTAAGCAACAACAATTCCGAGGATGAGATGAGAGAATGGCTTGTAAAAAACATAAAAGGACTGGGAATGAAAGAGGCCAGTCACTTTTTGCGCAATATCGGATTCAAGAATATTGCAATAATTGACTTTCACATAATAGATTTTCTCGCCAAACATGGATTGATTGAAAAACCGAAGAACAAATCGCTTACCGCAAAGAAATATCTTGAAATAGAAAACGTCTTAAAGCAATTGGCGCTAAAGACAAATACAAATCTCGGAGAGCTGGATCTTTATCTTTGGTATGCTGAAACCGGAAAAATCTTGAAGTGAATTTTTTAGTAAGATTTAAATAAGGCAGAATTTTGCTGATTTTATGAGTGGGTTAATCTTCAATGTGTATAGTAAGAAAAGTCATTTTGATTTACAACCTTCAGTTGTTGGTGGATATAATATGGAAAATTTCTCGGGATTTTGTCCTGGTTTTCCTAAAGGTGTTGAGGGTTTCGTAGACTATGTCGAAAAAGAATTAGTAAGAAACCTGAACCCAAGTGATAAAAAGATATTTGTTACTTCAAGTCCTCCTGATGATTATGGGTGCACAAAAATTCCGATGGATGAAATGAAACTGGTTATAGGGGAACTAAAGGGAAAATTACCTCATCTAGAATTTATACTAAGGGATTGTTAGAAAGATTTTTCATCTTTTTAGTAACAATTACCTGCCTCGAGAACTCTTGTTATAATCCTTTTCTTCGCTTTTTTGTTTTTTCTTTGCCTTTGGTTTTGTAGTATGCTTTGTTTTTTTGGCAAGAGCTTCCTCAATTTTCTGTCCTTCTTCCACAACGGCGGCCTTTTTTTCTTTTTCTTCCTCTTTTTTTTCTTGTTGTTCTTTGTGAATGTGTTCGTGCTCTTCTCCTTCCTTATGAATATGGGCTTTTTCAGATTTTGTTGATGCTTGCAATTTCTTTTCTTCCTTCAATTTTTTGAATTTCAATTTTTCGGGCAATTCTGCAAGTTCCACTTTTACAATTTCACCGTCTCTGACTGCCTTGACTTTGATTTTTGCAGGAGGTTTTCTTATTCCCCTGAACCAAAGTTCTTCATTCAGATACCTGTCTATTTTTATTTTTCTCAAATCCTTGTCTCTTATCTTCATGTGCCTTACAAGGAATTCCTTCACAGTTCTCACTGCCTTGTTGGCTCTCTTGTATCTTGGCACAATTTTCCACTTGTGCCTCAACGGAATAACATATTCTCTTTCAATTTTGTTTAAAGTTTCATCTGCCATTTTTATAATTCCCTAAGTTGATTTACTAAATCCTTTTTATCTTTATAACATCTCACTATTTCGGCTTCTTTTTCAAGCGGACTTGAGATGTCTTCTCTAACAACAGCGAGCATTCTTTTACCTTTAGATCTGGCATATTCCCATTCTTTTGATAAGCCCTCACTTCTCCTTTCTGACCTTATAATCGCTAAAAATGTATCTCTTTCATCAATTCTTTGAAATGCGTATTCTAATCTTTCATCCTTTGGTCTATCTCCTAATTCTTTTGGTCCGTCTCTCAATGTGTCATAAACATCATGTCCTGCTTTCTCTAACGTAGTATAAACTTCTACTAATTCTTTCTTGATTTCTGGTATGTTCTCGCCAGTAACTGCTTGTCCAATAAATATTTTCATTTTATCCGAAGTGTGATTTCCTCATCTTCCTAGGTTTAACGTGAAGTTTTGTTCTTCTCCATGATCTTCTATGACGGGTGATTCTCGAAGGATGAATTCTCTTGCCGGTTCCAAACTTTTTCAGGACAGCCCAGACAGGAGCCCATTTTGTTCTTCTGTTGAACTTTGCAAGCTTTGCTTTTTTCTGAGGATTTTTTATTCCCATCAGTCTGTCTCTTCCAAAAATTTAATTCCTTTTTCTGTGAGTTTTCTTCCCGCGCGGATTTTACTTCCTTTTTGGGGTTTTATCATCTCTGTGAGTCCAGCAGCGTCGCATTGCTGTAATATTGTACGGATTATTTTTCCGCCGGCTTTCCTGAATTCTTCCGGCTGATAACCTCGGTTTTTTTTGCTTCCGTATTTTGTTCTTAATCTGCTTACACCCACAAGTTTTCTCTTGTAAATTTGCTTAAGAATGCTCGCTGTCCTCTTGTGCCAGAAATCCTCGTCTTCAATTGGGCGTTCCTTGCTTGGAGAAGACTTGACAAAATTGACCCACTCCGGCTTTTTAATTTCGGGAATTTTTTTCAGAGCGTCAGCTAATTTGATGTTATATTCCTGCGGATTTATGTCATAAACGCCCATTTTCTATTTTGTGCATTCCTTACGGAATTAGAATCCTCCAACTTGTGGAGTGTCCAACACAGAATAACTGGGAGATAATGGTTTATAAAATTATCTTAAGAAAACCCTGACAAAAAAATGTATTTATACAACAGAATCATTAAGATGTTTATTGATAAAGTGATTACTGGAGAATAGGCCCACCTAACCGCCCACTTATATTTATTCTTACTGTAGAGAACCCAGGACATTATCAGTGATAAAATAAAAAACAAATAATGAAACAAATAAACTATGGAAAAAAAAATAGTTATCATTCCGTAAGCATCACTGCAAATGAATCCCAATGAATTCTCTCCTGTTGCACAACTAGCTGTAACCATCGCCCCTGTAAATATTGCCGCAAATCCTGAAAGAAATATAAGTGCTGACAAAACACCCAACACCAAATTAGATATTATTATCTTTTTCTTTGCTTCATCTTTATTGATAATTTCCTCTTCCATTTTATGATTAAGTTTATGTTTATTATAAATCTTACTTCCGGAACTAAAACTCCTTTATCTAACGTTTTTTCTCCACTTTTTTACCACAATCGTAAAGCCGATTATTCTTGAGGTGTAATTTTTACCCAGCCCCTCAAGAATTTCATCGGAGAATTTCTTCAATTCTTTTTTATCGCGAGTCGCATTTTTAAGAACAGAGATCTTTATGTTTTCGCGCGTGTTGAATTGACTCCTCAGCCCGTTTAGAAAATTCTCCGTAACTCCCTGCTTTCCCAATTGTAAATTACCTATTGTTGGCATTTTAGTTTCCCCCCAGGGTTTTTTCAAAATTCAAAATGTCTTTCTTGTTTATTTTTATTTTTCTTGAATTTTTAACCTTCCAAGTTCCTTTTTTTGAAAGCCAGGGTTTGCTTATGTCCTTTCCGGTAAAGATATTCACAACGACGTCACTTTTAGTGCCTCTCCACGCTTGACTGAATTTTGCACAAGCAACCCCTGCAGAATTTATCTCTGATTTGCCAGGTCTTTGAGTATCTATAACACAAAAAGGGCTTCCAGGCTCCTCTGTATGGAGAATTATATTCGCCTTGCCCTTGAATTTTTTCATTAATTCGTCGTTGCTTTCTGCGTCTTTTCCGAGGAGGATTTTTCCCCCCGACTTAAGAGTTATCTCCCTGAATTTCATGTCCTCTAAAAGTACGGGCTTCTTTTAAATTTATAGGGAATAGTTTTTTAAATAGAAATTATTTAATTACATTTGTTTGTTTTAAACATCTGTCTTAAATTGGAACAAAAGATACAAAAATTAAAAGAGAATTTCGGAGAGAAGAACTACTGGGGACTGTGGAGTGGCATTGATCTTCATACTTGCAATCCTGAATTAGTGCGTAGCGCTGGAAAAGTCAAGGAATTTGTAGCAAAACTCTGCGACAAAATAAAGGTAAAACGTTTTGGCGAAACCGTCGTCGTGGATTTCGGTGAAGATCCAAGAGTTTCGGGATTTTCAATGACACAACTTATTGAAACATCTCTTATATCCGGGCATTTCGTGAATCAAACCAACAACATCTTCCTCGACGTATTTTCATGCAATTTTTACAATCCTATTGAAATCGCGGAATTTGCCAAGGAATTTTTCGAGGCCGAGAACTACAAAATAAATTTCACAATAAGAAAATAAAACATGAACAATTATTACAAATCTCCGATGGTAGGGCACGAAATTTCTTGCGTAATGGCAGGGTTAGATACAACATTTTTTGAGAAAAACGCTTTAATTGAAAGCACAATAAAGGAAGCGCTGAAAAAGGACAATTTCAATATACTTGATTTTTTGTCGTTCAATTTTCAACCACAAGGATTCACGGCGCTAGTTCTTCTATCAGAATCACATCTTGCAATTCACACTTACCCTGAACACAATGCAATTTATTTTAACATGTACAGTTGTCGCGGTCCAAGAGACGCCAAAAAAACATTTTATGAAATAAAAAAGAAGTTAAACCCTGAGAAAATAATATTTCTCAAAGACAATCAAATTCCTTTGGCTATCCTCTCAGAAGCCATTCATTGACAATGTTCAAAGAGCCTTTCTGATTTCTGTGTGTCAGCTTTTTGTACGAATCCTCAAAATTTAGCCATTTGTAAGATGAATGTTCCCTTCTGTCAATTATTATCTTGCCAAATTTTATCTCGGCACAATAAAGGATAAAACTCTGCCCGATATATTCCATTCTCTCGGGAAATCTTTTTCTGTAGAGATATTTCCCATGAAAATTAAACTTTCTTAATTTAAGCGGTTTTTTCCCGGTTTCCTCAATGACTTCCCTTCTGGCCGCACCATCAAGAGATTCCGATATTTCAATGCCTCCTTTTGGAAATTCCCAGCCACGCCAATGAAATTTTCTTTTCATGACGAGATATTTTATCCCGTTTTTTGTCCGTGCATATGTTACAACAAAAACAGCTCTGCGAAATTTTTGAGGCATTTTACTTTTTGATTAAAACCTCTTTTTTAATATTATCTAAGAAATCTTTTTTATAAAGTTGATATTTTCTTCCATTTCCTTTTGAGACTTTCATTGCTTCTTTCTTTATTTCTTCGTATTTTTTAGCAACTTTTGGGTTTTTTCTTAAATAATCTCTTAATAAAACATACTCTCGCCACGATGTGCTATTAATAAAAGTAACATGTACATGCAATCTTCTTTTTCTAAAAATTCCATAATCTTTTTCGAGCGAAATTTTATCTTTGGGTCCTCTCACCCATGTAGATTTGTACCCTTCTTTTTTCAAGATGTTTTTAATCTTTAAAATTTCTTTTTTATCCTTGACGCCTATTAAAATATCAATTATTCCTTTTCCCTTCATATCTTTTATGGAGGTACTTCCAACATGCCCTATTTCAATATTATAAGGTATAACACTCTTCAAATAACCTTTTTCTTTCTTAAAGTAATTTAAAAATTTAGAACTATATTCTCTAAAAACATATTTTCTAAACCCCATTACCTCACGAAATTAATGGCACTAATAAATCTTACTTCGGTTTCATCCTTCCCCATTTTTCCAATGCCTCTCTGAGTTCTTTGTTGCTTTTGGAATATTCTTCGAGGGAAATATTCTTTCTTGTAGCTTCCAAGGCCTGTATTACAGCTTTTGCTCCAGCGCGCGTTCCTTGAGGATGTCCATGAATTCCTCCAGAAACAAGAAGCACAAATTCTTTCCCATAGATTTTTAGTTCTTCAGGAACCAAGCCTGGATGCAACCCTCCAGAACTCACCGGAAAAGCGGGCTTTGTCTTATGCCAATTTTGTTCCAGCAAAAATCCTTTTTTCTCTTCCACATTTTTTTCCCTCAAAACAGACGAAACTGCTTTCAATTCATCGACGCTCCCTACCAACTTTCCCACTCCTGTTCCGGAATGTATCTCCTCGACCCCAATCATTCTCATAAGCTTTGCAAGAAACTGCATTGTAATTCCGTGACGAGGATTTTTGTCAAACGATGCATGCATTGCTCTGTGCGCGTGGATTGCCATTTTGTAATCCCCTAAAGTTTCGCGAAGTGTTTGCACAGAACTAACTCCTGACGCCACAACGTCGATCATGGCATATTTGAATCCATAATCATAAAGGTACTTTGCTCTGCGCTTCATCTCCCCTGTCTCTGCAGTTATGTTAATCAGCGCGTCTTTTATCTCTCCTGTTTCACTTTCCGCCTTGTCACGCATCTTGGACATTAATCTGACCCTCTTATAAAAATTATTGAAACTTTGGCTTGTGAGATTTTCGTCGTCTTTCACCAAATCAAATCCCCCCAACCATGTTTCCATTCCCATTCTTGCATGCTCCTCTGCACTGAAACCGAGTTTTGGTTTTGGAACAGCACCTGTAAGAGGACGATCATAAATCCTGAAATATCTTCTCAATCCGTGAATTCCTAAATTAGGTCCTCTGAATGATTTCAAATAATTCTCTGGTAGTGAAACATCAATTAATCTAAGATTTTTCAACGCTTTCATCCCGAATATGTTCCCTGCAATTCCACTCAGCAGCTGCGGAGCGTTTCCAAGTTCCCACAATTCAATCGGATATGCAATATGAACATAATTTCCTTCTATCTTGTGGGCAACAGCCATTATTTGCTTCATCCTTTTTGGAAGAGTGTGCAATGTAGTCCACGTTCCCGTAGATGATTCTGAAGCTATTCTGCCTATTGCATCATCCTTGGTAATCCCGATTGATGGCTCGAAATAAAACAAAACTTTCAAATCGGTTTTCTTCGGTCGATATTTCAAATCAATAAAATCATGATACCACTCTACTTTTTTTGCCATTTTTATTTTTTATAAACCTCCATCCAGCCATGCCAGACATTTTCCTTTTTTCTTTTAACAAGTTGCCAACCTTTAAGATTCATCATAGGTTCCAAAATGAACGGGGACCAAATTGTGTGTATAAATTCTATTTTTTTACTTTTGTCTTTTTGAGATGAACTTTTATATATCTCTCCACTTTCTGTATTAAATCCTTCTGTTAAACTAATATATTTTTTCCCGCTTCTTTTTTCAATCATTTTATCTTTCCATTGTTTCTTCGATAGAATTTCAACGACATCCCGGTAATCAATTATAAAATATTCAGCAGTTGGTAAGTTCCCCAATACCTTAACAAATTGAAATGTTGTAAAATGTGCTAAACTGTTACCAATGAGAGATATCGTATCAAATCTTCCATTGACTTTTGACTTAACTATATTCCTTAATAAAAATTTATTTCTAGATTTTATTTTTGTGGCATACTCTTTAGCTCCTTTTATCATATCAGGATTTACGTCTACCCCAAGATATTCGTGCCCCTTTGGTTCTATTATGAAGCCCAATACTCCTCCACCACAAGCAATATCCAAAACTCTTTTTCCAAAATATTTTTTATAATGAGTGTAAATACTTTTTATCTCATTTACTCTTTTTTGGTTGTTCATAAAATAGCGATTGTAGGATTCATGCTCTCTGTAATATTGTCTGATATTTTCCCTCATTTCTTTTACCTCTTTTTCAGAAAATAACCTCTTTCAGCGTCTTCAATAACATATCCAAGTTTATTAATTTTGTCTCTGATCTTGTCGGATTTTTTCCAATTTTTTTCCTCGCGATATTTTTGCCTTTCCTTTGCAAGTTTTTCAACATCCTTTGGAATTTCATCTTTTTTGGTTTTCAATAAATTTAGACCAAGAACTTCGTCAAATTTTTTTATTGTCCTTAATTTTCCTTCAGCACTTCCATCCCTGAGAAAATTCCACATCACTTGAATTGCCTTTGGAGTATTGAAATCATCATCCATTGCATTTTCAAATTCCTGCAGATATTCCTTGTTTGTTTTTTTGTCGTCCTTAATATTTGAGATTATGTTTTTCAGTCTTTCATACGAGTTTTTTGCGTTGTCAAGGGATTTTTTTGACAGGTCAATCGGCTTCCTGTACTGTGAAGATATCATGAAGTATCTTATCTCCTCTCCGGAATAGTCTTTTAGAACATCTTTGATGGTTTTGAAATTACCAAGAGACTTTGACATTTTTGCTTTATCTATTTTCAGAAATCCCGTGTGAAGCCAGTATCTCACAAGAGGCTTTTTTCCCGAGATAGATTCCATTTGCGCAATTTCTGCTTCATGGTGAGGGAACATCAGGTCTGTTGCGCCCCCATGAATGTCATACTGAACTCCAATTTCTTTTTCAGTGATTGCCGTGTCTTCTATGTGCCATCCTGGTCTGCCTTCGCCGATTTCCGCTTTCCAAACAGGCTCTCCCGGTTTTGAAAATTTCCACAAACAAAAATCTCCGTGATTTTTCTTTTCCACGTTTTCATCTATTCTTGAAACTGCGTCGTCTTTTTTCAAAATCTTTCTTCCGGAAAGTTTTCCGTAATCTTTGTCTTTGTTCAAATCAAAATACCACCCATCAGATATCTTGTATGCATAGCCCTTTTTTGTAAGTCTTTTTACTTGAGATATTATTTCACGGATATAATCCGTGGCTCTCGCGTATTTGTCAACAGAATTGATGTTTAGACTTTTCATGTCCTCAAGAAAGGCTTTTTCGTAATTGGTTTTTATTTTTCTCCAATCTGTATCTTCTTTTGCCGCCCTGGTTATTATCTTGTCATCGATGTCAGTGATGTTCTGCAAATAGAAAAGCTTGTATCCTTTCCATTTTAAGTATCTCGCAATAACATCAAATTGAATGTATGTTTTTGCATGCCCCAAATGAGAGTGATTGTAAACTGTCGGTCCGCAAACAAACATGTTTATTTTTTTATCTTTTATCGGTTTGAAAATCTCTTTCCTTTTTGTTAGAGTGTTATACAATTTAAGTACCATATTACTAATAAGAAAAAACAATTTTTAAATAATTACTCTGCCTCTATTTTGACATCAACACTAACCGTGGTCCCATAAGGCACATTGTCCTTCTCCACATTTATTCCGTATCTTACTGTGCACGGCGGTGCCGTCTCAGGGATTAGGAATCTCACAAATTCCGGATCTTGCATTGAACTTCCAGGAGGTATTGTAACGCTTCCTGCTCTCCCGACCTGAATCCAATTCTCGACTTCGTTGAGGTTTATATTGCATTTCTGTTTCAAGTCAGGATCGTTTACAGTAATAGTATAATCAAATTTCCCGGAGATAGTCTCCACATTTCTTATTGAAAATGCAAATCCAAGATAGTCTTTATTTCCTTTCTTTATTATTATCAATCTCGAGGGAGGATAAACGACCACTTTTCTGGCATTGTCTTCCGCAAACAATTTATTTATTTCGTTCTTCACGGATTGGTCTATGCTGTTTATGTTTTCTATGGCCCCTGAGAAAATCGTTCTTACCAAAACAAGTCCAAGAATCAAAGTGGTCATTAAAAGGACTATTGTTACAATTGTTCCGACGGACATCTCAACTGCCGCTTTTTTCTGAAAAATCATTTAATAAACTCCTGCGTTTAGTCCTGCAACTTGCTCTTGCACTATGGGAATCAGATATTTAACAAGTAAAATAAAGTATATTATGTTGGCTATAAATCCGATAATTGAAAGAATAATTCCTGCTTTTCCGAGTTTTGTAGATTTTCTTTTTTGTTGGACTGTGCAAAAAACAAATCCTACAATTGACAAAATGATTCCGACAAGAGGCGAGAATATCACAAGAACTATGCTCACTACTCCGAGTGTGAAACCGCTGACGCCAAGACTTTCAGAATTTTGGTTTCCCTCTTTTTTTGCCATTTTCTAACTTACACAAATGTTATTTATAAAAGTTTTGAATCAAAAAAGTTTTAATACACCTCAATTCTAATCTTTTTATGGATTTAACTCAGCAGATTATTCTGGGAATCATTCAGGGTGTTACGGAGTGGATTCCAATAAGCTCTGAGGGGTTGTTGCTTTTTGTAAACTCAAATTTTTTTGAGCCTATTGAATTAAATCTTTTTTTAAGGCAGGCGTTGCTTTTGCATCTGGGTACTTTTTTTGCGGCGCTGATTTATTTTAGAAAAGAGGTTTTAATTTTGACGGAAGGCCTTTTTAATTATAGATACTCTGACTCGGAGACAAGAAGAACATTAAGATTTTTGTTCATAGCAACATTAATTTCCGGAGTTTTGGGGTTGGCTATTTTGAATTTTATCGAGATAATACAGATAAATGAAATGCCATTTACGAGTGCGACTGTTAACATAGTTGTGGGATTTTTTTTATTAGTCACGGGAATCTTTCAATTAAGAGCCAGTAATGCTGGTTTTAGAAGAGCATATCACCTAAAAGATTCGGACAGCATTTTTCTTGGAATTTTGCAGGGGTTTGCAGTAATCCCTGGACTTTCAAGAAGCGGGTTGACTGTATCGGGACTTCTTTTCAGAAAAGTAAACGACACGACAGCGTTGAAACTCAGCTTCATAATGAGTTTACCAATAGTTCTCTTAGGAAATGTTTTTCTGAACTTCAACAGCTTCATCTTTATCAAGGAAATGTTTTTTGCGTTGATTGTATCTTTCGCATTCGGTTTGATGACAATTCATCTTCTCATGGAATTTTCGCGAAAAGTAAAATTCGGACATTTCGTTATTGCGTTCGGATTGTTAGTTCTTGCTGCAGGAGTATTCAACATAATTTTTTAGAATCTAAAACCTTAAATATAATTTGGGATTAATTTTATAATGGATGATAATTTGAAAGACAGGAAGAGGAGATTGAGGAGAGATTTTTTTAATTCCAGAATGGGCAACGACACCGACTTAATGGGGGGGGCCATATGGGGTTTTAACATTTTAAGAGACGACGGGACCCAATTGAATAAAGGAAGATATGATTCAAAAGAAAAAGCGCAAATTGATATGTACAACCATTGTATTTTTGGTTTTAATTGTTCAAGAGTTTTTCCAGTTTCAGACACCTATTCATTAGAAACCGATTAGCATAATTAAAAATGGGGATGGAGAGGATCGAACTCCCGACACCATGATATCTAACACTTTGATTTTTCGTCTTCAGTCATGTGCTCTCCCACTGAGCTACATCCCCACAAGGTTTTGATGTAGCAACCAATCGGTTTAAACGAATTCAAACCGGAAAGTGCGCGAGAAAACTTCGTGTTCTCGCTGAGCTACATCCCCTTATAGAAAAAAGAATTAATTGTTTTTTAAATATGTTGCTGGTTACAACAATCCTTATAAAATAACACTCACGATTATTTTTATGGAGACATTTGATAGATCAAAATTAAATTTTCAGGATTATCAGGATTTAAATGCAGCAGTGTCAAGAGCTGCTCCGAAAGTTGGCGCATGGTATCTGATAAAAAATGTATTTCTTGGATTATTCCCAAGAGAGCTTCCTCTGAGAGATGCTACAAATCTAACTGAACCGGTGTCGGATTATGGAAAACACCATAAAGAATTAGACTCTCTGATTAAAGATGAGTATAATGCAAGGATTGCTTTTCAGCGTATGAATCTTGCAAGAAAAACGAATTGGATTGGCAAACTTGCCGGCAACAGAGACGTAGAAATATGCTTTTATAATCCGAGAATAATTGTCCCGGAATTATCTTTTTTTTGCGGAACAGCTAATCTAGTTGAAATTACAGGATGGGGATGGGGAAATACTTATGATGCAAGTGTTAATTTTGAATATGGCACCTCATTTTTAAACGAAGAAGACCAGGACATTGCACACAGATTGGGATTTATGTACACACCTACAGGAATTTTAGAGTGTAACTCTCTCAAGGCTTCTGATTTTGAACTGCATAAAGAAAAGCTAAAAGTTGACGAATCAGGCAATGAAATTTTATACTGTGATAATCTTTGCTGTCAAAAAAGAGTTAGAAATCCTATTCTTGTAATTGACAAGAGAACAGGGGGTTTGTATCATAGCAAAACCTGCTTTGAAAAAGACATGAGAATCAAAGCGTATCTTTATCTTGAAAAAGGAAATCACGATTTTAATCCGTTTCCGTCGAGGATTTCTCTTGAAAATGCCTTGGACATGTACAAAATGGGAGAATTACAACAATCACTTAATCCAAAAACAAAAGAGGCTTTTAGCTCCACTCTGCCTTGGCAGATGGCAGGAGTATTTTCATTAGATTGATTTTGTAAGTCGGGAATAGGCCACCTTCTGTCATTCCTCACCAAACTTTTCAGTGGTGAAGGGAATGTACCAACATTCCACTAAGCCCATTGGTCCTTTTTCGCCAAAGGCGAAAACCTTGTCGAATTCAAGGACGCGAGGTTGCACCGGTTGAGATGCTCGTTTCATCAAATCCCTTGCGTCGTAACTCCATTCACACTTCACTGTTCAGCAAGGGCTGTGGCGTTTCTGTAGCAGAGCTTTGCCTCACGACAATTCGCTTTCACGAACAACCTTTATCTTGCGACTCCGCACGAGTTATCTTAAAACAGATACTCTCTACCACGAAGTCGCTCGTGGTGGGCGGACCTTCCTCAGAACTAATCTTGATGTTCTCCAAGATTCGCTTATCCAAAAGCAAGTCCCGACGTTGGCTACCCGACTTACTAAAAATCTAAACATAACGGGTTTTTAAGGTTTTTTGTGGAAAAATTTATATGCTAAACTGCTCTTCTTGAGAAATGCCGAAGAACAAAGCAAAGGGGAGCAAAATTGAACGCGAACTCTTCCAGAAATTTCTTGAGAACAATTTTCGCGTGGTTCGCGTTGCTGGAAGTGGAACCATGGAAAACGCCGACTGCGATCTTATAGCGGGGAAGAGGGGACAAAAATATGCCGTCGAAGTAAAGTCCTCAAAAAAGCCAATAAAGTACATTGATAAAAAACAAATTGAAAGTTTTTTGATTTTTTCCGAGATTTTTGACCTTACTCCCGTTATTGCACTTAGATTCAACAGGGAAGGGTGGCTGTTTATAGAACCAAAATTTCTTAAGGACTCCGGGAAAAATCTGGCGATATCGCTGAAAGAGGCAAGAGAGAAGGGCAAAAAGTTTGCACAGTTTTTTCCGTAAAATATTTCTCCTCAAAAATATAATAAAACTTATAATTTAAAAAAACAAGTAGATTTATGAAAAGATTTTTTCTGGCAACGCTTTTTATTTTTTTAGTGGGTGGAATTTTTGCTTCGTGTAGTGAAGAACAGATAGACATAAACTCAGCATCAAAAGCCGAATTGGATAAGCTTTATGGAATAGGTCCTGTAAAAGCACAGGCAATAATTGACTCGCGACCTTATGTTTCCGTTAACGATTTAACGCGCGCATACGGAATCGGAGAGGCAACATTGAACAAGATAAAAACCCAGGGACTTGCGTGTGTTGAAGATGAATCCTCTAAGAATGAAGAAGATGCACTGGAAGAAGAAATTTTAACAACTGAAGAGAATGAAACAAAAACGGAAATTTTTGAAAATATTGCTAGCGTGGAGACGATTAAAGTTGAGAACGAAGTGATAAATCTTGTGCCAAAAAGTATAAATACCGAAGAGAATAGAAAAAGTTTATTCAAAAATAATTACGCAATTTACGGATTTGTAGGTTTCAGCATCCTGCTCCTGTTTTTGTTTTTGATTAAAGGAAGAAAGGAAAAAAATGAGTTCGATTGAGGAAACGAAGGGCATTCAAGCAGTAATGATAATTGAAGTTATAGGCC
Source organism: Candidatus Nanoarchaeia archaeon (assembly GCA_035283785.1). GTDB lineage: Archaea > Nanobdellota > Nanobdellia > Pacearchaeales > GW2011-AR1 > DATETG01. Next base: position 13,694 of record DATETG010000014.1, read on the forward strand.
GGCCTCCAAAGCATCTGACCGAGACACTTGAAAAAATAATCAATGAAATCGATAAGGAAAAAGGCGTCAGAGTCATGAGCAAAAAAATAAACGAGCCGGAATTAATGAAAGATCAAAAGGATTTCTACATGAATTTTGCAGAGGTTGAGGTTGAGGTTGAAGATGTTCTTCATATAGTCATATTAATGTTCAAGTATATGCCTGCACACATAGAGATAGTTTATCCCGAGGCCATAGTGCTAAACAATAACGGGTGGAACGACATATTGAATGAAGTTTCGCGAAGATTGCACGGATATGATGAAATAGCGCGCGTTGTAAGCAATGAAAAAATGATTCTTGAAAAAAAACTTCTTGAATTAATGGGCGAGAAAAAGAAAGGTCAGGAATCTCCAGCAAAAAAGAAAGTTAGAAAAAAAGGAAAAAAATTGATTTAACTTCTAAAAAAATTCACCAATTCTTCAAACGTGCGGATATTCTTGTATTTGAAAAGATAAAACCAAAAAGCCAAGATTACAATAAGGATCATTATCACCCAACCTATAATCTTTCCAGCACTGCCGCCACTTTTTGCTTCTTCGCAACTCGCGGGAAGGATGCAACAAACACCATCGCTGGCATATTTAATCTCACCGCTGCATTTCTGCAATCCGGTGCATAAACTCCCGTTAAGATTGGAACATGTCTCGGAAACAGTAGTACTCCCTTTAACTTCTGCCACTGAAGAAAAATCTTTTAAAAAATTCAATGTTATCTCTGACTGAACGGGCAAAATTTCTTCGTCTTGAGAATTTTCAACAGCGCGTATAAAACCACTTACTTTTTTTTCGCTTTGAGGTGAAACTATTTTTAGAACTATCATCTCTTTTGAATTTTGAACCATACTTCCAATATCTCCAGTTAAAATAAAAACATATGGCTTCAATGATTCTGATATTTCCAGGGAAACATTTTCAATATCCAAATTTCCGACGTTGTTGACATAAATCACTGTCTCTGTTTCCGAATTTGTTGACATTGTAACATTTAACAAAAATGGCTCAAACCTGAAGTTTTTTGTTTTTTCTTTCTCCTCTACTGCGAAAATATAGACAGGAATCTCATATTTGGAATTCTCGGAGCTCAGCGATATTAAACTCTGCCCCTGGCTACTTGCATTAAAGCCTATCTTTTTTGTTTCGCCAACCTTTAATTTTGATGTCCCGGAATTTTCATTGTACACGTAACTCACATCAATTTCCTTATCTCCCAGATTTCTGATTTCAATATAAAAATTCTCTCCTGTTATTACAAATCCCTTGTCAACCGAAAAGTCGGCAAACTCTTCTGTAACAGAAAAGTTTTTTGACAAATCTCCCTCAATTATTTTGTTTCCCTCAAAATATTTCACATCTTCCAAAATTATTGAATAGTTTCCAGGATTCTTATCAATAAGTTGCGCAGAGATATAAAAACCGTTCTCCAATTTTCCTACACTAAAAGGAACCGAGGTCACGACATGACCTGTATAAAAAGAAATCTTGTTTTCAGACAAGGACTCGTAAAAATTCCCGGAGACCTTGATAATCATGGTTTCTCCTTGCTTGAAACTTTCAGACATCTGAATTTCGGGAACAGC